>DAIQRP010000104.1:0-1187 GCA_036786125.1 Sphingobacterium sp.
GGGCTAAAGCCAAGGAAAATCTTTTTTTCATATTTGTAAATTGAAAAGCGTTATTCGTATCTCCAAAACTATAAAAAAGTCAAGATACTTTCGCTAAGTTATTTATTATATGACAATCTATTCATATAAAATTTCGCTATCCTCTCGGATAGGAAAATTATTCAGCCTATATTTATAGTAAGAAGAAGCCGCAGTATGGGGAAAGGGAATTTAAGTCGTTTGAGCAAAGAAGAGTTATTGGATAAGCAAAAATCTTTAACACGTTTTACTGTAGGCTTTACTGTAGGGATGACTGTGATTATTTTAATCCTGCTTTATTTGACCTATACCTGTCATATATATCAACTTATGATAGTTATTATCGGCTGTATTATCATCTTGATTCCATCCTTTTCTCAGTTGTATCAGCTGCATAAAGAATTGTCGAAAAGGGGAGATTAAATGCCATAAAAAAGGCTCGAATAACGAGCCTTAATATTTTAGTAAATCCATTTAAAGTTAAATTGCTTTTCAGGGACTTTCATACGATCTGCTAAACGCGTTAAACGATCTGGTAATTTTAAAAGATAATCACGTGCTTTTTCTGCTTTATCCGTTAATCCCGAAATTTGATCGATTGCCCAATCGGTATTTAATTCTTTAATAATATCGACATAATCTAAAGCTGTATAAACGCCTAAACGCTGTGCTGCATCAGAGAAGTGAGCAAAAGCTTCCCCCTGAGGCTCTCCCGATTCACGCAGGAATTGAGCTGGCATCACAATCTTTTTACGCATCATGTCTTCATAGGCCAAAATCACTTCTGAAGCATCTACAGTGATAGCTTTTGAGATAAATGACATATATGCTTTGGCATGTCTTGCTTCATCAGAAGCAATAACTCCACACATCTTCGCTAGTAATTTATCGCCTGATTTTTTAGATAAACCCGCTACACGACGATGGGAAATATTCGTTGCAATTTCTTGAAATGAAGTGTAGATAAAGTTTCTATAAGGATCTGCACCTGTGCCGATATCAAATCCATCTTGAATTAAATATTGAGTAGACATTTCAAACTCACGCATATTTATACGTCCAGATAGATACAAGTATTTATTTAATAAATCACCGTGACGATTTTCTTCTGCAGTCCAAGCGCGAACCCATTTCATCCATCCACCTTGTTCATTTTTGTCTACTTCATC
>DAIQRP010000104.1:1197-5788 GCA_036786125.1 Sphingobacterium sp.
CAGTAATGGTGTCTCCAACGAGCACGGCCACTAAGTCGTAAGGTAATTCTTTAGCACTCTCTTGTAAATCTCTTATTTCCTCAAAGAAAGTGTCTCTTGAAGCATCTGGTAAGAAATCAGCAGGTTGCCACATCTCTTCTACAGGCTTCAAATATTCGCTCATTTCATTTAACATGAATGGCTCCAAATAAGTCATCACTTCCTTGCGTGACCCTTCTGGTATGTTTAGAGGTAGTTCTTGCATATCTATTGCAAAGGTAAATAATTCAAATCAATATAAAATAGGATTTTGCAAAGATAATAGTTAATATCATTCAAATGAGAAGTATTTTATTTTATTAAGAACTTCTTTTAACGACGATTAATTGGATAATTTGTTATTTTATAGATTATTATATGTTAGCTTACAGTGCCAAGCGATTTTCATCATATAAGCCTATTAAAATGGAGTTTCCTTTTTGATCTACTTTTAGTCCTCCATATTGAGCTTTTTCAAAATGGGAGGCCTGGCCTTCTTCAAAGAAATAAGACTCCGCACCCAAAGAAAATATACGCCCATTATAGGTATATTGGATTAATACCTCATTAGACTTTAATGGAGAATGTCCATCATAAATCCCTGAAAAATGGGCTATATGAGCCGTATCGAGCTGAAGTAAACAATATCCTTTTCGAGGAATTTCTAAAGGCTTGAGATGGTCAGCTATTTCATAATTTAACGCCATATAATCTCCTTGCATGAGTGAACGCGGGTCTACAGGAGCCAGTTTTAACAACATAAACTGTCCCTGATGTAGTATTTTTTCTTTCTGTACGACTGACCAATTAAATAAGGCCAGTACAAGTATAAGATTGACTAGGATTAGGATCAGTTTATATCTTTTCATTTTTAAAATTTTGACGTAAGACATAATATAAAAGAAGTAAAAATAGCCCAGAGCCGATAAGAATAAATGATTTTATCATTAAGCTATAGCTAAGGTCATAATAAAACCTACTTATAAAATAGATAAAACTCCCTATTCCAAGGAACAAACCTGTTTTAAAGCTATTTTTAAAACAAAGTAATATAATTAACAGGGAAATAGATATTCCTGGAAAATATACCGTAGCAATTAAACTGAAAAAGAGGATTAATAATAAGATAAGTCGGTAAAATATGGACTCGACTTCAAATAATCCAAAGAGCCTATAACTCAGTAAAAGTATGCCTAAAATCGCGACGCCAGATTCCACCAGGATATAGTGTACCTGCATCCCATCATAGAGCGGATTATATCGCAAATCACTGAGAAAATAGAAAGTCAAGATACACAGGATAAGTCCAATTTTTATGGGGTCATATAAAGAGGCAAATCGTTTGAGCTTAAAGATAATGTCTGCTTCATATATAAACCATAAATAAAGCCAAATTATTAAAGTGGAAATCAATAAGGTTTCATGATATGGAATTAAAGCATGCCTTAATAAGAGAAGCGTAGCAATATTAAAGGATATAAACGCTATTAAAGAAATTAAATACGAGGATCGGATTAGCAAGCTGATTAGCGTAATTAGCATGCTAATTACGGCAGCAAATTCGACAGACATATTCATGGAGGCAAAAGCGATATTGATCATCAAAAGCCCTATTATATAGGCCGTCATCGTGATACTAGAAATTACAAATGTTTTATTTCTGATATCTATACATAAGGCCAAAGACAAACTAAGTATACCTACCGTAAGCTGGGATTCTTTGTGCTCTATAAGGCCGGTGATTAACAGCAAACCCAATACTAAACCACAGATTAATTGAGCCCCAAAAAGGGATAGGATTTTTATAATAGGGCTATTGGAATCTTCTAAAAGAGACTGGTCTTTCTCTAAAGATTCTGCATGATAGCTAATATGTTCTTGCTCGAGGAAGCTGCGTATTTTATTTAACTTTTCCATACTTCCATTGCTTGTTTAATTTTAATAATCCATATACAGATGCAGTGACTGATATCAAGCAGAATAAGATGGATAAGATTAGTGATCCTTCATCGATATTTCCAGAATTAATTAGAAAAGTGATGATAATTATGGCACTATACATGCTGATAGCGATTAAAAATAAATTTTTAATTTTCCAGCCGATATAAGCACTTAGAATATGTGTTGCTATACCAACGATCAATACACTGGCATAATAAGGGAAATGTGTCTCAAAGAAACCAATTGAAATAAAATAACAAGATAAGCCTATTAACGCAGCATATAAGGAATTTTCTAATAAGCTGCTGGTAGATATTTTAGTTAATACAAGGTTGTATATAAGTAAAAACAAGGCATTGATTCCAAAAAATATCAGATAGATAAAATATGGTTCGTCAATGAGGCTGGTTTGGTCTATAAATAGAAAAGCAGTTACATTAAATAATACGATATAGGAGAGCCATAACACCGGAAAGTTGGATAGTATAGCCCAAATACTAACAGCTAGCAACCAACCTAAGAAGAAATCGTAAGCATCTGCACCGGTTTGATAAATCTGACCAAATACGGCAAATAAAACTCCTGTCAGTAAGCAGGTTGCCATCAAGATTATATTTTTGGTTAGGAGTTGAATTTTAGGAATAAACTGCATGGCAATGCCTGCGATAATAGCCAATTCAATTAATCCTAATTTAAAAAATTTAGGTAAGTCCTGCCAGTTATAGGCGAAAAAAAACACCATACCTATAGCCGTAAAACCTATGCCTAAACTTAATAGTAAAAGCTGTAGAAAAGCCATCCAATCTTTCTTTTTGGCGTAGATATGATTTTCTAAACCAGCTTGAAGCTGCGCTTTTTCAATAGAGCTATGTTTATTGATTAGCTGAAAATCTGTATGTTCCAATTTATTCATTAAACGAATATAATGATTCGTAGATTAGTTTTTATTAATTTATTTAATTTTGAAGCACATCAAATAGCGGATTTAGTCATATGTTACAACTTACCCATGGCCAGTATGGACATACTTTAAATTATAATCAAGTCTTCTCTCCGGATGGAGCATGGATTGTATATGATACCAGAAATCAGGATCAGGATATTGCTCGAACAAAACGTATAGAACGCGTACATATTCCAAGTCAGCAGATCGAACTGTTATATCAAATCGATACGGCATCCGACTGGGGTCCTGGAGTTGGGGCGGCAGCCTATAATCCGAAGGTCGAGCGTGTCAGTTTTATTCATGGTCTTTCCACAGCCTCTGAGCAGGAGCCTTATGCGATGGACAGAAGAACAGGAGTGTATGTGGATACGGCTCTTCCAGGTAAAATTAAGCCTCTTGATGCTAGACAAGTAATACCACCATTTAAAGCAGGGGCCCTTCGCGGAGGGACACATGCGCATGCTTGGTCTGCGGATGGTACGAAATTATGTTTCACCTATAATGACGAAATTATTCGAAAATTATCGGAGACTTCAGAAGAGATACAGGATCTACGTACTGTAGGTGTAATGATTCCGCAACCTGTTCAAACGCATGTGCAGGACGGAAATAATTTTTCGGGAACTATGTTTGCCGAAGTTATTGTCGATGTCACAGATCAGCCGAAAGCGGGCTCAGATGAAATACTGAGGGCTTTTGATGAATGTTGGCTTGGAAATGCAACAGTTCAACAGCAGCAAAGCCGCATTGCTTTTCAAGGAATTTGTCTGGATGCTCATTTAAATGAGCAAAGAGATATTTTTATTGCTTACCTTCCAGATGATATCACTAAGGCAAAAGCTGGATATCCGCTCGAAGGGACCTTCATATCTAGACCCAATACAGCGCAGGGCCTACGTGTGCAGCGATTGACGAAGGGAATACAAATATCCTCTACACCTAGACATTGGCTAAGAAGTTCTGAGGATGGACAGTATATCTATTTTTTAAAATCCGATCAGGCAGGTTTTGTTAATATTTTTTCATGGCATATCCAGACAGAAAAATGTAAACAGCTGACTTTTCATAAAGAATCTATTGTCAATCAGTTTAATATATATCAGCATGAAATGGTATATCCGCTAGCAGATGCCTTATATATTCTGGACTTGAAAACTTTGCATAGCAGAAGGATTACTCCTTTGATTTCCGCGGCAGAAGGGGCCTTGGAAGGAGCTCCAAACTGGTCTCCAAATGGTAATTTAATAGCATTTAATAGACGTATGAAAAGTAGTACTGGGGATTTTTTACAAATTTTTATCATTGAGCGCTCCGATTTTCAAGCTTAAATATGACAGCGAATTGAAAAACTTATGAGCTACAACCCACGTATTATCTAAAATACTCTTAACTTTGTGTCAGAAAACAGAAGATTTTGAAAAACTACGATATAGATAAAATTAGATCCGATTTCCCTATTTTAAAACGGGAGGTAAATGGTAAGCCGCTAATATATTTTGATAATGGGGCAACTACACAGAAGCCACAATCCGTTATCGATGCCATTACGCATTATTATACGGATATGAATAGTAATGTGCACCGGGGTGTACACTACTTAAGTCAAATCTCTACCGATGCTTTTGAAGTAACCCGCCGTAAAGTTCAGGAATTAATTCATGCCAAGCATGATTATGAGGTGATTAT
>DAIQRP010000104.1:5798-9957 GCA_036786125.1 Sphingobacterium sp.
TATTACGAAGGGCACAACCGACGGGTTAAATCTAATAGCAAGCTGCTTTGGACAGGCTTTTGTCCATGAAGGCGATGAGATTATTGTTTCCGCAATGGAGCACCATTCTAATATTGTGCCTTGGCAGATGTTATGTGAACAAAAAGGAGCTCATCTACGTGTAATCCCTATGAATGATAAAGGGGAGCTGGATATGGAAGCATATCAAAACCTTTTATCTGAACGGACAAAATTAGTTTCCGTAACTTATGTATCGAATTCTTTAGGAACTATTAATCCTGTAGAAGAGATCATTCGTCTAGCGCATGCTCAACATGTGCCTGTCGCATTGGATGCAGCTCAAGCGATACAACATATCAAAATCGATGTGCAGGCTCTGGATGTAGACTTTCTACTATTTTCTGGACATAAGATGTATGCACCAACGGGAGTAGGGGTATTATACGGAAAAGAAAGTATCTTAAATGCGATGCCTCCTTATCAAGGGGGTGGCGATATGATTAAGGAAGTTACTTTTGAAAAGACAACCTATAATGAGCTGCCATTTAAATTTGAAGCAGGAACGCCGAATATTGAAGCAGGAATCTGCCTTGGAGATGCGATAGATTATTTAAATAGCGTGGGTATAGCAGAAATTGCGGCTTATGAACAAGAGCTCTTAAATTATGCTACAGAAGCCTTATCCCAAGTTCCAGGAATTAAATTTATCGGTACAGCTGATCAGAAATGCTCAGTGATATCATTTTTAATCGATGGCACACATCCATATGATGTGGGGGTCATTTTAGATAAGTTAGGTATTGCCGTACGTACAGGACATCATTGTGCTCAACCCGTTATGGATAGATTTAATATCCCGGGCACGATCCGTATGTCATTAGCCATGTATAATACCAAAGAAGAAGTAGATAGTTTAGTTGCCGGTTTGAAACGTGCAACGCAAATGTTATTATAATAAATAAGAAATGACTATTAATGAATTACAAGACGAGTTGATTGAGGATTTCGCATTCTTTGAAGATTGGATGCAGAAGTATGAATACATCATTCAACTGGGGAAAGAGCTTCCTTTAATCGATGAGCAATATAAAACGGATGATTATATTATTAAAGGCTGTCAATCTAAAGTTTGGTTACATCCAGATATAGAGCAAGGAATTCTAAATTTTAAAGCAGATTCTGATGCAGTCATTACTAAAGGATTAGTGAGTTTAATGATTAAAGTCCTTTCTGGGCATACTGCCAAGGAAATTGCCGAAGCAGATTTATACTTTATTGATCAGATTGGTCTTAAAGAGCATTTATCCCCAACACGGGCGAATGGGCTCTTATCCATGGTCAAGCAAATGAAATTGTATGCCTTAGCTTTGAGTGCTAGAGCTTAACTCCATCAAATAAAAAAAGCAGGAATATCATTTGATATTCCTGCTTTTTTTATTTTTTAATAAATGCAAGTTTATATTTTAAAACAACCTTGTTTATTATTGTATAAATCCTTGTTTATATTTTAAATCAACATTATCTATTATTAATAAACGTACGGTTTATACTTTAATATGTTCTGCATGAACAGGGCTTCCAAAAAAGATGGTTGCTTTTTCTTCAAAATCCTCCGGTGAATCGGTTGTTAAAAAACGCAAACTACCCTCTTTTTTACATAGGCTTTCTACTTCGGGATGTCTGTGTAAATAATTTTTTAAACTTGCTGCTACAATAGGCCCCTGAGAAATAATCTGTATACCAGCTGGAACAAATTGTTCTATTATTGGTAATAATAAAGGGTAATGTGTACAGGCCAGTACAATGGTATCTATCTGCTCAGACTGTGCCAGTAGGGCTTTAATATCTTTTTCAACAAAAAATTTAGCGCCTTCCGTTTGAATCTCATTATTTTCTACTAAAGGCACCCAAAATGGACAATCGTGTTGGTATACGGTAAGCGCAGGATTAAATTTCTCTATCTCAATTTTATAAGATTCGGATTTAACGGTACCTGTTGTCGCTAAAATACCTACTTGTTGCGTACGTGTATACTGATCTATAATTTCCGTGGTCGGCCGGATTACGCCCAAAACTTTTTTGCCTTCCGGGAGATCATGCTGCTGAATACTTCTTAAAGCTTTTGCTGAAGCGGTATTACAGGCTAATACCACCAGATTACATCCTAAATCAAATAACTTAAAGACACATTCTTTCGTAAACTCATATACAGCTTCGAATGAGCGTGTACCATAAGGTACTCTAGCGTTATCACCTAAATAGATATAATCATAATGTGGAAGGGCCTGTTGAATTTCTTTAAATACAGATAAACCGCCGTATCCAGAATCAAAAATGCCTATAGGCCCCATTTCCTGTCCTTCTGTCATAGTATACTATACGTTCAAATATGAAAACAAAGATGGCACAATAAAACTATTTTCCCTAATAAAAAAGCGGTAAACAAATCTTTGTTTACCGCTTTTTTATTAAGCTAAGAGCTGTGGTTTCTCTTGATATACTTTCCAGATAAATTCTCCGAAAATCGTATTTGTCCAAGCGAACCAGCTTCTAGTGAAATCTTTAGGATCATCTTTTTTATAGGATTCATGCATAAAGCCTGTATCTCCATGAGTAGCAATTAATTGCTGCACACATTTCTTAATTTCCTCATCAGAGGTCGAAGTTAAACCGCGCATAATAATGGACATCGGCCAAATATAATCGCGACCGATATGTGGACCACCAATTCCATCTCCAAATTTTCCGTTGAAATAGAAAGGATTGTCCGCAGAAAGGATATATTTTCTTGTGCGCTGATATACCTCGTCATTGACATCTACCGCTCCTAAGTAAGGAAGAGATAATAAGGAAGGAATATTGGCATCATCCATCATTAAATGTGAACCGAAGCCATCTACTTCAAACGCATATACACGACCAAATTTTGGGTGATCTATAATACCATAGGTATTAACCGCTTGCTGCACTTCAGCAGCTAAAGCTTCCATCTGATTAGCTAACTCATTTTCTCCTTTTACCTGACGTAAAATTTCCGCCGACTCTTTTAAACTAACGATAGCAAAAAGATTGGATGGAATTAAAAAGGAAAAAATCGTCGAATCGTCCGAAGGTCTGAAACTCGAACAGATTAAACCTACGGGATTTACGGGGTATCCATATCCATCCACCTGTAAAGTATCTGAACCTCGGGATGTGGTTCTAGAGAATACATAAGGGCCTAAACTATCTTTTCGCTGCTGCTCAACAAAAGTTTGATATGTTAGTTTCTGCGCTGACACCCACTCTTCATTAAATGGAGTCGTATCGCCGGAAGTTTTCCAGTAATGGTAAGCCAAACGAATAGGGTAACATAAGGAGTCAATCTCCCATTTGCGTTCATGAATACCTGGCTTCATGCTCGTATGATCTGAAAACCATTCTCCTTTTTTTGTTGGATCATTATAAAATGCATTAGCATAGGGATCTATATTAATACATTTGGATTGTTTATGAATTAAACCTTGAATCAGGTTTTGCAGTTTTTTATCTTTTTTCATAAATGGAAGGTAGGGCCATACTTGAGCCGAACTATCGCGTAACCACATCGCATCAATATCCCCAGTAATGACATAGGTGTAGTTTCTTCCATTTTCAGTATATGGAAATACAGTTGTATCTAAGGTATTTGGTAGACAGTTACCAAACATCCAAGCGAGTTCTTTGTTTTTAACTTGCTTTTGAAATTGTGAAATAATATCTTCAATTACTGGACTTTGGAAAAGTCTTTTATCTTTTGCAGTACGGACAACCGGAAAGGAGGAATGCTGTTCAGCAAAGCTAAATTTGCTGGCAAATAGACCTGCGCCTAGAACTGCGGAATTCTGTATAAAAGATCTTCGTTTCATATGAATTAGGTTATATTTTACGTTTTTAAGTACTAAATCCGAAAGCAAGATAATGAAATATTTGGAATACACCTACTGCAAATACGTTTTAGCATATAATTTTATGCCTTTAAATGCAATTAAGTGTTTTAATTTTCTTTATTTTGTCGGGAAGAAGGAGTCGTATTCTTTATAAGTAGTTCTAAATTTCAATTATATGAAAATAAGCTTTACACGATTATTTATTAATTCAGCCATGCTTTCAACAGCACTTATAGCTGGAATTAATACAT
>DAIQRP010000105.1:0-9947 GCA_036786125.1 Sphingobacterium sp.
GATCCCTGCCGAACGGATTATTTTAGTCGGACAGGCCTTCTTCAAGCAGCAGCAGCCTGGAGCAGAATTTTATAAAACTACGGAAGAGGCGTTAAAAGCTATTCAAGAGAAGCCAATTCAAGAGGCCATGATTCTTTTAAAAGCCAGCCGAGGGATGCACTTTGAATCCTTAATAGGCTCCCTGTAGAAGCCATAAAAAAAGGAGTTATCGATTAGATAACTCCTTTTTTATTTCCTACGGATTATGCTTATGTATCTAAGTTTAACTGTTTCTCTTTATTGATCAGATTCGCTATGGAAGTATCATTTAGGATTTGAAGCATCGCATTTCGCACATCGACAAAGGTATCGCGGATTCCACAAGCATGTTCCTCCGTACACTCGTCACAAGAGCGATAAAAGTTTAAACTGACGCAAGGCAATAAGGCTATCGGTCCATCAATCAGACGCATCACCTGAGAAAGGTATACATCTTCAGGATCTTTATTTAAGCTATATCCACCTCCAGCTCCTTTTTTACTATATAAAATCCCAGCATTACGCATTTCCAATAGAATCTGCTCCAAAAACTTTTTAGGAATATTTTCCTCCTCTGCAATTTTAATAATTTGCATGGGTTCCTTCCCGTAGTTTCTACCCAGAACCATTAAGGCTTTTATTGCATATTTTGTTTTTTTGGAAAGCATACTTCTGTTTTAGTTTGTAATTGACAAATTTAACAAAAAAAAGTAACGTATTTAGATAGTTATTTCTCTAAGACCTCTACAATTGGAGCTCCAATATTTCCATTGGGAGCAGCAATATGCAATAAAGATGAAATCGTTGGAGCAATATCGGTAATATGCGTCACCTTATTTGTCGTTCCTGGTTTTATACCCCATCCCATAAATACCAATGGAATATGTGCATCAAAACCAGACCATGTGCCATGTGTCGTTCCTGTAGAACGCGGGCTACCGGAATACCATTGTGGTTCCAAGATAATTTGGATTGCTCCAGAGCGCTTCGGATTATGGCCATTAATGATCTGCTCACGCATTACTGCTGGTACATTGATCTGGTCTCCTCCAGCTAAATCTAAGACATAAGCGACCCCATCTTCTTTTCTTAAGGTCTCCACAATCTTCTTGCTAACTAACGCTACATCTAACTTCGCAGCTTCGATAGCGGCATAATTTAAATGCACCTGATAGTTCATTAAAGAAAGCACAAGTTTATCTGTTCCGAAAGTCTCTGCTAAGGTGGTATTTAAAGCTTTTAGAATTTGGCTGCTATTGAAATAACCGCCATTTCCTTTCATATCCATAAAATAACGGGAATTATACGAAGCTCCATGATCCGCAGATAAGAAGAATGTATAGTTTCCTTTACCTACAGTACGATCTAAATAGGCAAAAAACTCACCCAATTCCTGATCTAAACGCAGGTAGATATCTTCAATTTCTACTGAAGATAAAGAATAACGGTGACCGACATAATCCGTCGCAGAAAGTGAAATGGCTAGGAAGTCTGTCGCCTCGGAAGGGTTCGCTCCCATTTTCTCATTTTCAATAACCGCTTTCGCTAAATCAAAAGTAATGGTATTCCCTGCAGGCGTAGTTTTTATTAATTCATAACCTGCATCTTTCATTAACTCGGAAGTCTTACGTGGAAGCGTTGGAGACTCCTCTCCAGGCCATTTTCCCTCGTATACATTATCATCAGCTATAGAATTAGTATAAGTATCTAAGCTATATAAAGGCTTCCAGTCTTGTTTTAAATATTTATCCGCCAGTTTTAAGTTGTTAAATTTATTTAACCAGTCCGGTAATTTATCCATATAGAAATTCGAAGAAATCCAATTTCCGGATTTTGCTTCAAACCAATAGGCCGCATCGGCAAAGTGACCTGCAGGAAGAATACCTCCACGGTCTTTAATCGCTATACCGACCACCTTAGATTTAAAATTTGTAGCCAATTTCAGTTGGTCCGTCACTGTAGAAACCAATAGGTTTCGAGGAGACTGCTTACCTTCCACTTCTGTGGTTCCTACTCCATCCACAAAATCATCCTGTGTACAGTACATCTTCTCTCCCGTACTTTGGATAATCCAGTCATTTGCGGTGATCCCATGTACAGCTGGTACAGAACCCGTATAGATTGAACTATGTCCTATGGCAGTATAGGTAGGAATATAATTGATATAGGTATTCTCGCAAGAAAAACCCTCCTTTAACAGGCGTTTGAAACCTGTATCTCCATATCGATCGGCAAAACGATATAGATAATCCCATCTCATCTGATCGACCACAAGGCCAACAACCAACTTGGGTCTGTCTGCTTTAACTTGTGCTAATCCCATATAACCGGAGATCGTTAATACGGTTATAGATACTAATCTTCTAAACATTCTTTTAAAGTTTAAATTTATTTTAAGTTTAAGTGAGTTTTCAAATAGGCTCCCGTATAGGATTCAGCACAAGTGACCAATCCTTCTGGGGTTCCGGCAAATAGCAATTGGCCGCCTTTATCTCCACCTTCCGGACCGATATCAATAACCCAATCGGCAGATTTAATCATATCCATATTATGCTCAATAACCAAGATGGTATTTCCTAGAGCAATTAATGCATCGAAAGATTTCAATAATTTTTTAATATCGTGGAAGTGCAAGCCTGTTGTAGGCTCATCAAAAATAAATAAGGTCTTTTTTGAATTATTCCCTTTAATTAAGAAAGAGGCCAGTTTAATCCGTTGTGCTTCCCCTCCGGAAAGGGTACTGGAAGATTGACCTAACATCACATATCCCAAACCTACATCCTGTAGTGGTTGCAACTTACTAATTACCTTAGGCTGATCTTTAAAGAAAAGGATAGCTTCATCTACAGAAAGCTGAAGTACATCATGCACCGATTTGCCATTAAAATGAATATCTAATACATGCTGTTTAAAACGCTTGCCTCCACAACCTTCACAAGGTAGAACGATATCTGCCATAAACTGCATCTCGATCTTCACTTCTCCTTCTCCCTGACACATATCACAGCGCCCGCCTTCTACGTTAAAAGAGAATGCTGCAGGTTTTAATCCGGCAGCTTTAGCCGCAGGTTCATTGGAAAATAGTAATCGGATCTCATCCCATGCCTTCACATAGGTCACCGGATTCGATCGTGAAGACCGACCGATAGGGTTTTGATCGACCATCTCCACCTGCTCAATCTGATCCATCGCTCCCTCTATCCCATCATAGACTCCGGTCTGATCACCGGTATAATTTCCTAAAGCCTTCTGTAAAGCTGGATAAAGGATACGTTTTACTAAGGATGTCTTGCCCGAGCCGGAAACTCCAGTAACTACTGTAAATACATGCAGTGGAAATTCCACATCGATGCCTTTTAAATTATTCTCATGTGCACCCTTAATACGGATTACATCTGTAAATTTGCGTCTTGAAGTCGGAATTTCAATGGATTCCTTTCCCGAGAGATAACGCCCTGTTAAGGAGTTTTTGTCTTTGATAATCGTTTGGTAATCCCCCGCAAAAACTAAGTTTCCGCCATTGACCCCAGCTTCAGGACCGATGTCTATTAAGTAGTCTGCCGCCTCCATCATCTCCTGCTCATGCTCTACCACAATTACGGAGTTGCCGACATCTCTTAAGGATTTCAAGACTTTTATTAAGCGCTGTGTATCTCTAGGATGCAGTCCTATGGAAGGCTCATCCAATACATAGATCGAACCCACTAAGGAAGATCCCAATGAAGTCGCCAAATTAATGCGTTGCGACTCCCCACCAGATAAGCTATTGGACAGTCGATTTAAGGTTAGATAACTTAAGCCGACATCACATAAAAATTGTAATCTATTTTCAATTTCGGCCAATAGACGTTTGGCAATAATCGCTTCATTTTTCGTCAACTTCAAGTTTTCAAAAAACGATAAGGCTGTATCTAATGGCATCAGCACGATATCTGTAATCGAAATACCCCCGACTTTAACATAGGAAGCATCTTTACGTAAACGCGTGCCATGACATTCCGGACAGTCTGTCTTTCCGCGATAGCGAGAAAGCATCACCCGGTATTGTATTTTATAAGTCTGCTCCTCGAGCTCTTTAAAGAACTCGTTAAGACCCGTGAAATATTTATTTCCCGTCCATAATAATTCCTTTTGAGCATGGGTCAAATCCCCATATGCCCGATGAATAGGAAAGTCAAATTTTAAGGAAGCTTTAATAAAACGTTGTAAAAATTCACCCATCTTCTCCCCTCGCCAAGGTGCAATAGCTCCATCGTAAATCGACCGAGACTTATCTGGAATAACCAGGTCAGGATCGATGCCAATAACCTTTCCGTAACCTTCACATCGACGGCAGGCTCCATAGGGATTATTAAAGGAGAAAAAATTAGATGAAGGCTCTTCGAAGGTTATGCCATCCAATTCAAATTTATCGGAAAACTGCCTTCTTTCGCCATTAATATCAATACTACACTCTCCCTTTCCTTCGAAAAAAGCAGTCTGTAGGGAGTCCGCCAGTCGGGTTAACGTCTCTTCCTCTTGATCCAAACGAACCCGGTCGATTACAATCTCTACATCTCCTATAGTAAAAGCAGAGTTTTTTATTTTCTGATCATCAATTAGGCTTTCAATCTTATGTAAAGAGCCTAAATACTGAACCCGAACGAATCCTTTTTGCAACAGTAAAGATAACTCCTCCTTCAGCTTCCGATCGTTCGTTGGAAACAAGGTGGCAAAGATGGTGATCTGACTATCATCTGCTAAGGTCGCCAGATAATCTACCACCGAAGTGACGGTATCTTTGCTGACCTCCTGACCTGAAATCGGCGAGATCGTTTTGCCTATACGGGCATATAAAAGTTTTAAATAGTCATAGATTTCTGTAGAAGTCCCTACAGTGGAACGCGGGTTTGAAGAAATAACGCGTTGTTCAATTGCTATAGCCGGAGCTATACCTTTGATATAATCCACCTCCGGTTTATTCATCCTTCCCATAAATTGACGGGCATAGGAAGACAAACTTTCTACATACCGTCTTTGACCTTCTGCATATAAGGTATCAAATGCTAAGGAAGATTTCCCTGAACCAGACATCCCTGTAATAACCACAAGTTGATTTTTGGGAATATCTACATCAATATTCTTCAGGTTATTAACTCGAGCACCTTTAATTTGAATATGAGATTTCGCGGTATGCGCTACTGATTTAGCCATATAAATGAATTAATTAGAACAAAAATAGGGATTTAATATCGGTATTAAAATTAAAAGCTTATAACAAAATCGTTATGTGCTTCTCGGCGGACATAGGCCTTCTGATGCGCGGATTTTACCTTAAATAGTAATTATTTTCGCGTAGATAAGTCCTTTTAATGGCTTTATTTTTCTGCAAAAAACACTCCACGTGGAACATTCCCTCCTACGCATTGACTATGAAGACTTTCCGCTATTTTTTTTGATTTTATAAAAATTTACTTTTTTAAGTCTAAAAAAAATAAGCCTAGAACTAGGCTCTTCAACACTTATATATTCTATTTAAAACTTATTATTTTAATTTAAAATTAATAAGTTAAAATAATAAATGATGCTTTTTCATAAATTACTGAAAGGCAAGCGATTAAAATCATCCCAACTCATAAATATAAAAAAATCCCCCTTGTTCTAGGAGGACTTGATGAATGAGATTTATTTTATATCCACACGAATGGCGACTGGAAAATGGTCGGAAGGCATTCTGGCCTGATTTTCAGTAAAGGACAACTCCTTTGGAAAATCCCCTTTTTTGAGCTCTTTAGCATCTTCAGCAGCCAGGCGATAACTATCTGTCAATACCCCGTACTTTTCCACCTGAATATTCGGGCTCACAAATATATGGTCGATTCGAGACTCGGTTTTTAAGTTCGGATCAAAGGCATTAAACGTACCATTGAGCGCATAGGTGATAGGAGCTAAACTATATGCATCCTGAAATATTTTGGAATCATTTAATATGCTATATATTTTATTATGCTGGTCTACATTAAAGTCTCCCATCAGCATACTGGGCTGCCCTTGAGCGAGCTCCTGAACTTTCGCCACCATTAATTCCGAGCTCTTCTCGCGTGCGATTATACCCACATGATCCATATGCAAGTTAAATACCCAAAAACTGCGTTTTGAAATTTTATCTTCAAATTGAGCGTAGGTACAGATTCTGGGCAACGCAGCATCCCAGCCTTTCACTGGTGCATCGGTCTTTTCAGCGAGCCAAAATGTCCCCGACTGCAGTTTATTAAATTTATCTTTCCGATAGAAAATCGGAGCATATTCTCCTTTTGTTTTTCCATCATCTCTTCCCACACCTACATAATCATATTCCCCGAGCTGGCCTAAGAGGTCTGTTAGCTGATGATGCAAAACCTCTTGAGTCCCGAGTATATCAAATTCGTGGTATTGAATTAAATGGGCGATTACAGGTAGCCGTTGCGTCCAGCCATTTCCCCGTTCTACATCTCCGGAATTGTCATTTCGGATATTAAAAGTGGCGATATTATACTTTTGCGCGAAGAGCTGCGTCCCTTGAATACAAATAAACAACAGCAGGATGATCTTTCTTAATTTCATAAAATTTAAGTTTATTCTGTTTGGGAGTAGTCCCCAGTCTAGAAAATATCCCCTTCAGGCGAAGGGGATAGTATATATAAATGAAATTCTGTTATCGATTAGAAAATGAATACGGGCGATCCTGCGCAGAAATACCGCGCTGCAGATTGGGCTTCGTAGACATTTTAAATTGGATATGAGCACCTTGAAGGAGATCCTCATAACGGAAAAAGTTTTTAGAATAAGGCTGATCATTCCATAAAATATCAGAAATATAAACTGCCTTCCGGGAATTATCTTCCGAGCTTAGGTGGATGTTATTTCCATTTTCCAAATGAATAGTCACCTCTTTAAATAAAGGAGAGCCGATAATATACTCATCCGATCCTGGCGTTACAGGATAGAAACCTAAAGCGGAAAATACATACCATGCAGAGGTCTGACCATTATCCTCATCTCCGCAATACCCATCCGGTGCTGCAGTATATAACTTATCCATAATGGTACGTACCCAATATTGGGCTTTCCAGGGTTGTCCAGCATAATTATATAAATAAGGCATATGCTGAATCGGTTGATTGCCATGTGCATATTGACCCATATTCATAACTTGCATCTCGCGCATCTCATGAATCATACTGCGGCTTTTCATGCCTTCAGCGCCCGGAATTTGAAATACCGTATCCAACATGGCATTAAAGGTTTTGGCTCCTCCCATCAAGTCAATTAAGCCCTGTACATCATGTAATACCGACCAGCTATAGTGTAAGCTATTTCCCTCAGTAAAATCTCGGGACCAATCGGTAGGTTTAAAATCAGAAATAAATTTACCAGATTTCGACTTGCCACGCATGAGATTAAAGCTCGGGTCAAATACATTTTTATAGTTCATCGCTCGCTGCGCGTAAATATCAATCTCCGAAGCAGGTTTATTTAATTTTAAGCCCAATTGATAGATACTCCAGTCATTGAAAGCATATTCCAAGGTACGTGCGACATTTTGACTAATCTCGATATCATTTGGAATATACCCCATACTATTATAGGCTTCAAAACCTGTACGTCCCGAAGCAGGAACCTGAGGATGCACTGAATTAGCCCCATGTATTACCGCTTTCCATAACTGCTCAATGTCATAACCTGAAAGACCTTTCAGATAGGCATCAGCAACCACAGAAGCCGAGTTATTACCGATCATAATATTCCGATGTCCTGGGCTTGCCCATTCTGGAAGAAATCCAGACTCTTTATAAGCATGCACTAAGCCTTCCTGCATCTTTTCATTCATACTTGGATATACCAAGTTTAACAGCGGAAATAAGGAACGGAAGGTGTCCCAAAAACCTGTATCGGTAAACATATATCCGGGAAGTACCTGACCATTATAAGGACTGTAATGCATCACGCGACCCTGAGCATCTATTTCATAAAAACTTCGAGGAAAGAGCACCGCGCGGTATAGACAGGAGTAGAAGGTTTTCAATCGCTCCACATCCGTATCTTGCACTTGAATTTTGGAAAGCGTATTATTCCACTCCGCCTCCCCTTCCTGAACGACATCGTCAAATTTTTTCGACGCGACTTCTTTCAGGTTTAAAGCGGCCTGCTCTTCAGAAATAAAAGAAGAAGCGACTCTTGCGGTAATCTGCTCCCCACGTTTAGTCTGAAACTTTAATACCGCCTCTATATGCTCCCCTTGAAGGTTTAATTTTAAGCCCTGAGTTTTATGCTGATTATATAGATTGGCTGTATAAAAAGGTTTATCAAATTGAATAACAAAATAATTCTTAAAGTTTTCAGGTACCCCTCCTGAATTTTTGGTGGTATAACCGACAATTTTCCGCTCTCCAGGAATAATTTGAATATAGGAACCTTTATCAAAAGCATCGATAACTATCGCCGATTCTTTAGACTCTGGAAAGGTAAAGCGAAAGATGGCTGCACGACTGGTCGGAGTAATCTCTGTCGTCACATCATGATCGGCGAGATACACACTATAGTAGTGCGGTTTTGCAATCTCCGCTTTATGTGAAAACCAGCTTGCTCGACTCTCCTCATCAAAGGCACTTAGATTGGTCACAGGCATGAGTGAAAACTGCCCATAATCATTCATCCATGGACTCGGCTGATGAGTCTGCTTAAAGCCCCGGATTTTATCTGCCGTATAGGTATAAATCCAGCCGTCCCCCATCTTTCCCGTCTGAGGAACCCAAAAGTTCATTCCCCAAGGTCTGGCAATAGCCGGGTAAGTATTACCTGTAGAAAGTTCGTATTTGGAAGAAGTTCCAACCAAGGTACTCACATAGTCCAAGGGTTTGCTTTGCTCCTGCTCCTGAGCCACTGCTGAAGCGGAACTAAATAAAAGTACAGCAAGGATAAAACGATTTAGTATACGTTTCATAATAGAGTTCAAATTGATTATTCACTAAAGTAGTGAATAAGATTAGTTTAGAAAAGTAAAAAAAGCAACATCCTCGTTACGGCTAGTTTAGGGCAAAAAAAAAGCTGCATCTTTCGATGCAGCTTATATATTTTAAAAAATTACTATTGGAATTTTTTAGCGTTTACTTTACGTTCACCTTCTGTTAAGTAGATTTTACGTAAACGGATTGATTGAGGTGTAACCTCGATATACTCATCCGCTTGGATATACTCCATAGATTCCTCTAAAGAGAATTTAATTGCTGGAGCAATACGCGTATTATCATCCGTACCTGAAGCACGCATATTGGTTAACTGCTTACCTTTAACGATATTGATTGTTAAGTCATTATCACGGATATGCTCTCCTAAGATCTGACCTTCATAGATATCCGCTCCTGGATCCACGAAGAATTTACCACGATCTTGTAATTTATCGATAGAGTAAGCTGTAGTTGTACCTTTATCTAAAGAGATTAATACACCATGTAAACGTCCAGGGATAGTTCCTTTCCAAGGCTCGTAACCTTTCAAACGGTGCGCCATAACAGCTTCACCAGCAGTAGCCGTTAATACGTTATTACGTAAACCGATAATACCACGAGAAGGGATTTCGAACTCTAAGTGTTGCATTTCACCTTTAGTTTCCATAATTAATAACTCACCTTTACGTTGAGTTACCAATTCGATAACTTTACCAGAAACTTCAGCAGGAACGTCTACTACCAATACCTCGATAGGCTCACATTTCTTACCATCAATTTCTTTTAAGATTACCTGAGGTTGACCTACCTGTAACTCATAACCTTCACGACGCATCGTTTCGATTAATACCGATAAGTGAAGAATACCACGACCATATACTAACCAAGCATCAGGAGATTCTGTAGGCACTACACGTAATGCTAAGTTTTTCTCTAATTCTTTTTGTAAACGATCATGGATGT
>DAIQRP010000106.1:0-741 GCA_036786125.1 Sphingobacterium sp.
AATTGCAGATTTTGAGCAATGGAACTTATTACAACCCTATTACAAAAGTCCGTTCTTTTTTAGTTCAAAAGTAATTGAGCAAAACAAACCTGTTTATATTGAACTGAAAAAGATTTACCGACAAAACGAGCAAGAATTTATTGACTTACTAAACCGAGTTCGGATAAATCAAGTTTCTGCCAACGAACTGAATTTGCTCAACTCAAAATATAATCCAACTTTTTCGCCAAACGGACATTCAAATTACATTACACTTGCGACACACAACGAGTTAGTAGATAGCACAAATCTTACAAAGCTTGCCGAACAGCCAACAGAACTAAAACTATTTGAAGCTACTGTTAGTGGTTTATTTCCAGACAATATAATGCCAACAAACAGAATTTTGCAACTCAAAGAGGGTTCGCAAATTATGTTTATCAAAAACGATAAGGCAAAAAGATATTACAACGGTAAGATTGCTAAAATCAGCAAAATAGACGACAACAAAATTGTTGTTGAATTTTCTGAAGACAATGAAATAACAGTAGAAAAGCAAGAATGGAACAACATAAAATACACTTGGAACGAGAAAGAAAAAAAAATTGAGGAGGAAATTATTGGCACATTCACGCAATTTCCAATAAAACTTGCTTGGGCTATTACGGTTCACAAAAGCCAAGGCTTAACCTTTGAGAAAGTTATTGCAGACTTAGGAGCGGCATTTACATCAGGACAAGTTTATGTTGCTTTAAGTAGGTG
>DAIQRP010000106.1:838-1181 GCA_036786125.1 Sphingobacterium sp.
CGCCAAGCACTTTAATTGTTCAAGAGTTAAATTCAGGCAAAGCAGATTTTTATTACAAAAAAGTTCGTGAAGAAATTAAATCATTAAACTTCACAGAAGCATACGACAATTTTGTAAAAGCAATCAAATTTAGAAACGACATTGAAACAGAATTGTTTAGAAAGTATTTTGTCACAACAGCCAATAGACTTGGTTCGTTCAAGCAAAAACATACTGACATATTGAACGAACCTGAAACTATAACACAAGAGAACGAAGAATTGCAAGTTTCTGTTTCTGAATTAGAAAGAGAGAAGCTAAATCAACAGACAAAAATAAACGACCAAAACAAGGCAATTAAACT
>DAIQRP010000106.1:1191-2665 GCA_036786125.1 Sphingobacterium sp.
CAATTAACGGGACAAGTATAAAAAGTAAGTCTGACAGAGCAAGAGTTGATTTGCTTATAAAATACCAAGATAATGACAGTTTAACTAAAGCAGCTATTGAACTAAAATTTTTCAAGAAAGACAATCACAGAGAACCCAATAACCGTTATGACGTATTCAAGGACATTTCAAACCTTGAGTTATATAAAAATCACGACATTGACCTTTGTTATTTTATTCTTGCAACAGACCATTCACATTATTGCTATCAGGACAACTATTCGCCAGACACATCGGACTTTGACTTTCGACACGACAAAAAATATAAAGCAGGAACTATTTTACAGTATAAAACAGCAATACCATACGGACAAGACCTTTCACTTAAACAAGATTACACTTTTACGTGGGACAAAATTAACGACCTTTATTTTTTAAAACTGAAAGTATGATAAAGGCACAAGCACATAACATCAGGTTGGCAATAGGCGGGCTGACGTGCTTCGATTGGACGGAAGTGCAAAGTTCAGCGTCCGTTCTCCGATTGAGCTTTAGTGCTAAAAATTCCGCCCATCGCCAACCTGCCGGCCGTTAAATAATTTAAATCTTAATATTTTTGGAACGTTCGGTTTAATATAATATCTTTGCAGTCGATATGGCAAGAAATAAGGAATTTGATTACGATGATAAACTGGAAATAGTACGAAATCTATTTTGGGAAAAAGGGTATAACTCTACTTCGATGCATGATATTGTGGAAACAATGAATCTAAATAGAAGTAGTATTTATGATACCTATGGCAATAAGCGTGATCTATTTCTAAAATGCCTTTCTAATTATGCCTCTTTCAAAGAAAATCAATATTTAAGAGCTTCAAAAATGAAGGAAAAAGCTATTGAAGCTTTAGAATATGTTATACACGACGTTGTCGATCAGACATTAACGGATAATAAATCGTGCTTGATTGTGAAAACTATTTTTGAGGTCGCTCCTTTTGATGAAGAAGTAAAACTTCTTCTGTCAAATAGAGGGAAGTCATTGCAATTGATCTTGCAAGATTTAATCATTCAGGCTCAAAAAGATGGAGATATTAAAAGTAAAAGAGATGCTAGTATTATCGCTAGATATATTCTTTCATCATTTAGTACTTATTGGAGTCATTATATTCTGAGTAATAATAAAAAAGAGGTAATGGAAATGGTTGATTTTATGACCGAGCAAATAAGACAATAAAATTTTTTTGCCTAATTCTGGAACGATTGGTTTAAAATAATAGATATGAGAAAACAATTAACAACAATATTAACATGCACGCTAATTATGGCAAATGGAGCAAATGCACAACAACTTACAAGCAATAAAAAAGAAGTTATTATGATAAATACACAACAAGAAAAACAGAAAAGAAATGTAGATACTTATTTTAAAAAGGTTGATGCGGGAGAATTTGATAGCGAATATTATGGACTATTTACTGAAGATGTTGAACTGTAC
>DAIQRP010000106.1:2675-6700 GCA_036786125.1 Sphingobacterium sp.
TTCCAAAGTTTGGTTTTGGAAAGGGCATTGAAGGCATGAAACAATTTGCTGTAGCTATGTCGGGATTTCTTCAAGGTCTTACTCATGATATTGAAAATTTTAATTATATCACTTCCAACGATATGTTGGTAGTTGAAGGTACTGAAAAAGGTATAAGCATAGATGGTAAGGAGTGGCCAGATAATACAACAGCTTTTGGGAAGTTTTGTAACGTTTTTGAGTTTGAAGGAGAGTTAATTAAACGATTACATATTTATGTAGATCCAGATGTTACATCTGAGGACGCAGTACGGATGGCTAGATTAAATCTTGAACAAAACAAGTCCATTAACAAATCAGCGGATGAGGTAACTAAAGCTGTAATTGACGAGTTCTTCCAGATACAATTTGGAAAAAAAGAAGGAAATCTGATGGATCTGTTTGCCGATTCAGTGGATTTTGATTTACCAGGAAATGAAGAGAAATTTCCATGGGTGGGCAAGCGAAATACCAAGAAAGAAGTCGAAGACTATTTCAAGCTGCTTTATCAAAATATAAAGTCTGAAAAATTTGAGGTAGAGTACGTAGCGATTAATGGAGAGAATGCAGTGGCGGTAGGTCAGCTTTCCTCAGTCATTCTTAAATATAATAAGCTATTTAACACTCAATTTGTAAATATTATTAAAGTTCGTAATGGCAAAATCGTGAAATTCCATTTTATGGAAGATAGCTTCCGTCTAAACGAAGAGATGAAATAATAAACCTAATAATCATAAAGTATTTTTCTAGCTTAAACTGAACTAAAATTTTTGGAAAACTTAATTTCAGGGCGTTTGAAAAAAGAAACTATATAAAAAAGAGATCTATTTATGTATGACGTGTATATTTTAAGGAAAGTATTGCAGATATACTATATCTTCGAAAAAATATTAATTATCTTTCAGTGAATATTACTTAACGATGATCCCATCTTATACCTAAATAGAATGAACAAATTGATTTTTAGGAAGATTAGTTTCTTACTATTTGTTTCCTGTACAGCATTACAAACTCTTCAAGCGCAAGAAAAAACAATTTCCTCTAATGATCCAAGTATTTTTATTGGAACACATCAAGCGAAAGCTATGGTTTTGGGAGTTTTTCATTTTAGTAATCCAGGGCTAGATAACTATAAACCGAAATATCCATTTAATATTTTAGAGGACCGTCGACAGCTCGAGCTAGATACTCTTTTAGAGAAAATTGTTCAATATAAGCCTACGAAAATATTAATTGAATTCAATCGTATAGAAATGGATAGCTTAACTCAAATCAGTTATCAAAATTACCTCAAGGGCAATTTAGATATAGAAAAGGAGTCGAATGAGGTCTATCAAATTGGCTTTAAGCTTGCGAAAAAATTAGGACATCCTCGAATATATTGTTCTGATGCTGATGCAAAATGGTTTGGAGTTAATTTAGATTGGGATAATTACGATGCCGAAGCCTATTTAAAATCCAAAGGACAGTTTGAAAAATCATCCCGATATCATTACGAATCATTTTATAATCATCAGGATTCTTTAAAAGCTATTCAAACTCTTAGCGAGACACTTTATATGCTTAATACGCCAGAAAATAGCTTGATAGATCATCAAGCCTATTTGACAAGTACGCTAGAGGGTGCAGGTGATAATTATCTAGGAGCAGATAATACCGCACGATGGTATAGAAGGAATTTAAGAATTTTTTCAAATGCCTATGATTTTACTGATTTTAATACAGAGGAAAGGCTTTTATTAATTTATGGATCAGGTCATCTCTGGCTGCTAAAGCAGTTTTTTAAAGAGTCTCCAGATTTCGATTATGTGGAGGTTAATGATTACCTAAAGGATGAGTAAGATATTTTGTATATAAAATAGCCTGCCTAAGCTTTTCAAGAATTTAGGCAGGCTATAAAAGCTTAGCCTTCTTGCTGGCTTGTATATTCAGCTAATGAGATATCTCCCATAGCTAATTTATGTTGTAGTAAAATTTTGCGCTCATTTGCCGTAAGCGCTTTAGCGTAGATAGCTGCTAAAATACTTTCCTCTTCTGGAATGGGGGAGAGTATATGCTTCTTCTGATCTAGTGCTTTAAAATAGCGGATTCCAAATTGACGTAAAGAGCGGCTATTAAAATGTATCTGATCTTCATTAGCGCTCAGATTCTGTGCTGTTATAAAATAGCTATTGGAATGCTTCTTTGCATAATTTAGAAGTTGTTCATTCACTCGCTCGTAGCCGGAAAAATAAGCGCCATAAGCCCCCATTGTTAAAAAGCTACCTAGCTCTCCAATCAGCAATGGCACTTCGGGAACTTGAAGTTCTAAGCGAAGTGCATCCATTATTTTTTCAAATTTCTCGGTATATACCATCGCCGAAGCTTCCGTACTATCATTTTCTCCTTGATGCCATAAAATTCCGGCCAAGGTACTGCTGCGCATCGCTAATTTAGCTTGAGCTACGGCATGGTCGAATAATGCACCTCCGACAGCCCAATCGTCCAAACTCGTTCCTCCATCAGCACAGGGAATTAATCCTATTTCCTCCGTATTGTTTTTCGCTTGCCAGGCGGCAGCAAAGGAAGCTGCGAGACCTATTCCAGCAAATGAACGATCGTTATGTAAAGGCTCTAGCATATATTGCCAACGGCCATTTCTAAGTACTTTAATATGTTCGTTCAGAATAACTGGAGCTTCCTGAAGAAAACCTCTTCCAGCCATATTAGACTGTCCTATGAGTAAAAAAGAATGTATCATATTACTATTTTTCAGATTTCATTGTTTTTGATTCCTATACCTTGACTAAAGGAATACCAAGCCATAGTTTTTATTTCTTCCATTGCATTGCTCCCCGACTGTATAGACTCAATTGCAGCTATAATAACTTGGGTAAATAGCAATTGGATCCAGTTTTTTGAGAGTTGCTGATTGATGATACCTTGCTCCTGAAGATTTGGAACTAAATTGAACCAGCTATCTCGCGCTTGTTCATAAGCTGGAGTTTGAGGAGTTTTTAATCTATTGTCCTGTTGATATATGCGATAAAGTTTAATTAAAAACGCATATTTTACTCCATTTTCAATTCCTGCAAAAAACATATTTTTTAATTGTGAAATATCATCTACACCTGAAGCTCGGGCTTCCAAGACTGAAGTCTCCCAAAGGCTTAACATATCTATCCAGCAAGCTTCCAGTAAGGTATCTCTATCTTTAAAATACCGATGTAAAGTGCGTCTATTTAAATGCGCTGCCGCAGCAATCTTCTCTAATGAAGCGTGAAAATCATGGTTTAAAGTTGCTATAGCACAATCTATAATCTTTTGTCTATTCATGATAGCACAAAGGTAATAATAAATGTCCCATAGTTGGGACATTTATTTATTCTTTTCATGCTCAGTAAAGCCGATTGTATATTTAATGAGAATCTCATTGTACATCTATTGCGTATTTTTTCTTGAAATTATATATTTGCAATATTACATGATAAGAACAGTAAAAATATCATCTCCAGGTACTCCACCTTAGACAGAAGTAGACCGTTATTTCTGCCCATAATTTTATGGGTTATTTCTTAGCACCTTAGTTTTTCACTGAGGGATATATCATTTTTAATTCCATATATATGAATGAAATTTTTAATGTATTTGATTTTAAACAAAAAATCAATTACAAAAACGAAATTTTAGCTGGTCTGGCTGTTGCTATGACCATGGTTCCCGAATCATTGTCGTTCGCAATTTTGGCGGGACTTTCTCCTATTACAGGACTTTATGCCGCATTTTTAATGGGTATAGTAACCGCTATTTTGGGCGGTAGACCAGGCATGGTTTCCGGTGGTGCTGGTGCCACTGTTGTTGTTTTAATTGCGCTAGCTGCTACACATGGTGTACAATATCTATTTGCGGCGGTTGTTATGGCGGGTATCATTCAGTTATTGGTAGGGATTTTTAAATTAGGGAAATTCGTTCGGATGATTCCTCAACCGGTAATGTATGGCTTCTTAAATGGCCTGGCAATAATTATT
>DAIQRP010000106.1:6773-9932 GCA_036786125.1 Sphingobacterium sp.
AATAGAAAATGGTACTTCGGTATGGATGGAAGGCCCCAGTTTATATATCATGCTTGGACTCACCTTACTGACTATGGCTATAGTAGGTATCTTTCCAAAATTAACTAAAGCTGTTCCTGCATCTTTAGTCGGTATCATCGTGGTTTTTGGACTTGTCTACTTTTTAAACATAGATACTAAAAAGGTTATAGATATCGCAAGTGTGAGCGGCTCACTACCGGTATTTCATATTCCTGAAATCCCATTGAAGCTGGAAACATTGACAATTATTTTTCCTTATGCATTGGTGATGGCTGCTGTCGGGCTTATTGAGAGTTTATTAACCTTAAATATGGTCGATGAGATTACAAATACTAAAGGGCAGTCCAATCGTGAAGCTGCAGCACAGGGTATTGCGAATATCACCAATGGCTTTTTTGGTGGCATGGGCGGATGTGCTATGGTAGCGCAGACTTTAGTCAATGTCGGAGCAGGCGGAAGATCTCGACTTTCCGCAATTGTCGGTGCTTTCGCAATTTTAGGAATTATTTTGGTTGCAGGACCGCTGATAGAACAGATTCCCATGGCTGCGCTAGTAGGGGGGATGATGGTTGCGGCTATTGGCACCTTTGAATGGGTCAGCTTGCGGATCATCAATAAGATGCCTCGTCACGATATATTTATCGGTATACTCGTTGCTGCCATAACGGTTATATTACATAATTTAGCCTTAGCAGTATTGGTTGGTGTAGTGATATCGGCTTTAGTCTTTGCTTGGGAAAGTGCTAAACGCATTCGCGCGAGAAAGTTTGTAGATCCTCAGGGCATCAAACATTACGAAATTTATGGCCCTCTATTTTTTGGATCCATAAGTACCTTTTTAGATAAGTTTGATATCTCAGATGATCCCCAAGAAGTTATTATCAATTTTAAAGAAAGCAAGGTCGTGGATATGTCTGCTATTGAAGCACTAAATAAGATTACAGAGAAGTATCATAAAGAAGGGAAGAAAGTGCAGTTAAGCCATCTGAGCCCAGACTGCAGGCAATTGCTGAAAAATGCAGAATCCGTTATCCTTGTGAATATTATCGAAGATCCTACCTATCGCGTTATGACAAACAAATAAGTTTAGTCTATCAACCTATTGGTATTTTAGAGAAAAATCAAAACTTAAGACTTAGTCAAGCTGATCTATATGCCAAAGGCTATATGAGCTTGACTAAGTCTTTTTTTTAAAAGAAATGCATCTTATTCTACCCCGCTTTCTTGGAACGATCTTTAAGTAGTTCCGGGCATACTATCTTTTTCGCTAAATAATAGGTCGCTAGACCCAGAATAAGCGTGAGTGGGAGAGCTGCAAATGCATCAAAGAGCTTATTATGTTTCTTTGAATTAACGATAGTTTTTTTTGAATTATCTATGCGCGGCATGCAATTGATGGCTTGGGGCGAAACTTGAGGAATAACCAAGCGGCCAAGCTGTTTTCTTTTTTTAGCTTCCCAATCGACTCTTCTATAGGGTCTTTTTGGAAAATTTATTAGTATAGCTAATATTTTTATAATCTCATCATTGGGATCTTCCGTATGTCCAATCATAAAATTCTGTAAAGATCGCAACAGATTTAAGTCTACTTTTCGAATGGCTAACTCAATATCATCATACTTACGAATGGGATTAAAATAGCTTTCAAATACGTTTAGATCTTCCGGGCTTAAGCCTTGGGCGAGTCTAATTAAACTATAGGCTCGCAGATTTGCGGGGGAGGGGCGCATGAGTTTATCAGGAAGTTCATCCAAGGATTTTTTCTCACGATACGAGTTCCTTACGGCATTTTTAAATAGTTCAAACGTAGACATTGCTACAAAAATAATTCAATAATTTATTTTGGAATTACGGAAAACCGTAATGTAAATCTGCTATCCCTCATTTAAAAAAAAAAGATTAAATCGGAAATATACCGACAATTTCAACAAGAGGTTCGAAATATCAGTAATATCGGAAATTACTATCTGTCAATGCATTATGTCTAGTAGTTTTGTTTTGAAATCAGGGCTAGCAGAAGAATGCATTCTTTAAAAAGCCTCTTATGATTTCTCCAAGAAGATTTTCTTTCAACCTAACAGCTGAGTTGGGAAGCCGCTGTACAGGTTGAAGATTAGCTTCCTACTTCCCATTTAATTCAGAAGGCCTTCTGAAAATTAATATAGTAAACTCATGCATGGAGCATGTAGAGCTATCTAATTTTTAATATGCTAATTTTTTTTACTGATGTGGAGTTTATTGCTTTATTTATTATTCGGGGTTGGACAGCCAACAGCTGATCAACCTGCCGTAGGAAATCCAACGACCTTAAGTGTGGATGATAATGATATGCCTATCGATTCAGATGGTGGTGACAAAGTGAATGTTCGCCCACCTAGAAAGTAATATTAAGGGGTGAATCGATTCACCCCTTAATATAATGATATAAAAATTGTTTTATTTGGTAAATTTAAATACATTGGGTTAAAAGTTAGCCCGTGCATAGAATAATTAGTGCTGTATTAGTATTCCTGACAGTCTTAAGCTCTTGTTCAGAGACAGAAAACGATCAGGTTGCATCTACCAAAAATAAATCTTTTGAAAAAGCCATTTTATTACTAGAAAATGGTCAGCTCGATAGTGCCTTCTATTATTTTGAATTAGCCAAAGAAGGTTATCTCTTAGAACAAGATAGCCTGAATGTCGCTCGAAGTCTCATTGAGATGGGAATTATTCAATATGAGCGGGGTGATTTTTTTGGTGCCCAGGAAATTTCCTTAGAAGCGACTAAATATGTCCATAGTAAGGATCGCAAGCAACATCATCTGCTGAGTTATATCTACAATACTGTCGCTAATGCGACGGATGAGCTGCACTTATATGAGCAGGCTATTCCATATTACCACTTAGCTATACAATACAGTTCAGATCCAGCTAATATTCAGCTGTATAAAAATAATCTTGCCGTCTGTTTCAGGAATGCAAAGCAGTATTCTGCCTCCATAGAGATGCTGCAAGATCTATTGACCGAATATCCGAAAGGATCTCGGAGTTATGCCATGGTATTAAATAATCTGGCTAAGGCAAGATGGGCGCTATCTAACCGCTATAATCCGATAGCTTTATACCAGGAAGCTTTATCAATTCGTATCAAAGAAA
>DAIQRP010000107.1:0-441 GCA_036786125.1 Sphingobacterium sp.
ATAAGAAATCTTTTAAAGCTGGAGATAAAATTCAAGCTTCAGTAAAAGTGAGCAATACTGGTTCGTATGACGGAGATGAAGTTGTTCAATTATATATTAAAGATATCGTCGGTTCAATCACTCGCCCTGTGAAAGAATTAAAAGGATTTCAAAAGATTAACCTCAAAGCAGGTGAATCTAAAATCGTTACTTTCACAATTTCAGAAGAGGATTTAAAATTCTATAACCACGATTTAAAATTTGTTGCAGAACCTGGAGACTTTACTGTATTTATCGGTACAAACTCGCAGGATTTATTACAAACTAATTTTGAATTGAAATAAGATTCTAAAATATACTAAAGTAAAGAGCTACTCCATTCTGGAGTAGCTCTTTTTTTATATAAGATAGCGATCCAATTAAAGCTAGCCTATTGAGCTATTCCTAAGTATAGCTATATGC
>DAIQRP010000107.1:451-6196 GCA_036786125.1 Sphingobacterium sp.
GAAGTGAATTAATGGATGATGGAATAGCTATTCCGCTCACTATAATAAAAAAAAGGCTACCCTTTTGGGGTAGCCTTTTCTATTGCAATATCAATATTAGTTAAAGATATAACGAACACCTACTTGTGCAGACCATCTAGAAGATAAATCTTGGTAGAAATACGGCGTGTTATTATTTAAGTCATTTAATTTATATTGAGGAATATTTGTTCCTTTAACTAAACTGTCGTAAGAAATTGCTTTGAAACTATTGTCCCAGAAACTTCCTGAACCATTATAAGATTTACCCCAGTTCGAGCTAATTAAGTTACCCACGTTCATCACGTCGAATGAAACTTGGATTTTATTTTTAGTCTTACCTACGTTGGTAAAGATATCTTGTAAGATTCTTACGTCAAATTTATGCGACCAAGGAGTTCTTGCAGCATTACGTTCTGCATATTTACCTCTGTTTTTGCTTAAGTATTTATCGCTTTCAATAAATGCATCTAAAGCTTTCCATTGATCCTCAGGAGATAATTTTCCATTTTGAACAAAACGAATTTCAGACTCATTTCTAGGGATATACATTAAAGCCATTGCATTTGAAGAAGACTGTGCATGACCTCCTAAAATACCATTTACTAAGTATGAGTAACGCGCACCTGCTTGACCATCATAAACTAATGAAATTGTCGTTCCTAAGTGACCTACATATTTTTTAGTATATGATAAGGTAGAGATAATACGAGATCCTGTAGAGAATGGAGAATAACCTACTTGTGCAGAGTTAGAACCATTTACAGAAGCTACACGGTAGAAGTTAGAATTGTTCTGAGATGATGTACCTGAGAATAAATCTTTAGATTCTGTGTAAGTATATGCTGCAGTAGCTGTCAGACCGAAATCAAATGATTTTTGGAATGAAGCTGTTGCTGACCATGAATAACCTTTATTTACGTTATCGATATAAATAACTTCAGAGTAGTTATCTAAGATACGACGGTCATTATTTACTGTAGAGTACATTAAACGATTATCAGCACCTTCTAGTTGACCCATAGGTTTTTCTAAGTTGATGTCCGTGAAACGGAAAGCTGATAAGTTTTTAGCGTACATAAATTCAAAAGTACTCTTAATTCCAAATGGTAACTCTTGGTCAACACCTAAAGATACACGTGCAATTTGAGGTAATTTTAAATTTTTGTCTAATACGGTAATATTTCCTGAAGGAGTTACTTGACCTTCGAATTTAGGCTGAGCATTTGCATCCGGAATAAAATCTACTACTGGAATAGCATCTTTTCCTGAACTTAAATTGTTACCTCCTAACATAGCACCAGATTGAGTGAATGCTCCTGAAGCCCATACAAATGGAAATCTAGAAGTAAATACACCTACACCCCCGCGAACGATAGTAGAACGATCTGATTTCACATCCCAGTTAAAACCTACACGTGGAGAGAACATTAATGCCGGTTTAGGCATAGAGTTCGTTTGAACGGTGTATTGTTTTGCTAAAATTGAATTATTGAAATCATCATTAGCCATTGGTTTGTCGAAGTAAACAGGTATATCTACACGCGCACCAGCTGTAATTTTTAAGTTAGGCTCAATTTGGTATTCATCTTGTAAGTAGAAACCGAATTGTGCTGCAGCAAAGTCAGCACCTTGACGAGGATCTGAAGTATTAGAGTATGAATATTGAGAAGAAATTGCTTTACCTCTAGCGAAGTTTTCTATAGCTGTATATGGCAGGTTTGTCGCTGGGTTAATATCGGCAATTGGAGAGTTTTGGAATGTGTAGTTACCGTTAGAGTTTGAAATAAACCCATTATACATTTTGTAAAACTCATTATGTGTACCAAAAGTTACCGTATGTAAACCTTTGTACCAAGTTAAGTTATTAGTTACTGTAAATACTTTTTGACTTAACTCATTGATTGCCGAGAATGCATCCGTACCTAAGTTATAGTTTGCTGTACCTGTGTTAATATATACACGAGGGAACAATCCACCATTATACGTACGGTTATCTTCTACACTTGTATAACCTACTACTAAGTTATTCGACCAAGAGTTATTAAATCTCGAGTTTAACTCTACAGTAGCGGAGTGTGTTGTCATTTTTTTGTTCGCACCACCATTTCCAAAAGTTAATGAAGTGTTAGAACGGCTATTGAAATTATCTGTACCTTCAACTAAAGAGTAACGTGCAGATAATTTATGTTTAGCGTTAATATTCCAATCTAAACGGGTAAAGATTTTATCGGAGTTATTCACATTAGCTAAGTCCATGTATGAACCTACATCATAACCATATTTATCTTTTGCGATAGCAGCAATCTGCTCGATATCAGCAATTGATAATTTAGAGTTACCTGTTTCAGGTGCATAGTTTAATGGAGTGTTAGATTCTGTACGCTCATAGTTTAAGAATAAGAATAACTTATCTTTTACGATCGGCCCACCTACACGAGCTCCCCAAGATTTTTCAGTAAAATTAGCCAATTTAGAAGCTTTCTGACCGTCAGCTAATAAGAATTTAGGCGTTTTACCTGTTAAATTTTGGTTACGTGTGAAGTAATATACTGATCCTTGAACCTCATTCGTTCCTGATTTAGTTACTGCAGAGATACCTCCTCCAGCGAATCCGGAAGAACGAACGTCAAAAGGAGCAATTTGTACCGTCATTTGCTCGATCGCATCTAATGAAATTGGAGATGTTCCAGTACTACCACCATTGGTACCTGAAGCATTTAAACCGAAAACGTCATTGGATACTGCACCGTCAATTGTCAATTGGTTAAAGCGGTTGTTCATACCTCCGATAGATAGGGAACTACCTTTGATATCCGCTTGTGGAGTTAAACGTGTGAAGTCGTTTAATCCTCTAGAAACTGTTGGTAAAGTTTCTAACTGTCTTTTAGAGATCGAAGTCTCTGCACCAGTTTTTAAGTTTTTTGAAGTCTTAACTGCGGTAATAGACACTTCTTGTAATTCCGTGCTTCCAGCATTAAGATTAGCGTTTAATACAAAAGGTTGTCCTAATTGTAAGTAAACATCGTTGTACACTTGTGGAGCGTATCCAATGTAGGTAATCTCTACCTTATAAGGACCTCCAACACGCATACCAGGTAAGCTAAAGCGTCCATTTGCATTGGTAGAACCGGAATACACTGATCCTGAAGGTAAATGGGTAGCTTTAATTGTTGCTCCAGAGAAAGTTTGGCCTGTAGTGGTTGCGACCGCCCCATTCATACTACTTGTTGTTACTTGAGCATGGATTTCTCCGTAACTAGCAAGTACTAAAGCAAAAAAAAGTATAGACTTTTTCATGTTTGTGATGTGTTTGATTTTGTTTGTTGCCGCAAAAGTAAGAAGACAATATGACAAAATCACACCCCAAAAACTAAAAAATGCCTATACCCAAGCACTACCGTAAAACGATAAAAATAATTTTTATAAAAAAATTAACAAATATTTAACACAACATCAATTCCAAACAAACAAAATGAAAATATCACAAAATGTTTAAACATTTGTTGCAATTATAACAATGTTATAATTACGTATTTTTTTTTAAGATTATGGTAATTTAGAATGATTTTAAAAAGAAAATTTTACTTGATAAAACTCTAAATTAATATAAACAACTACCTAATACTCACTTGATGTCTGAGCAAAATAGTAAAATTTAACAAAGCAAATTAACACAATACCCATGCCAAATATTAACATTGGGTTTCCAATATAGGAATAAAAAAAACCATCTCCAAATTTGGAGATGGTTTTTATAAAAATAAGTTATCGATGCCCTTAGAAAGAATAGCGAACTCCGATTTGTGCCGACCAAGTAGTACCTATAGTATTCGCTGGTGTAAATGGCGTATTCACTAATACAGGCTCATTACCTTTGGAACAGTAGTATTTAACATTCTAAATACAGGAACTCCATTTGCTTTATCATTCCAGTCTGCACGTGTCAACACGTTTCTTCCTGCAGCTAAAATAGAGCTTTGAACGCCCCATGTAGATTTTAATAAGTTTCCTACATTGACTACATCTAAGGTAAATTGGAACTTATCCCCTTTCTTAGCAATATTTCTGAATAAGTCTTGAGTAATACGAATATCGAAACGGTTTAACCAAGGCATTAAAAATTCATTACGTGGTAAATGTTTGCCACGGTATTTTTCTAATCCATTTTCCGCAATATAAGCATCAAAGGCATCGCGTTGGTCTTGCTCGGTAAATACTTTCGTACGGTTTTCAGTACCTACTCTATAATTCACTGAATACTGTTGGAATAATAAATCTGAAGAAGATTGAGGAATAAAGATTAAGTCATTCGCTAATAAATCTCCATTAATATCATTTGAGTAATAATATGAGAATCGGCCTTGTGCACTTCCATTATAATATAAACCAATTGTTGTATTAGCCACAGAATAATTTAATGAAGCAACTACACGGTGAGGCAACGCAAAGTTTGAAATATTTAAAACATTATCGTTTGGCGAATTGACATTTGGAGATCCAGACCAAGCTGAAGATGCATTTGATCCAGCATTAGCACTTACTTCTTTCGCTGTAGAATAAGTATAGTATACTGATCCAGAAAGCCCATGCCAAGGTGCTACCGAAGCCCCAAAGGTACCAGAGAATGCATATCCTTTTTTATCGGTATTCGTTAATACGGTAACTGCATTTCCACCAATTTTATCATTATAAGTATAAGAAGCCGCATTTGGATAATATTCACGTGTATCACCAGCATAACCCATGGTGTGATCACTTACTTTTCTATTCGCTCCAAATTGATATACCGCATTGACATCTTTAGTATATATTAAATCCGTAGTTAATGTAATCGGCGTATTTGGAATTTTATAATCTGCCCCTAAGCTCGATCTCCATACCTGAGGCATTTTAAAATTCCTATCCACTAAAGATACAGAAGATGGTATTCCATCTTTAGGAGTTTTAATGAAGACATTTTCTCCACCTGCAGGAGGTGTATTTACATAATGATAGATATCTTCCGGATGGAATCTAACATTTCCAATCCATGGTGCTACATTCGCATAGTCTAATTCTACCGTATTTTGTAATACCCCAGCATTCGTTGGCATATTCGTCAACCATACAAAAGGAATACGTCCGGAGAATAAACCTGTTCCCCCACGAATAATTAAAGAACGATCACCTAAAGCATCATATGAGAACCCCACTCTTGGAGATAACATAATTTTAGATTTTGGCCATAAGCCTGAATTATAATGTGTAGGATTCCCTTTAACATCTAATAATTCTAAATTATCAATCGCTGGATTTCCGGTTAATTTATTTAAATAAATCGGCAACTCTGCTCTTAAACCCACAGTTACAGTTAATCCATCAGCTGCAGAAATACGATCCTGAGCATATAAGGACGCTAAACCAAAGTTAACTCGAGAATAAGTATCTTGACCTTCATAAGGATAAGTTAGACCAAAGTTAATTGGAGCCACCTCCTGAGGAGTACCCGTCTTTAAAAAATCAGCTACGGAAGCATAACGGTAATATCCTGTGCCCATACGGGTATAGCTATTTCCAAATTTTTGTAAATCAAATGCTGCCCCTCCAGTAATATTATGAATTCCTGTAACGTAGTTTAAGTTATTGGTAATGGAGAAGTTGTCATTAATGACATCATTTTTATAAGAGAATAACTCCGTACCAAAACTCATATAATTTGCCGTTCCTACAGGACCATTAGACCCT
>DAIQRP010000107.1:6206-9865 GCA_036786125.1 Sphingobacterium sp.
CCCAAATATCTACATAAGGAAATAATTGGCTACTTGGAGTTCCTCGTTTATCTTGGATTCTAGTATAAGTAGCAATAAATTTATTAGAAAGGCTAGAGTTGAAGTTGGAGTTTAACTCTGCTGCGAATGATCGAACTAAGTTATCCATCGTGTAGTTACCGTTTTCAAAAGTAATCGAGTTTTCACTTACACGGTTAAAGTTAGATCTTGGATTAGGTCCGGAGTTTCCACTCGCTAATTGGTTAGATACGCCATTTAATTGATTAAATCGGAAAGCAAATTTATGCTTATCACTGATATTCCAATCGATACGAGCTAAAATTTTATTTCCATACTGTTCAGCTTCATCTGCATATCCTTCATATCTTCCGGGGTCATATCCCCAAGTATTAATTAGGTGATTTCTTACTGCATCTAAATCTGCACGTTTCACACGTGTGATATTATTAGCTATATTAGAGACCCCATCTTCTGAAGCTCTCCATAAATTGGCTCCTGTAGCGTTGCTACCTGTAGCAGACTCTCTTTCTGCAGAGACAAAGAAGAATAACTTATCCTTTACAATAGGTCCTCCCAAAGTAAAACCAAAGTTCTTTTTTGTACCATCTACAAATTCGATATTCTTACGGTTAATTTTAACACCATTTAAGTGTTCATTATTATAATACGTATATGCAGAACCATGAAATTGATTGGTTCCAGATTTGGTAACGGCATTAATTCCAGCTCCCGTAAAGCCCGATTGTGTGACATCAAAAGGAGCTATATTTACTTGAATTTCTTCAATAGCATCTAATGAAATAGGTTGAGATCTTCCTCCGGGAAGTGGATCTGAAGATAGACCAAATCCATTGTTAAAGTTTGCCCCATCAATTTGTAGATTATTGTAACGCGCATCTCGGCCTGCAAATGAGTTTCCATTAGCCTGAGGAGTTAAACGCGTAAACTCTAAAATACTACGTGAAATAGTAGGTAATTCTTGGATTTGTTTTAAACCCACATTAGTACTTGCTCCCGTTTTATTGGTATTAATTTTGGAACGGATACCACTAATCGTAACCTCGGATAATACCGTTCCCCCATTACCGAAAATAGGATTAATAATAAAAGGTTGTCCGAGTTGCAAATAAACATCCTCATATACTAAAGGCTGCTGTCCTACAAAAGTCACCTCTACTTTATACGGTCCTCCGACACGTAAATTGGCTAAGTTAAATCGACCTGCAGAATTGGAAGACCCGGAATAGACAGTTCCTGAAGGAACGTGCGTCGCTTTTACTGTTGCTCCAGCGGTAGACTGTCCAGAACCTTGAGTTACTAAACCAGATAAACTACTGGTCGTAACCTGAGCATGGATCTCTCCATAACTCGCTAATACTAAAGCACAAAAGAGTAAAGTCTTTCTCATACTAAATGATTCTATATTTATTTTGTCCTCAAAAATACAAGGATACTTTCAATAGTTTTAGTAATTAAATAAAACTTAACAGACTCGGTATAAAGATTTTATATTAATTTAACATAGGCCTCTTTTTTAGTTAACATTACAATTAAATTATACAATAATTTAGAGACTTCAAAACGTAAAATATCGAGTTATTATCTTTGTAGTTAAAAAAATAAATGCCATTCGAATTAAATATTCGAATGGCATTATCTAAGAGTAAAATGTTAAGAAAATGTTAAGTCAAGTAACAAGCTGCTTTTTATTCACCGCAATGGACAGCCATAGTAGTTAAGCTATGCCGCTATATTACCTTATAGGTAAGCATAGGTGATCCCATCTCCACCACGATCGGGATGCTCATCTTCATATCGGCTGACCTGACTATACTTTCTCAAATAATCACGAACAAACTTTCTTAATATTCCATCTCCTTTACCATGAATTATTTTCAAAGAAGGATAGCCTATCATAACGGCACGGTCTAACATCTGCTCTAATTTCTGAATAGCATCTTCAGTACGCATTCCTCGAATATCCAGCTCTGGATTAAAACTCGACACAGAATCTGGGGAAACGGAAGAAGTTGATTTTTTGGCGGCCTTTTTCGCTTCTTTACCGCGTAATTTGGTCACCTGAGATCGTTTTTGAACCGTTCTTAAATCCCCCATAGCGAGGATTAAATTATTCTTAGCAATTTCAATAACCTGCGCCTCTGTAGAAGAACCTTGGATACTGACCCAATCTCCAATTTGGATTTCGGAATGATCAATATCTGCAGGTGTTGCTGCAGCTACTGACTTAGCTTTTTGCTGTTGTTTAGTCAGCTGGGTAGCTGAACCTTCAAAACTGCTACGAATCTCCTTCGTCTTCTCTTTTTCTGCTTTAGCTGATTTAATTTCAGAGATGGTATTTTCAATGAGCTTATTTGCCGATTTTAAAATATGCTTAGCTTCTTCTTTTGCCTCACGTAAGATAATGCGTTTATTCTCCTCTAAATAAGATTGCATTTCTGCCACTTCTGTATTGAGACGCTCCAGCTCTTTCTCTCTCCTATTGATGGCTACTTTAGTATCGTACACCTCTTTTTTATCTCGCTCTAAATCGACAAGTAAGGTGTCTACTTTTTTCTGCTGGGTACCGATCTTTTGTTTCGCGAGGTGCAGTATTTCTTTTTTTAATCCTATTTTTTGAGCAATTTCAAATGCATAGGAACTTCCGGGTTTCCCTATCTGCAGAATATATAAAGGACGCATGGCCACATTATCAAATAACATAGAGGCATTCTCCAACCCTTCGGTATTACTAGCAAATACCTTTAAGTTCGAATAGTGAGTAGTAACTACGCCCCGAATTTGATTTCTATTTAAAATTTCTAATACTGCTTCTGCAATAGGACCACCAAAAAGCGGATCTGTACCCGTTCCAAACTCATCGATAAGCACGAGGGTTCTGCCATTCGCAAATTCAGTAAAATGCTTCATTTTAGACAGATGCGCAGAATAAGTACTTAAATCTGATTCTATAGATTGATCATCCCCAATATCTGCAAAAATCTGTTTAAAAAGACCTACTTTAGAGGTGGTTTCGGCAGGAATTAATATACCTGATTGAAGCATAATCTGTAAGAGACCGACGGTCTTCATACAGACTGATTTTCCTCCGGCATTGGGTCCAGAAACGACAATAACACGTTGGATCTGATCAATTTTGATATTGAGCGGAACAATGCTATGTCCATCTTTTTTACTATTTAAATAGAGCAGCGGATGTCTAGCATTCACAAGTTCTATATCGGCATCTGGAGATAACTCCGGCATCTCAGCCTCGATATCTAATGCAAATAAGGCCTTTGCACGTACAAAATCCAACTTACTCAACAGGCCGTGATAAGAAAATAGAATCGGAATATGGGGTCTTAATTCATCTGTCAATGCAATTAAAATGCGAATGACCTCCCGACGTCTTTCAAATTCTAAATCGCGGATTTTATTATTCAGATGAAAGACTTCTTCGGGCTCTATATAAGCCGTCTGCCCAGTCGCGGACTCATCGTGAATTAATCCTTTTAATTTACGTTTATTTTCCGCTAAAATCGGAATACAAAGACGTCCATCACGCACAGTCAGACTCCCATCTGCTGTCCATCCATTGGATTGCGCCATTTTATAAATTGAATCAATTCGCTTTCTAGCATCTTGTTCCGATTTTAAAA
>DAIQRP010000108.1:0-9233 GCA_036786125.1 Sphingobacterium sp.
ATTTATTATCCCTCTAATGTTCCTGTTTATGATGAAAATGGAGCCTTCTCGGGGCTCCCTGCCTTATATGGCCCTGGAGCATATGGCGATATTATCAATCCTGTGGCATATCTAAAGCGACTAGATGTCGATAATCCGACCTATAACTTAGTTGTTAATCCATATGTGGAAATTGCTATTCTTGAGGGGTTAAAATGGAGAACGAATTTTAGTATGACTCAGGGCTTTAATAATTTTAAGGAATTTACAAGTCGAGTTCCTGAAATAGGGAAACCCTCCAATTCGAATAAATTAACCATTAATAATAATCGGGCACAAGATATTCTTGCAGAACAGATTTTAAGCTATTCAAAAACTATTTCTGACCATCAATTTGACCTGATGGCAGGCATGAATTTTCAGAAGACAAGCTCCCGTTTTCAAGGTATGACAGGCCAGGGCTTTGTCAGTGAAGCTAAGGAAATGCGATATATAGTCAATGCTAATGAAATTATTAATCCCAGAGATGGATATCAAGCCTCCTCTTTATTATCCTATTTAGGAAGGATTAATTATAATTATAAGCAGAAATATATGCTTTCCTTCATCGGAAGGAGAGATGGAAGTTCCTTAGTTGCTCCTCAAAATAGATTTGGTAATTATGGCTCTATAGCTGGAGCTTGGTCACTGAAGAAAGAAAATTTTCTAACTGATGTCAGCTGGATATCGGAATTGAAGTTAAGGGCGAGTTATGGTAAATTAGGAAACTTAGGAAGTTTAGACCCTTTTGCTGTAAATCCCTTATTAAGCAGAGCTCAGATGTTTATGGGAAATGCTCCCAGCCGTGTTACCTACCTCGCAGAGACTAAAAAAGGGAATACGGACCTAACTTGGGCAGAATCCGAACAGACGAATATAGGCTTAGATTTTGGTGTTTTAAATAATAGGCTTTCCATTATTGCAGACTACTTTATTAAAAATACCAATAAAATGATTATGGATCTTCCGCTTCCAGGAACTTCTGGTTTAAAAACACAAACGGTCAATGGAGGTTCAGTGCAAGATCGTGGTATAGAATTAGGTCTTCAGTATCAGTCTAAAAATAATCAAGCCTTTCAATATGGCTTTGGTGGTAGTCTGAGCGCCATTAAAAATGAAATTAAATCCTTAGCTGGAGGTATTCAGACGCAGGCTCTCCCTATTAGTTTCCGTCAAATGCTGAACCCTGTAGTTCTTCAGGTTGGGGAATCTTTATATTCTTATAAAGTCGTTCAGACCGATGGAATCTTTCAATCCGAAGATGAGGTAAAAGCTTATACGAATAAAAATGGGGATTTAATTCAACCGCATGCGAAGCCCGGAGATTTCCGATTTAAAGATGCCAATGCTGATGGAAAGATCGATGCCTCAGACCGTGTTTTTGTAGGTAATGCATACCCTTCCTTCTCTTATGGTGTTAATTTCAATGCCAGTTATAAAGGTTTTGACCTCAACCTATTCTTCCAAGGCGTACAAGGCAATAAGTTATTTAATTCCATGAAGTTTAGTACACTAAATGCAGGAGTAGGGCAGCAGTATAATATGTTAGAAGGCGTTTTAGATGCTTGGACTCCGCAAAATCCTACGCATAAATTACCTCGTGTTTCCCTGCGTGATGAAAATAGAAATTTCTATGAAACATCAGACTTTTATGTAGAAGATGGATCCTACCTGCGTTTGAAAAATCTAACCTTAGGATATACCTTACCTGTTTCCTTAACGCAACGATTGAAATTAAAAAATGTTCGCCTTTATGCTACCGGTAATAATGTATTTACGCTGACGAAATACTCAGGTTTTGATCCGGAAGTAGGTATGGATTCCTATGGTATGGATTCTGGAAGATACCCGCAGGCGAGATCTTTTATTTTTGGATTGAATATCGGACTATAAAAAAAACTATCATGCAAAGAACTATAAAAAAATCGCTTCTATTTGGAATTATCGTATCAGCCATATGGAGCTCATGTAATAAACAATTAGATATCATACCCGAGGGGGCACCTACAAAAGTAAATTTTTGGAAGACTGAAGCGGATGCCATCAGTGCTAGTAATGCCTTATATGCCTTATATGATCAATCGGAATCCTTTTATGGTAGAGGGCTCTTTTGGTTTATCAATGCAAGTGATGATATGGTAACGGGAAGGGCTAATGCACAAGGCGACAATATGAAAAACTTTAGCCGGGCTTATATTGGAGGTTCTTATACTGAAAATAACTGGGTAGACCGCTTTACGGTTATTAAAAGAGCCAATGATATTATCCGCTATGTTCCTGCGATAGCTATGAATGCCGCACTTAAAAATAGAATTTTAGGAGAGGCTTACTTCAATAGCGCGGTTATGAATTATGAGTTGGCGGCAAATTATGGAGATGAGCGTATGGGCGTTCCGATTGTAACCGTAGAAAATATGGATCATGCCGAAGCAATTCCACGCGAAGCACATGTGAAAATAAATTATGAACATGCGGTCAGTCAATTTCAGAAAGCTGCGAATCTGCTCCCTGTATTTGAAAGCTATGCTGCTGCAGATCAGGGTAGAGCACATAAAGTGGCCGCTTGGGCATATATTTCTAAAACATTTTTATATATGAAGGATTATGCACAGGCCGAATTATATGCGGATTCCGTTATTCAACATGGAAATCGAAAACTCGAAGGTAATTTTAAAGATGTATTTACTACAGCACATAATTATGGCTCAGAATATATTTGGTCTGTAACCAGCAGTGCTGCAGGTCCTGATGGTTGGGGTAGTATTCTTCCAGGTGTTATGTTAACTAATGGGGGTTGGGGTAAATATAATGGTTGGGGATATTTTCTCCCAACAAAAGAATTATATGATGCCTATGAAGAAGGGGATATCCGTCGTGAAGCGACAATCTTAAAACCTGGGGATACCTTTACATATTTTGGAATACAAACTGTATTTAATCCCCCAAGTGCTGCTCTCTCGGATTACCAATTTAATAAATACATGGAGCCTTTCTCCTATGCAGACCCAATAGGAAAATATGTCAGTCCAAATGGGGATCATAATTCGACCTCCTTAAATGTTCCATTAATGCGTTTTGCAGAAGTTGTATTAATTAAAGCTGAAGCGGCAATTCAATTGCGTGGAGCCGGAGCTGGAGATAAAGAATTAAATGCTATTCGCACACGTGCAGGCTTAAAGGAAAAATTGGGTATGGATATGCAGGAGCTTAAAAATCAACGCCGCTGTGAACTTGCTGGAGAGTTTGCTGATCGCCACCGGGATTTAATCCGTTGGGGAGATGCCGAGGCTATCTATGCGAAACCACTGCATGACTCGAAAGGAAAAGTGATTTGGGGAGCACGAAAGTTTAATCCTCAGGTGAATCATGTTTGGTTAGTTCCGCAACGGGAGATTGATAACAGTAAAGGAATTATCAAACAGAATGAAGGTTGGTAAATAGTAAAAAATGAAAAAACAATCCATTCAATTTATTTTGGGGGCGGCATTAATATTTGCTCAGCTTCCCAGTTTTGCGCAGCAGCATACAGGGCTATTAGATAGTCTGATGTTTAGTACCGAAAAGCAGCATAGTAGCCTGTCTATAAAAGGACATAGTCATAATGATTATGAACAAAAAATTCCATTCTTTACGGCATATTATGCGGGTATGGAATCTATAGAAGCTGATGTTTTTCTGCGAGATGGCATATTATATGTAGCTCATGATGCGCGCGATATTCAACAAGATAGAACCTTAAGCTCGTTGTATATCGAGCCTATTGTAAAGGTTATGAAACAGCAGAAAGGTCAGCTATTTACAGATATGTCCAAAAGGATGCAGCTGATGATTGATATTAAAGAAGACCACCGTACGGTTTTAGCTGCGCTAAATAAATTACTAGCTCAATATCCTGAACAGTTCGACCCTCAGCTTAATCCCGCTGCTGTACGGATTGTTATCAGTGGAGATAGGCCTGAGCCTGCGGAGTTTCAACAGTATCCTGCCTGGATTTTTTTCGATGGCCTACCGGATCAGGAGTATACGGATGAGCAATGGAAACGTATCGCAATGATAAGTGCGGATTTAAAGGCTTATACTTCTTGGAATGGAAAAGGAACCCCTAATCCAAGCGATAAAGCACGGATTAAAGCCCTGACTCAAAAGGCGCAAGCAAGGCATATTCCATTCCGTTTTTGGGGAAATCATGATAGCCCCAATACTTATCAGGAATTACATAAAATGGGAGTGTATTGGATAAATACCGATCAACCCCAAGCCTTAGCTCAATTTATCGCAGGTCTACCTTATGAGCAATATCAGCAGAAAGAAGCTCTTCCAATCTATAAGCCTACTTATTTAAATGATAATACAGAAAAGGAAGTTCGAAAGATTATTTTTATGATTGGAGATGGTATGGGACTCGCTCAGGTTAAAGTTGCCATGGCTGCTAATTTTGGAAGTTTACATATTTCCCAATTCCGAAATATCGCTCTTTCACGTACCGAAGCTCTAAATTCAGATAATACAGACTCCGCGGCAGGAGGCTCAGCTTTGGCTACTGGAAATAAGACCAACAATCGAAGTATTGCTATGGATACAACAGGAAAGCCTTTGCGTAGCCTAACAGCTTTACTGCAAGAGAAAAAATGGGGTACAGCGATCTTATCTACCGGAGATTTGACAGATGCTACTCCAGCAGTATATTATGCCCATGCTGTGGAAAGAGATTCCTCCAAAGCTATTGCGCTACAGGCTTTAGATGCTCCTTTTCAGATTCTTGCTGGAGGTAGCCCAAGTTGGTTTACTGGGCAACAAGCCGATAGCTATCGGCAGGAGATGGCACAAAGAGATATCGCTTTTGTCCATACTCCAGACTTAAAAGCAGATGCCCAGAAGCAAATCGTATTTTTAGACCCCTCTTTTACACGGCCCGTGAAAGAGGGGAGAGGACCAGTTTTGTCCTCCTTATTAACTCAAAGTTTGGATTACTTGGATTCCCATTTTGATCGGTTTTTTATTATGGCTGAAGGTGCCCAAATTGATTATGGGGGACATGCTAATGATCTTCCTTATGTGGTTTCTGAAACATTAGATTTCGATCAGGCTGTAGGAGAGGCTTTACGTTATGCCGATCAAGACGGACATACCCTAGTAATTGTTACTGCAGATCATGAAACTGGGGGGCTTAGCCTTTTAGATAGTGATGAGAAATCGGGTTATATACGAGGTAATTTTAGCACAAATGATCACAGCAGTATACCTGTTCCAGTATATATTTATGGTCCTTATTCACATACATTTACAGGCTATTATCCCAATACTGAGATTTTTAAACGATTACTTGAGGTCTTAGCTAAATAGGAACTCCAAAATAAAAAGGCTATTTAACAACTGTTAAATAGCCTTTTTTATCCAATCTGTTTCTTAACTTATTTTTTGATCTAAGATAGCTAAGAAAAGCTGCATCGCTGGGCTAATCCATTTTTTATGGTGATAAGCTGTAATCATAGTAATTGAGGGGTTAAAATCCCGAATAGGTACAGCTATAATATCGCCTTTCTGCAACTCCTCCTCTACGACAAAGTAGGGTAGACAAGCAATTCCTAAATTACTCATCACTGATTTTTTTATAGCTTCGATACTCCATAATTCGATATGTCGACTGATGGTAATATTTTTTTCTTTAAGATAGTCTTTGAACATTCCTTGGTAGATTCCATAGGGGTCATTATTAATAAGCGAAGCACTTTTATATTGATTTATCTGATCAAAATCTCTTTCTTTCTCGGGATAGTTTGGAGAAGCCATAATTCCGGCTTTAAACTGTTTGAGTGCTGTGACTTTGATTTGCGCATCATAACCATCAACCTGATAATGTATACCTAAATCGACCTCATTTTTAATAATTTCCTTTTGGATCTCATAACAGTTTTTAACCTTTAATTTCAACTCTACTTCAGGAGCTAATGCTATAAATTCTTGAAGTACAGGCTGGATGATATAGGTAAGTAGACTATCTGAAACGGAAATTTGTAACGTTCCGCTAATCTGATTGTCAGCGGACTGAATAAGTCGAATTTTTTCAATCTCTTCCTCAATCTTTCGGATATGTGGAATAAGTTTTAAGCCTTGTTCTGTAGGAAACATTCTGCGACCTATCTTTTCAAACAGCTGAAATTTGAGCTCAAATTCTAATTGTTGGATTTGATAGCTGATGGCAGAAACGGAGTAATTTAGGGCTTTTGCTGCATCCTGAAAGTTACCCTTTTCTACAATAGTTTTAAAGCTCTTCAATTGATGAATATCCATAGTTCAAAATTTTCGAACTAAATGTACTAATAATTTCGATTGATTTGAAGCTTTAGCTATTGTATTTTCGTTCAAAAATTATGTGGTATTCATTTTTTATCTATAGTGTCCTGACAGCTTTATTACCGGGACCTAATAATATTTTGGCCTTAAATAGCGTCATGAAGATCGGTTTTAAAAAAACTCAGATCTTGTTATATGGTATTTATGCAGGATTCACCTTCGTGATATTTCTATCTGCAATCTGTACGGAGTTGATTCTCAACTCCTATTCTGGAGTGTTGGAGTTCTTAAAATATGTAGGAGTGATATATCTATTGTATTTAGCTTGGATAGTGGCTCGAAGCAAACCGGTTCAACTGGATGCTGTAGCTGCTGAGCAAGAAGAGCTGCCCCAGAGCCGTTTGTTTTGGAAAGCATTTTTCCTACAATTAGTGAATGTAAAGATTATCATTTATGGAATTACTGCATTTAGTAATTTTATCTTTCCACAATTTGAGGATTTCCGTATGACCTTGGTTTTTGCAGTCTTCCTGTCTGCCGTAGGATGTACCGCTACTTGGATATGGGCCTTTGCAGGAGATAAATTGGCCTTATTTCTTAATAAATATGCAAGAACTGTAAATCTACTGATGGCCCTATTACTCGTATACTGCGCGATTAGCTTAGTTATATAATTTAAAACAGTAGTACCTGGACAAGCAGGTACTACGGAATCTGTTGGAGGGAATTAGATTTTTCTTTTTTTCTTTCCCCATTTTCTGTTAAACCAAATAATAAATCCCGTAATAGGCAGGGAGGCTCCGATTAAAGAAGTTAAGGAAGCTATTATTTTAGTCCATATTCCACCGATAGAACCGACATGGATATCGAAATTGGCTTGAAATACTTTCTCTCCAAAGTTGAGTTTACTTTTATCTACAGGCCCTTCCAGCAATTTTAAGGTTCTCGGATCATACTTATAGGAAAGGGCATGATACTGAGTATCTTCATGTTTTCTGAGTTGAATAGTATAGGCTCCACCTTCGGTGTAGGGATAGAAAATATAAAGGGCTTCATAGGCATCTTTTTGATATACAGGATAGTGTTTTTGAAATAAGATATCTTCGATATGCTCTACTAAAGGCCTTGTTGTAAGGGTATCTACAGACAGGCTATTAGTCGGCATTTCTAAGGTCTTTCCTGCACTTATCGTATAGAAATATCCTGCTCGAAACCAAGAGAAGGAATAGAATAATCCAGTAATGGTCAAGATAATAGCGAAAAATGATGCATAGAAACCAAGTACATTATGCAGGTCTATATTCAGACGTTTCCACTTGGCAGACCATTTGATTTTAAAACTTTTATCTCGCGTAGATTGGTTCCACTTTTTAGGGTACCACCAGACTAGACCAGTAATTAATAAGACTAAAAATATCAGGCAGTTTGTTCCTACAAAAGTACTTCCTATCTCTCTAGGAAGCCAAAAAAAACGATGGCCGGCACGTAAGAAAAGAATGAAATCCTGAACAGAACTCTGTTGTTCCCGATGTAAGATAACTTCACCAGAATAAGGATTTAAATAGAAATACTTCTGTTCTTTACTGACAGTATCGACATAAGTTAAGAGGACAGACTTATCTGCTGCTCTGTAAAAGATGGAATTTATTTTCCCCAAACTTTTCCCCTGTTTTGCTAAGTAGGCTTCTGCATTATTTTTTAAGATGGAGGGAATGGTATAGGCTTTTTCTTGCGGCTCGATACGATTACCTTTTTCAAAGTAAAAGGTAATTTCATAACGGAAAGTCCATATGGCTGCGGTTAGACAGACTACACATACAACTAAACCACTGATAAGCCCTAACCATAGGTGTAGAAAGTTATTAATACGTCGAAAGAGAGATTGTTTTTTTGAAACCATAGGGCAGAAAATAGGCTGGGTAGTTAGCTACACCAGCCTGCATGAAATATAGATAATTACTTTATTTTAAATAATACATTTACCTGATCGACACTATTTATTTTCGCGCCTTTAGTCACCGTATTTGTCAAACTATTATACTGGTAGACATTAAATTCACCATTGCTATCTTTTGTATTGATGGTGAAATATGCCTTATTATCTGTAGGGTCTGCTATCACATTTGGAGCTGTCGCTAAACTTTTCGATAAGGGAATATCCAATTTGCTTATCGATTGATTCGCTAGATCGATAACATGGTATTCTTGCACATTGGCAAAGCCGTAATCGCCCCAGATTTTCACTAAATCTTGTCTTAATCTACGCAGTAAGAGTTTGCCATTTCCTGCGTAAGCTCCTCCTAAACAGTTATCGCCATTGAGTTTTTCAGAAATATTGAAGTAGTAATTTTCATCAATTTTTTTGGCATCTTTTTTAAAGCGATATAGGGAAGTGGGTTTATCCCAGTTTCCACCACTTAACTCACTTGTCGTGGTAATAACATAGAGATCATCATTATAAACAAATGTTTTCAAAACCCCATTTCTATCATTACCTGGCCAAGTAGAGCGGCTATCTTCGCTATATACAACCTGGTCCATAGCAGGGTAGTCATATACGGCAAAGTGTGCTGTTCCACTAAAATAATTTGTTCTTTCGGGATATTTTTTAGAATATACCTTATCGGCATAAGCATAGGAAAATCCTATATATAATTTATTGTCTTTAACGGTTGCAAAGCCAATATTAGGGCCATTAAATCCTGATTTTTGAGGCAGCGATATTTTCCCTTGTTTAATAATACTCATGGTATTGACATCCACGATTTTGTAATCTCCGAATAAAGCATATACGAATAAAGTATGATCGTCAATCCAGGTATGTCCATATCTAAAGCTATTTTCCAAAGTAAAAGGAATGGCTTTAACCAGCTCTAATTTTTGATTTTTATAGCTGTATTGAGAAAGGGTATTGGTTTCCG
>DAIQRP010000108.1:9369-9794 GCA_036786125.1 Sphingobacterium sp.
ATAGTACCTGTGCTCCAATAGCAAACATTTTGTCAGTTTGTTCTTCTTTTTCTGGACTTGTCTTACCAGAATCTTTACTACATGCTGACATCCATAAAGTCATGGCAAGTAGAGATGATGTCCATATAAATGATTTTCTATTCATTTTGATTTTTTTTAGTACGTATTATTAATGTTGTTGAAGGAAATAGCGGAATTTAAGATAGAAGGATCTGCCTGGTTTTTGTAGGCGAAAGCTATCATAAGTGAGTTGATCAGTGAGGTTTCTGCTTTCTGCAGAAACATTATAACGCCCATTTTTTAAGCTATAATTAACTGCGAGGTTATGCGTAAATTGTGTCGGAATCTGGTTTAAAGAGTTTTTGCTCCCCCAGGCTTCCCAGGTTAGATAAAACCAATGTACATATTGACTGCTCCGATCCAGT
>DAIQRP010000109.1:0-3184 GCA_036786125.1 Sphingobacterium sp.
ATTCTTCAACACGTGCTTCAGCTCTTTCATCTTCCCAAATACGAGAGTGAGAAATCACTAAACGTTTGTTTTCTTTGTTGAATTCAATGATTTTGAATTTAGCAACTTCGTCAACTTTTAATGAAGCACCGTCTTCTTTAACAGAGTGTTTCGAAGGACAGAAACCTTCAACACCATATTGTAAAGCAACGATATCACCTTTATCACCAACTTTTAACACTGTACCTTCGTGTACTGAATCAATTGTGAAGATAGTCTCGAAAGTATCCCAAGGGTTTTCTTCTAATTGTTTGTGACCTAAAGATAACTTACGGTTTTCTTCATCTAATTCTAATACAACTACGTCTAAAGTTTCACCTACTTTAGTGAATTCGTTAGGGTGGTTGATTTTTTTAGACCAAGATAAGTCAGAGATATGGATTAAACCATCGATACCTTCTTCTAATTCAACAAATACACCGAAGTTAGTCATATTCTTAACTACAGCTTTTTGTTTTGAACCTACAGGGTAACGCTCAGTGATGTTTTTCCATGGATCAGGAGTCAATTGTTTGATACCTAAGCTCATTTTACGCTCTTCACGATCTAAAGTTAAGATCTCTGCTTCAATCTCATCAGAAACTTTTAAGAACTCTTGAGGAGAACGTAAGTTTTGAGACCAAGACATTTCAGAAACGTGGATTAAACCTTCAACACCAGGGATGATTTCTAAGAAAGCACCGTAATCAGCAACTGTTACGATTTTACCTTTAACTTTAGAACCTACCGCTAAGTCTTTATCTAAAGACTCCCAAGGGTGCTCAGATAATTGTTTTAAGCCTAATGCGATACGTTTTTTCTCGTCATCAAAGTCTAAAACAACAACGTTGATTGTTTGATCTAACGCTAACACCTCTTTTGGATGCTCGATACGGCCCCAAGAGATATCAGTGATATGTAATAAACCGTCAACACCACCTAAATCGATGAATACACCGAAGTCAGTGATATTTTTAACAGTTCCTTCTAATACTTGACCTTTTTCTAATTTCGCAACGATCTCAGATTTTTGGTTTTCTAAATCGTCTTCGATTAACACTTTGTGTGAAACGACAACGTTTTTGAATTCGTGGTTAATTTTAACAACTTTGAATTCCATTGTTTTACCCACGTAGATATCGTAATCACGAATAGGTTTGATATCGATTTGAGAACCTGGTAAGAATGCTTCAACACCTTTGATGTCCACGATAAGACCACCTTTAGTACGAGACTTAACGAAACCGTCAATGATACGGTCATTTTCCAATGCCTCATTGATTGCTTCCCAAGATTTTTGAGTTTTAGCACGTTTACGAGATAATACTAATTGACCATTTGCATCCTCTTGAGATTCTACAAATACGTCAACAACATCACCAACTTTTAATTCAGGTAAGTCACGGAATTCTGAAAGTGATACTAAACCGTCAGATTTGAAACCAACATTTAAGACAACGTCTTTATTGTTGATTGAAACAACAACACCTTCGATAATTTCACCTTGGTTAATTGAGTTGAAAGTACCTGCGTATTGTTCTTCAAGTTTCGCGCGCTCAGCATCGCTATAATTTCCGAAACCTTTTTCATCTAAATCCCAGTCAAACTCACCTTCTGGTGTGTTCCATGTGTTAGATTTGATTTCTTCGATTAATTTTGAATCAGCTTCTGATTCAATGTTTTCTTTGTCTTTCACCACTTTGGTGTCAGCGCCCTGTAGCTCTGCGTTTTTCGCTGCTAACTCTTTTTCTGCTTCTTGTTTTTTTGCCATTAATTAATTTATCTCCTTTTCCCTAACATTGTAGGGACTGCAAAAATACGAAAAACTTTTATTAACAAGTATTTATGTGTGTTTTTTTTTAGAGTTTTTGTACACATTCCTTAGATTTTAGGGAAAAATGTTTAAAACTTATACAGCTAGCTTAGTTTTACCCAGTTTTAAAGATTATTCTTAAATCCTTTATTGTAACGTCTTTAGAATAGTTTTAACTAAATTTTCTTCCACAAATGGTTTATAGATAATCTCATCGAATTTTAAATCCATCTTTTCCTGTCTTTCGATAATTTGTTCTGGGGTAGAAGAGGTACAAATAACCCGAATATGTTCGGTCTGACTGTTGTTTTTAATTTTTTCAAGCAGATCGATTCCCGAGAGTCCAGGCATATTTAAATCCGTAATTATCACATCTACGCGATGTTCCTCCACAAGCTGTAAGGCTTCATTTCCATTATTGGCGATATAGCAATTGTCTTGCTTGGTGAAAAACTGTTTCATATACAGTAGATTCAATGGATTATCATCAACTATCAAAATGGATAAGTCCGTTGGCAACACATTGCCTAAGTCTTGAGCATGGCTAGAAGCCTGGTTATGTGCTAATATTTTAAGGGGTATTAAGATGGTAAATGTGGTACCTACTCCTAATTCACTTTTAAATTCTAAACTTCCTTGTAGACCGTCAATAAGTTTTTTCGTAATATAAAGACCTAAGCCAACGCCGGAATTAACATGAGAAATGGTGGAGACGGTATAGAACCTGCGGAAGATGAATTTTTGCATCTGTGCGGGGATTCCAATGCCTTCATCAGAAATTTGAAGTGTTAATATGGCATTTTTGCTAATACTTGAAGTACAGGTAATGGTTCCTTTATTGGAGTATTTTATCGCATTGGAAATAATATTAATTAAGATCTGCTTAATTTTTAATTCATCTGCATATACTCGGGTAGCAGGCGGAATATGATTTTCATTTTTTAAGGTTAATTTTTTTAATAGTGCATCATGTTTATGTATGGCTACCGTAGTTTCAATCGTATTCCAAAGATTGAACTCTTCATTCTGTTGTCGGTTGCTATGTTCATCAATTTTAGAAATATTTAAAATGTCATTTATGGTCTTTGCGGTATTATTAATTCCAGAATAGGCCGTATCTATAAGTAGCCGGTCTTCTGAAGAGAAGATATTAATTTTCTTTCTCAGAATATCTACAATCCCGATTAATGAATTTAAGGGCGTACGAATTTCATGACTTAAAATGGATAAGGCATCCGTTTTATCCTGTGCTAATTTGCGGGCATAACTTTTTTCTTCTATGAGTTTCTTTTCAAAGCTGGTAATATGAAATTGATAGAGTACTATAATAATTAATAAGCCAAACATAAATGA
>DAIQRP010000109.1:3211-9666 GCA_036786125.1 Sphingobacterium sp.
GCTGTATATGCCGATTTTAAGTTTTCAAATTTATGGTCTTGAATTCGATTGGTATTTTCAATATGATGTTGAACTTTATTTTTTAGGTCTTTATGCTCCCGAAAGATTTTGCTCTTTCTCTCATACTTTACAGTATCATTTTTAGCATCAAAGATTCGATTTAATAATTTCTTTTTGGGGATGACAATATATTCGGCGATGGTATCTTCTTCCACCAGTTCGGTAAAGTCTTTACTCGGAACCGCTGCTGCTGCTGTGCTAGGGGGAATCATCGTTTGGAATGCAATCTTTGGAATTTCTACACTATAATTTAATAGTTCATCCAATTTAATTCTCAGCCGTATAAATTCTGTGTTAATTTTATCCCGATCTAATTCATTCATATCTTGACTCTCTATTTTATTAAATGGAGAAAGGTTAGATAGGGAATCTATTTTCGTTTTTGTCTGGTAGATTGTCTGTTTGTAGGCATTGAAATAGCTGGTGTCAAAATCAATGGCAAAAAGCCGAAAATAGTTTTCAGCTTCATTATGCTTTGAAAGTAAGGCGGAGTAATCCGATTTATCGGAATTGAGATTGCTGTATATATCCTCAATATTGGAAGTGAAACTTTTATACTGACGAAATAAGGATAAGAAAATGGAGACAATCATTAAAAATAATACTGCTGTAAGTCCTATTAAAGTCGATCTCAGCAGGATATTTCTCTTATATTTTAACATAATAAAGTAGCCTTAAATTATGCTGGTAATTATACATATTAAAAGTAAAATATGCTTTATACCCCTGTGGACACTACTCTACACTTTTGAAACTATTATAGGTTTTGGGTCTGACTATTTTAATACTTTGTTTAGAAAGTACAATGCTGGCATTTAATTCATAACCGATAAGTAATATTAATGAGTTGAGATACATCCAAATCATAATAACAATTAAGGTTCCTATAGAGCCATATAATTTATTATAGGTTCCAAACGCATTGATATAGAAAGCAAATCCCGAGAATGTTAAAATAGCGAGTATGGTTGCAAGCATTGCCCCAGGGCTAAAAAGCCGCCATTTTTTGGAATTTGAAGGCCCAATTTTATAGAGACAGCTTACGGTAAAAAAATAGATACTAAAGATAATAATCCAGCGGCTAGCCTTAATAATAAAGGACCAAAATCCAGCAACGACTTCTATATTTTCGCGGAGGTAAGAGATAATAATATTGGTCACCGTAAAGGTTGCCATGCCTATGGTCAATGCAATAATAATGAGGAAGGATAATCCTAAGGCTATTAAGCGTCTTTTTCCCCAGGATCTATTTTCAGGGACTAAGGAGGATTTATTAAATGCTAACATGAGCGTGCCGACTCCATTTGTTGCAAAAAAGGTGGCTAAGATAAAACCAAAGGATAAGAGGCCTCCATTTTGCTTTTTGACGATATCTTCTAAGGTGGTTTCGATCACTTGAAAGGCATCGTGTGGAATAACCACAAACAGGAAATCCATGAGTTGCTCCTGAAAATTATCGATCGGGATATAAGGAATTAGTGTAAATAAGAAGATAATGCCCGGGAAGATGGCTAACATAAAGTTATAGGCCAGGGAAGAGGCTTTATTGAGAATTGATTCCCGTGAGATTTCTTCAAAAAAGAATACAGCAACAGTATACAAGGGCAGCGTTCCGAAACCCGGCAGGATAAGCTCCTTAGTCCATTCAATAAAGTTATCAAATGGCTTTAGCTGAAGTAACCATTGCTGTATTTTTAATTTCATATGGGAAAATAAAGTTCCATTTTTTCTAAAAACTCTTTCGGAGGAAGGCAGGGTTTGTTTTTCAGCATATCCACAAATACTAATGTAGACTCTCCGGTATTTAATAATTCCTGCTGCTCATTATAAATTTCATAATGAAAGACGATGCGGATGGCAGGTTTTTGCCGAATTTGTGTTTTTATCGTTAACAAATCATCATAATGTGCAGGCTTATGATATTTTGTTTTCATTTCCAATACCGGAAGCATCACTCCCATTTCCTCTAATTCCCGATAGCTAATTCCTGTACTTCGGAGCATTTCTGTTCGGGCAACTTCGTAATAAGTGGCGTAATTGCCATAATATACATAGCCCATCTGATCAGTTTCTGCATATCGTACCCGAATTTGGCTTTGGTATTCAAACATAAGCTATTTTTTTATATTTCTTTCATTTAAAGCTTGTTGGAATTTCCGGGCATTCACCAAATGCTCTTCCATAGTTTTGGCAAAATTATGGTATCCCGAGAAATCATCTTTCGCACACATATAGATATAATCATGATGTTTGTAATTTAAAACCGCATCAATGGCAGCAATACTAGGCATCATAATCGGCCCTGGAGGCAATCCTTTATAGATATAGGTATTATACGGATTATCCATACGTAAATGTTTGTTTAACACTCGACGAATAGTAAAATCATTATTGGCAAAAATAACCGTAGGATCTGCTTGAAGTAATATGCCTTTCTTCAGTCGATTTAAATATAATCCAGCGATAGCAGGCATCTCATCTCTATGCAATGCTTCTCCCTTGACAATAGAAGCTAGGGTGCTGACTTCCTGCGTGCTGAGGTTTAAGGCTTCAGCCTTCGCTAATCGATCGGCAGTCCAGAATTTTTGATATTCCTCATGAAAGCGTTCTATAATCCGTTCAGGTTTCGTGTTCCAATAGATTTCATATGTATTTGGAATAAACATACCAAAGAAATTATCTAAGGTAAACCCATATTTCTTCGCTAATTCAGCATTATTTAAAAGACCTAGAAATGTAGTTGAATCCGCTTCGAACTCCGCTCCAAGGCGTCCGGCGAAATCTGTTTTAAGACGGATATTTTCAAATCTAAATTTAACGGCATCTTGATATCCTCCTCTTAAATTTCCGATAAGGCGACGATTGGTCATCCCTGCTGTTAAGGCATAACGTCCGGGTTTTATAAGCGCTCCATAACCTTGGTATTTAGCCGCAAATTTAAAAGAATTGATATTTTTTACAATTCCTTCTGTTTCTAAGGTATGAAGTACATCGGCATAAGTGGATCCCGTTTTTACATAGAGATACTTTTGCTTGTCGGTAATATTGGAAGCAAAGAAACCTTCATAGAATTTCCAACCTAGGAAGGCTCCCGCCAGTAGTACTACAGCAGCGATTATAAGTACCCACTGCGGAAATTTCTTTTTATTATCTGTCATTGTTTTCAATTAGTTTGATAAGGATAAATCTATGGTAGCTCCTATACTCACCAAGCCTGACTCCAATCCTGGAGATTGACTAATGACGCGTGCAGTAGCAGAGTCTGTTACTGTGCCAGTATAGGTAATTTGGCCCATCAGTAAGCCGGCTCCCTGAAGAGCAAATTTTGCTTCGGTCAGACTTAATCCCGAAAGATCCGGAATCTCGACCTCATTTGCGCCACGACCATTACCTAGTACTAAATCAATACGACTACCTTTTGGAATATTACGACCATCTTTTACTTTCTGTCCTCCGAAACGGGCTTCTAAGACAATATCTCTAGCGATATCGGATACATAGGTTGTATCCCCAACCCGAAGTCCATGATTTCTTAAAATAGCAGAAGCTTCAATAAATGTTTTTTCTACAATCTCAGGAAAGCCAATTTCTGGTGCCGACTGAGTAATAATCGTGAGGTAGATGGTACGTCCAGATTTCACATGGAAATTCTGTTCCGGATCCTGCTCAATGACTAATCCCGGTTTTGCATCCATCTGGTAGACGGAATCAATTTGATAGTCTAAGCCAGCTTTTTCCAAACTAGCAATCGCATCATTGATATGCAAGCCTTTCAATTGAGGCACAGGGATAGCTTCATCGTGTTTGGTGTAAATGCGTAATCCGAAAAATACTAAACAAAAAAGTACTGCAAAAGAGGCAATGGCGATTAAGAGATTCTTTCTAAAGGTTGTCGTTTTTAAATACTGAAATATTTTGGACATATCTATCTTCTATATGGATTTATTTTTTTTAACAAGCGAATTATGTGCCATCTTATCGTTCCAATAAGAACAGCTGTAATTACTAGACAAAAATATTCGTTTTTCCGTGTATAGCAAATTATATTTGTGAATAGAATCACTATTATGAAAACAAAAATAGCATTAATAACTGGAGGATATACTGGAGAGGCAGAAGTATCCTATAAAAGTGCCGCTTTTGTGGCTTCTCAGTTAGATATAGAGAAGTATGATATTTTCCCAATACATATCGGCTTAAATGACTGGTCTTATGTGGATGTTAATGGGGATAGACACCTGATCAATAGAGAGAATTTTACCTTAACTATAGCGGAGGAAACCCTAAGTTTTGATTTGGCTTTTATTATTCTCCACGGTTCTCCGGGGGAAGATGGAAAGCTGCAAGGTTATTTCGATATGCTAGGAATTAAATATAGCAGTTGTGATGCACTAACCTGTGCCTTAACAATGAATAAAGGCTATACTAAAGCGATTTTAACCGGAATTCCAAATCTATTTATGGCCAAGTCAGTCTTGCTTTTTGAGTCTCATAGAGCGCAGGCGGAGGAGATGGTACTCAAAAATTTAAATCTGCCTTATTTTGTAAAGCCTAATGCTGGAGGCTCCAGTATTGGTATGACCAAGGTCAAAGAAGAGCATCAGTTACAAGCGGCTATCGATTTAGCCTTTGATGCTGAAAATACAGGGAAGCAAGTATTAGTAGAAGAGTTTGTAACAGGAAGAGAATTTTCACAGGGAATTTTTAGAAATTACGAAGGGGAGTTAGTTGTTTTTGAAGCGAAGTACACGCCAGGATTAACCGAAGAGATTACTCCAGCAGACCTTTCAGATGAGCAGGAAAGACGTATAGCAGCTTTATTAAAGGAAATTTATATACGCTTAAACTGTAAAGGTATGGTGCGCATTGATTATTTCTTGGAAACAGGAACAGATAATTTCTACTTTATAGAAATTAATACTATTCCGGGGCAGACGCCAACGAGTTTTATTCCGCAGCAGGTTCGAGCTTTTGGAATGACAGAAACCGAATTTTATTCAGAGCTTATAGAAACCGCACTAAAATAAAAAAAGACCCTAAGTTAACTTAGGGTCTTTTTTTATTGCTGGAGCTGAAATTTATGGAGGTCAGGCAAGAATTCTTTTTTCCTCTCTAGTTCATATTGGTACAATACATGTCCTAAATCTCTTAAGAACGGGTAGGTGACTGTTTCATATTCATACAGCCCATCATTATAAACTCCATTCTCATTGGACTGTATAACCACCGACAGTAGAAATTCAACATGATTCTCAAAATCTACGATATATGCATTATCTATATTATATCCATAGGAGTCTCCATACTTATTAAAAATGCGGATATTCGGTTCGATAAGTGCATCCTTTTCTCGGCCGTAGTAAATTAATTTACTATATGTAGGCCAGTATGCTTTAGGGTCATATTTAGGATATTTGACCTCTTGGGGTAACCTAGACATATAATAATAGAGGAAGTTATAGTCAGAGGGGCTAAGGCGGAACTGTTCTGCAGCAGGAAAGGCTTCCGGAAAAAGTAATTTTTTCAGAATAAGTTGCTGATCTGTTAAGCCATATACATTGAGTCCTTCAAAACTCCAAGGTTCCTGAATAATTTCATCCTGAGCATTCATATAGGCATGCCCTTGTACCGTATTTTGTAAGCTGAGTGGGTAATCCTCGGGATCATATTGTGCTTCTTGTCTATAGATCACTCGATCGCCTTGGTAGAATTCCATCGGGTTGCTATGTTTTGCATAAATTCCTTTATCCCCAATGGCCAGCCTATTGACAATACGGGAATGCTGTACTCCTAGTTCTTTTAAGCGTTGGTTTAACGGAGCTCTACCTACAAATTCAAAGAGCCGATTATGCGCATCATTATCTGAAGTCAACAAGACTTTCTTGATATAATGTCCGATAGATGGAAGTCCATTTTTTGAACTTGAATCGCGTGTCACTCGGGTCTGTTGTTCAAATGCAGAATCAATCCGCAGTGGGGTATTTTTATCGAGGCCATCTAGATTTAAATCTCGTAATTTTTCCAAGGCTATAATGGCGGTCGGTAGCTTAACCGTGCTGGCAGGATAGAAATACCATTCGGGATTCAGGCGATAGGAAAAACTCTTAAAATGAGGTATATTATCTCGATCTCTATGGATTTGAGTATAGAGGATCTGCACTTCATTTTTATGAGGTTTGTCCAGGATATGTTGAAACTTATCGGGATTCTTTTTTAATAAATCCGCTAAAAAGGTACTATCCGTCTGTTGGCCTAAAGCTGTCATACCTATAAAAGTTAAAACGAGGAGAATATTATACTTCATGAGTTGAGGGCTAGTTTATAGGTTCGCAAACAACGTTCTCTGGCATATGCATGGTCTACAATTGGAGCAGGATAATGGAAATCACCTAATT
>DAIQRP010000110.1:0-246 GCA_036786125.1 Sphingobacterium sp.
GCAATCTCTCCATTATATGTTGGGGATAAAACTGTGGCACAAGCTTTAACAAAACGGGATCCTCGATTAATTGCTACGGTTGCTCCGCAATTGCGTATTATGAATGTCGCAACAAACTATTCTTCTTCAGGTTACGCAACACATAAGTTCTTAAATGAGCGTTTGAAAAATGAAATTACAGGTAGAGGCTCGAATAATATTACCGATGGTCCTGTAATTCGTTTTGGAGAAGTCTTAATGAATTAT
>DAIQRP010000110.1:256-9648 GCA_036786125.1 Sphingobacterium sp.
AGATCTTTCTATTAATAAATTGAGAAAACGTACCGGAGTTAACTTGCCTAATCTTGAAATTCAAGCTGGACAGCCTGCAGTGAATGGTCGCATATATGATGATCCAAACCGAGATAAATCAGTATCGAGTTTAATTTGGGAAATTCGTCGTGAGCGTCGTGCAGAGTTAATATTCGAAGGTTTCCGTAGAGATGATTTACGTCGTTGGAAAAAATTAGAATATGCCGATACGGAGAAAAATCCGTCAATTAATAAAGGGGCCTTTATTAATATGGATGATTATCAAGGAGACTTAAAAGGGGTCTATATTGATGCGCCAGGAAGACAAGGATATATTGTTCCTGCTCCAGCGGCAGCAACACAGCGTAAGGTTGTGGATAAGTATTATTTAGATCCTATTCCTTTGGATCAAATTTCTTTATATAAACAACATGGGGTGACCTTATCACAGAATCCAGGTTGGTAAAAATGAATTAATTTATAAATTAAATAACCTAGACACCAAGGCGCTTGCGTCTTGGTGTTTTTTCTACAATTATGAAAAAGTTTTTAAGCCTTTCAGCATTTGCTTTATGCATGCTTTCTTTCGTTTCTTGCCGTAGTCCTAAGCCTGTTCTAGCCACTCAAAATTCTCTAAATTCAACGCTAGAGTTGAAGGAAATGGTTCCTGGAGCAGATCAGCTGAGCCAGTATCTGCCTTTATTAAAAGGGAAGAAAGTGGGATTAATGGGAAATCAAACATCTATCGTCGGTTCAAATAAGGAACATCTTGTGGATGTATTATTAAAAGAGGGCGTAGATTTAAAATTTGGTTTTGCTCCAGAGCATGGATTTCGTGGAGATGTAGAACGCGGAGAAAAATTTGGCAATGATGTCGATAAAAAGACGGGTTTACCATTATTCACCTTATATGGAGGAAATCAAAAGCAGGATTCTATAGTCAATTCAATTGATATTATGATTTTTGACCTTCAAGATGTGGGAGCGCGTTTTTATACCTATATCACGTCCTTACATCGGGTTATGGAGTTATGCGCTAAGCATAATAAACAGTTAATCGTATTGGATCGTCCTAATCCCAATGGGGATCAGGTTGATGGCCCTGTTCGGAAGGATGATAAGTTTAAATCTGACGTTTCCTGGCATAAAATCGCCATGATACATGGCTTAACGATAGGGGAGCTTGCGCATATGATTAATGGAGAAAAATGGTTGGAAAATGGTCGTCAGTGCTCGCTTACAGTAGTTCCTGTAGCGCATTATGATCATACCCGTCATTATTCATTGCCTATTATTCCATCACCTTCCTTGCCCAATGATCTATCCATCCGTCTCTATTTATCCTTATGTCTATTTGAAGGAACGGATATTTCGGTAGGTCGCGGTACGGACTGGCCATTCCAGGTCATAGGTTATACAAATCCAGTATATGGTTCTTTTACATTTACTCCTGGAGAGCGTCATGGAGCAAGTAAGCATGTGGAAGGTAAAGGTGCTATTAATTATGGAGTAGATTTACGTCAGGTAGATCCCAATACACATTATTTTACTTTATCTTATCTATTGGATTTTTACCAAAAAACACCGGATAAATCCACATTTTTTGCACGCCCTGAATTCTTCGATAAATTAGCAGGAACAGATGAACTTAGAAAACAGATATTAGCCGGAAAGACGGAAGCTGAAATTCGCGCTTCTTGGCAAAAAGAGTTAGCGGAATATAAGCTAATGCGTAAAAAATATTTATTGTATCCCGATTTTTATTAACCTCAACTTAGATAACAAGCAACTCCGCGGAGTTGCTTTTAACGATTGATAGCCATGAAAAAGAGTTTTTTTTGCTGTATTTTCTTTTTTTTAATTCTGCAGACTTATGCACAGTCCTTTAAGTTTGCTCAGGTTTCTGATACCCATGTGGGGGGAGCTACGGGAGAAGAAGATCTCAAGCGTACGATTTCCGATTTAAATGGATTAACCGATATTGATTTTGTTATTTTTTCGGGGGATATTACTGAATTTGGATCCGATGCGGAATTAACTCTGGCATATGATATAATTAAAAAATTAAATAAGCCCTATTATATTATCCCCGGAAATCATGATGGAAACTGGTCTGAAAATGGGGCTAATACATTCCGTAAAGTATTCGGTGGGGAGACATTTTTCTTTAGACATAAAGGATATATGTTTTTAGGGACAAATTCAGGACCAAATATGCGCATGAGTCCTGGGCAGATCCCTCGGGAGAATTTAGTCTGGATGGATTCTATTTTTAAGGCCAATCCGGATGTGGAAACACCATTAATTTATATCAACCATTATCCCCAAGATTCTTCGTTAAACAATTGGTATGAAGCCATAGATCGGCTTAAAACAAGAAATGTGCAATTGGCTTTATGTGGACATGGACATCAGAATAAGCTATTTGATTGGGAAGGAATTCCGGGAGTTATGGGCAGGTCTAACCTCCGTGCAAAAGAAGCGGTGGGGGCTTATAATATTATTACAATAGCAGATGGGCAAGCGATCTATCAAGAGCGTAGACCGGAGCAGCATACTTTGGAAGCCTGGTTAAGGGTACCTTTAGTCAATCATTATTTCTCTACTCGTCCCCAAAAATACCCGCGCCCTTCCTATGCGATTAATTCTAAATTCCAAAATGTACGTGTGGATTGGGAATTTGAAGATACCGCGGATATTGGGGCTGGAATGGTACGGTATAAAAATTTAATTATTACTGCGAATACTTCGGGAGCGGTCTTTGCCTTAGATGAGCGTAGCGGAAGGAAAGTATGGTCTTTCCAAACTGCAGGTAAGGTATATGCAACTCCTGCGGTGGATAAAGATATTTTGGTGATCGGTTCTTCAGATCATTTTATCTATGGTTTAGATGCATCTACAGGGCAATTGATATGGAAGGTACAAACTTCTAGAGCTGTATTAGGTTCTGCTTTAATCCATCAAGGGGTCGCATATTTGGGCAGCTCAGATAGTACTTTTCGTGCAATTCGTATTGATAATGGAGCTCTGAAATGGACCTTTAACTCGGTGAAAGGGCATGTGACAACAGTTCCAACTTATGCTAAAGGGAAGCTGATATTTGGTTCTTGGGGAAATGGATTTTATGCGCTTGAGGCTAAAACCGGAAAACTAGCTTGGGAATGGGATAATGGACATGCTAACCGAATGTTTTCCGCTGCAGCAGTCTATCCTGTGGTACTGCATAATCGCGTTTTTATAGTTGCCCCAGATCGCTTTATGACTGCTTTATCTCTGAAGTCAGGAAAGGTTGTATGGCGTGAGAAGAAAGATCCGTTCCGCGTACGGGAGTCGATTGGAGCTTCCGCAGATGGACGACTGGTCTATGCAAAGGCCATGGATGGAGAGTTAATTGGCATATCGACAAAAGCAGATGAGATGGCAATTGTTTGGCAGTCAGCTTTAAAGCTTCCCTATGAATTAAGTCCTTCGGCTATACTCGTTAATTCAGATCTTATTTTTGTTCCAAGTCATGCCGGTTTAATTTCTGCGGTTCACGCAAAAACAGGCAAAGTGGCATGGCAATATAAAATCTCGAATGCCATGATTAATCCACTTCTATTGCATAGTGAAAAATCTATAATTGCAAGTTCAATGGATGGTAAGATTGTTAAACTCTCCTTTGATTAAAAAAAATAGCGCTAATCATATAAAAAAGTGTGATTAAATTCTTACTTTTAGGCCCATGCAAACTGCTTGTTTGTGCGTTTTTTAAAATTAATGTTGCTAAATTCATCATTCTGAAGATTAGCGACTCCCTAGTTCAGAAAGAAAGGAGTTCAAAAGTATACTGGCGAACGGTATTTTCTCCTTAAAAAAAGATAAATTACAGCGTATTTGATATCTGCCGAAGATATGAATACGTTAGTTAAGATTAGAATATAATAATTAAGCATTAATAATCGTCATGACAAATACGACAGAGAGAGAATCGAATTATCAGGATTTGGACAAAATGAGTGTTCAAGAATTGTTGGTGAATATAAATCAGGAGGATAAGACAGTTCCAATGGCTGTAGAGAAGGCAATTCCTCAAATTGAAAAATTAGTTTCTGTAGCTGTCGAAAAAATGAAAGCTGGAGGTCGATTATTTTATATTGGTGCAGGTACTTCAGGTCGTCTAGGTGTATTAGATGCGTCCGAATGTCCTCCCACTTATGGTGTTCCGTTTGATTGGATTATCGGAATTATTGCAGGCGGAGATACCGCAATTCGTAAAGCCGTAGAATTTGCAGAAGATAATGAAGAGCAAGCTTGGAAAGATTTAGAAGAGTTTGGAATAAATAATAAAGATATGGTGATCGGTCTAGCGGCTTCTGGAACGACTCCTTATGTTATTGGTGGATTAAATACAGCCAATGCACAGGGTCTGGCTACAGGCTGTGTAGTATGTAATGGCGGCACACCTATAGCAGAGATTGCTCAATATCCAATAGAGGTAGTAGTAGGTCCTGAATTTGTTACTGGTTCTACACGTATGAAATCTGGAACTGCTCAGAAATTAGTGCTTAATATGATTTCTACAGCAGTAATGATTCAGTTAGGTCGCGTTAAAGGAAATAAAATGGTGGATATGCAATTATCGAATCATAAACTCGTTGCGCGCGGAGTTCGTATTATTATGGAGGAAACTTCAGCGACACAAGAAGAAGCAGTAGCCCTATTAGAAGAATATGGCAATGTGCGTCAATCTATAGACGCCTTTCTGCTGAATAAAGGATAGAAACTAACTATTTTAAATCAAAAATATGTCACCATTAATTTTATTAAGCTTCTTAGTAGGGTACTTTGCGATCCTATTAATGGTTGCTCATTATACCTCAAAAGGAACGGCGGATAACTCCACTTTCTTTGTGGCAAATCGTAATTCCAAATGGTATATGGTTGCCTTCGGTATGATTGGTACTGCCCTTTCTGGAGTGACCTTTATCTCCGTACCCGGAGCTGTAGGGACTTCTGAATTTGGCTATTTCCAATTTGTATTAGGAAATGCAGTAGGCTTTATTATTATTGCTTATGTGTTATTGCCCTTATACTATCGGATGAATCTAACTTCTATCTATACCTATTTAGAGGAACGATTTGGACATAAAAGTTATAAGACTGGAGCAGCAATTTTTCTAGTTTCCCGAACTATTGGATCGGCTTTCCGTTTATATTTAGTGGCTATTATATTGCAGCGATTTATCTTCGATGCATGGAATGTGCCCTTTGCTTTAACCATTGTCATCTGTCTATTCTTAATTTGGTTATATACTAATAAAGGAGGCTTAAAGACGATTATTGTTACCGATTTACTGCAGACCACTTTTTTAGTTACAGCAGTTATCCTATCCATTTATTTTATGGCCAAAGGCTTGGACTTAAGTTTTATGGAAACTATAGAGACGGTTAAAACGAGTAGCTATTCGAAAATATTCTTCTGGGAAGATTTCTTGGGAAGTAAGCAGAATTTCTGGAAACAGTTTATCGGAGGTATCTTTATTACTATTGCAATGACTGGATTAGATCAGGATTTAATGCAGAAAAACCTCAGTATGGGAACGATTAAAGAAGCGCAAAAAAATATGCTTTCCTTTACCGGTGTATTTGTGATTATTAATATTTTCTTTTTGGCAGTAGGTGCATTATTATATATCTATGCTGCTAAAAATGGAATTGATGTATCTGCGCTACCGACAAAAGATTATTTATATCCTGAAATTGCTTTAAATCACCTGACTTTATTGCCTGGTATTATCTTTATGATGGGGCTGACAGCAGCCACATTTGCGACTACAGATTCAGCTTTAACGGCTTTAACAACATCCTACTGTGTGGATTTCTTAAACTTTAATAAAAAAGAAAATCCCAATGATCCCACTTTAGTAAAGCAACGTAACCGTGTGCATTTTGGTTTCTCTGTCGTGATGTTATTGGTTATCTTAGGATTTAAATTAATCAATGATGAATCGGTGGTAACGGCGATATTTACCGCTGCAGGTTACACATATGGACCCTTATTAGGAATGTTCGCTTTTGGTATTTTAACCAAACGCCGTGTGAATGATCATTTAGTACCTTACTTCAGCATACTATCACCTGTCATTATCTATATATTAAATTCCTACTATATTGAAGTGCATACTTCTTATCGTGTAGGTTTTGAATTGATTATTTACAATGGTTTATTGACCTTCTTATTCTTATTATTTACCTCTCATAAAGGGGATAAGTCCGTGCTGAAAAGCGCTAACTAAATCAAGTTCTGATATTTGTGCGTACAAAAAATTTACACTAAGTTTGAGTAATCAGATTTTTTGTACGCATGTATCAGATGTTAAATGAAACTGTCGAATTTATTCGCAAACGTATCGGGGACTTTAGTCCCGAATTCGGTATTATCCTAGGTACCGGCTTAGGAAAATTGGTCGATGAGATGGAGATCTCCCACCAAATTATGTATTCTAATATCCCTAATTTTCCAATCTCTACAGTAGAATTTCATTCTGGAAAACTAATTTTTGGCACTTTAAATGGAAGAAACGTAGTTGCTATGCAAGGCCGACTTCATTATTATGAAGGCTATAGCATGAAAGAAATTACTTTCCCCGTTCGAGTGATGAAATTTCTGGGCATACAGAAATTATTTGTATCCAATGCTTCGGGTTCTTTAAATCCCGATGTAAAAAAAGGAGATATAGGGATTATTGAAGATCATATTAACCTGCTGCCTGATAATCCGCTAATCGGCAGAAATGAATCGACTTTAGGCGATCGCTTTCCAGATATGAGTCAACCCTATCAGTTTACATTAATAGACCAAGCTTTAGCGATTGCTAAGGAGCATAAAATCAAAGCGCATAAGGTGGTCTATGTCGCTGCCACAGGGCCAAATTTGGAAACTCGTGCCGAGTATCGTTACATGCGAATTATTGGTGGAGATATTGTCGGAATGAGTACCGTTCCTGAAGTGATTGTGGCAAATCATATGAATTTGCCTGTATTTGCGATTTCCGTAATTACAGATGAGGGTTTTCATAATGACTTAAAACCTGTATCCTTAGCCGAAATTGTAGAAATTGCGACGAAAGCTGAGCCAAAGATGACGTTAATTTTGAAAGAATTAATAGCTTTGCAATAAATACGTATAGGAGTGTAAATGCTCCAAAATTATATTCTAGAATCATTTAAATGAAAATATTTTTTCGCCTTTTAGCGATTGTTATCTGTATGTGGAACTCGATGTCTGTGGTTTTAGCGCAGCAGGAGGAGTGGAGTAGTGCGTTGGATTCAGCCCGTGCGCTGGAAGATAACAAGAAAGATTCAATAGTCTTTACAGCCCGTTATATTCGTTATACCACCTTAGATATGATGAAAAAGGGTACTTATACGAGACAGATTGATACTCTTCATAAGAATTTTCAGTATTATAATCCGCAGAATAAACCCTGGAACCCAAGTATAAATTTAGGTTCCTATGGTTTAGCCACGCGGGATTTACTATTTACCCCCAATAAAACGATCGGATTTCAGACGGGATTCCATAGTATGGACCGCTATGTCTATCAGCCGGATTCTGTACAATACTTCCGTGCCCGTTCGCCATTTTCAGAATTGTATATGGTGGGTTTCTTTTTTAACGATCAGGTATTTAGAGGCCGGGTTTCCCAAAATATAAATCCCAGATGGAATATTGGAGCTGAATTTCATGCAACAGCCACCGATGGTTTTTATTTTAATCAGAAGTATAAAGACATGAAAGCAACGGTATTTTCATGGTATGAATCCAAGAATCATCGCTATAATTTATTAGTCAATATGATGTTTAATAAATTGGATGCTACAGAAAATGGCTCGATTACGGTGAATAATATCTTCGATAAGGATACGGTTAGACAAGCTTCGAATCGATATCCTGTTCGCTTAAATGGCTTAGCGGACAATAGACCTCGAAATGTATGGAGAGATAACACGTTCTTTATTCGTCAATCGTACTTTCTGGGACATTTAGATACCATAGATGCCGGAAAGCCGGAGATGCAGGTGTTTCCAACAAATAGCGTGGCTCATAATACATATATTCGTCTGAAACAATATAGCTTTTATAAGAATGAACCCGATCGTTTTGGAGCTTTTCCTTTTGCGGGTTTAGACCTGGCTCAGGATACGACACAGTTGACGAATGTATCGAATGATTTTGTCTATAGCTTCTACCTGCGCGGAAAGTCTCTATTTAAGAATGAGGCGAAACTGGATATCGGTTTTCAAAATGACTTATATTGGTATTCAGATCGCGGAATTTCCAATCGTTTTTACCAGAATAATATGGTAAAAGGAGCTTTAGGTTATACATTCTCTGATCGTATTCAGATTAATGCTAAAGTGAATCAGATTGTTCAAGGGATGAATTTTGGGGATTATCTCTATGAGGTAAATGCCGATATGAGCTTATCGGATAAGATTGGGAAAATATCCCTTTCAGCCTATTCGCAGAATAAGTCTCCTGAGTTTGTTTTTGAACGTATGAATTATTCCTACCATCAATGGGAACATAGCTTTGATAAAACTAAAACACAGAACTTAACATTTAAGTATTCGAATCCTAAAATCGGCTTTTCAGGGAAAGCGGAATACTTTCTAATCGATAAGTATTTATTATTTAAAGAAGTCGCTAATCCTTCGGACAATCCTCAACTGGATCGTGTAATAGAACCCACACAATTGGGCGCTTTGAATTTATTAAAGCTTTCTGTAGGGCAGAAGTTTCATTTTAGAAGATTTACATTTGATAATATGGTGGTATATCAAAAATCGGATAATATGGATGATCTAGCGATTCCTGAATGGTATACTTGGCACTCTTTATACTATAGCAATGTATTGTCTAAAGTATTGGATTTTAATTTGGGGATGGATGTCAAATTTAATACGCCTTTTAGAACACCTTCCTATTCTATTAATTCCGGACAGTTTTATAATGACAATGCAGGCTTGCAATTTTCCACCTATCCCATTGTTGATATATGGGCTACAGGTACCTTACAGCGTGCGACATTATTTATTTCTTATAATTTCGTGAATCAGTATTTGGCTCCTCGAGGTTATTATTCGGTGAGAAGATATCCAATGAATGATGCAAATATACGATTTGGGATTTCTTGGAAATTTTATGATTAATAAATAGAAAATTTATTTCCGTGTTTATGAGCTATTTGCGCTTTAGTGGTGAAAAAAAAGTCATAAATAATTTTGAGAATAAAATAATTGAGCTATATTTGCACACGCAATAAGGGAAACGGATTTAGTTTTTCAGATTGCAAAACGGAGAATTAGCTCAGCTGGTTCAGAGCATCTGCCTTACAAGCAGAGGG
>DAIQRP010000111.1:0-3815 GCA_036786125.1 Sphingobacterium sp.
GAAGGTCTACTGGTCTATGATGGCGCTTTTTGGAACTTATATAAACATCCCAATAAGGGTATGGTACGGGTCGTACAAATAGATGGTAAAGGCAGAATCTATACCGCAGGACAGTCTGAGTTTGGTTATTGGGAAAAGAATGTATTTGGCAAATTAGTATACCAATCCATCAGCAGCAGCTATAGCAAAAATCTCAATGATGAAATCTGGAAGATTATTATTCAAGAAGACCAGATTCTATTTCAATCCTTTAAGACGATATACTGCTATAAAAACAATAAGATAGAAACTATTGATGGAGCTGGAGAGCCCTTTCTATTTGCCTTTCAGGCTAATAAAAGATTATTTATAGAAACAATTCCTTCGGGCTTACACGAAATAATAGATAATAAGCTCGTTCCTATTCGAGATAAAGAGATCTTAAAAGGCAAAAATATTCTGAGTATTCTGCCCCTAGATCAGCAAAACTTTTTGGTAGCTACGGCCAAACATGGCCTGTACCGCATGGATAGAAATGGACAGATTAGTCCTTGGAATAATAGTATTAATGAAAAACTAAAGACCGCACAAATTAATAATGGGATTAAATTATTAAACCATTATTTTGTCTATGGTACCATCTTAGACGGTATTTTTATATTAGATGAGCAAGGAAATCTAGTGCAGCATGTCAATAAGAGTTTAGGCCTGCAAAATAATACCGTCCTCAGTCTAAATATAGACAAACAATCTAATATCTGGGCCGGCTTGGATAATGGTATCGACCGAATAGCTATTAATTCAGCCCTTTATTACTATACCGATCGATCAGGTAAATTGGGCACCATCTATACGGCTAAGATCTATCAGGGTAATCTATATCTAGGAACAAATCAAGGTTTATTCTATGCGCCTTGGATTCAAAATAAACAGTATCAATCCTTAGATTTTAAATTAATCCCGGAATCCCAAGGACAGGTTTGGAATCTAGAACTTATTAATAATCAACTTATATGTGGCCATAATACAGGTACCTATAAAGTCGATGGAACGCGATTAGTCCCTTTATCCTGGCAGACTGGAGGTTGGGCAATTAAACAAGTTTCGGCCCAAAGCCCTATAGCCCTACAGGGTAATTATACCGGCATTTCATTATTTCAGACTAATTTAAATGCCATTAGCTTCGCTAAGCAATACCAAAACTTTAAGTATGGCGTACAATTAATTGAAAGTCAAGGCGAACATCAGGTTTGGGCTTCAGGATATAATAAACTGAATCTCATCCAATTCTCTAAGGATTTTGAAAGCATTAGTAAAAGTGAAGAGTATTCCGGTAGAAAAGGCCTGCCCCAGTCGAGCTTTATAGGGGTGTACAAACTGGCTGGAAACAATGTTTTTACAACAGATAGTGGGATATATTTGTATGATGAAGTAATCGATAAATTTTCCCCTTACGTGCAGCTTAATGCTAAATTGGGTTCTTTCGCGAAGTCTAATAAAATCAGTGAGGCGGGTAATGGTAGATATTGGTTTATTAATAAAACGCGCGTAGCCCTCGTAAAATTACTTCCTGGAGGAGAGATACGCGTAGACTCCATAAAGCTGGCTTCCTTAGAAGGCAATATGATGAAATATTATGAGAATATTACAGCCTTATCGCCCAATCATTTCCTAGTCAGCATGGATAATGGTTTCTCCCTACTGAATTTACAAAATGAAAACTTTCAACCTGCGGCAGTTCCAAAACCATTAATCCGAGGCGTGCAAAGTATATATTCATCGGATAGTACCTCATTCAATATAGCTAAAGAATTAACTGAGGTAAACTACAAATTCAACAGTATACGAATTAGTTATGCGCTTCCATATTATACTGAATCTGCAGTTCAGTATCAATATAGACTCTCTAATATGAACTCCGAATGGTCGGAATGGTCCACCATGCCCTATACGGAATTTTTAAATCTGCCCGTAGGAACCTTTAGCTTTATCGTGCGTGCAAAACTTCCAAATGGCTATATTACAAAGGATTCCGTTATTGAAATCAAAATTCTACCACCTTGGTATAGGACTTGGTATGCGTATTTATGCTATGGTCTATTAGTTTTAATCGCCTTAAAATATATCCGTAGTTGGTATCATCAAAAATTAATTAAACACGAGGAGAAGTTAAAAATAGATTATCAACGTCAGCAGCAGGAGCTTTTAAAGCAAGAGGCTATACGCAATCAGCAAGAGCTTGTAGAGATTAAAAATCAACAACTTGAGCTCGAACTATTCAATAAAAATAAGGAGCTGACAAATGCGACTATGAATATCCTTCATAAGAATGAACTACTGAATAGCTTAAATGCAGAGATCCTTCAAATCAATGATGAGAAGGGAAATAAACTCAAGCCCGAACTATTAAAAAAGGTATTAAAAATTCTAGAAAATGCTTACGAAGACAATAGAGATTGGAATCTTTTTGAACATAGTTTTAATGAAACACATCAAAATTTCTTTAAAAAATTAAAACATCAGTTCCCCGATTTACTGCCTAATGATTTAAAATTATGTGCATATCTTCGGTTAAATATGAGCAGTAAGGAGATTGCCAGCCTACTTAATATAAGTACTCGCGGTGTAGAAATCCGACGATATAGACTGCGGAAAAAATTAAATCTGCCCACCGAAAAAAACCTTAGTGATTACTTAATGAATATTAATTAATCCACCTCATGCCCCAATTACAGCTGTGTTGTAAAAGCTGTTTTGGGGCATTTTTCTTATAAAATCCCCAAAAACACTACATCATTACCACACACAGAGCTAAGTGTATTTAAAACACTTACATACAAATAAAGTAATATAACACTCACTCTATCTTGTTGATTTACAAATTAATATTTGTTATATTTCGCATAAAACCCATTTTTCAAGTTGATGATGTAATAATGTATAACTAGGTAATTACCCTTTTTGGATACTACATCACATCTTTGTTCTATAAAATTCTTTATGAGCGTTGAATTTTATGAACAAAAAACACTAGCAATCAAATTTATTTATTAACCAAAAGTTTCACCTATGAGGAAGTTATTTACGTTATTATTGCTCCCTGCATTCTGCCACATTAATGTGTCATATGCCCAAAACGGAAAAGTGATTACTGGAAAGATTACAGACAAATCATCGAACGCTGTTTTATCCGGAGTAACCATTGCAGTAAAAGGAACAAGCGTAGCAACGCAGTCCGACGCAAATGGAGAATTTAAAATTAAGGCAGATCCAAAACAAGTTCTTGTCATCCGTTATATCGGATACGATGGACAGGAAGTTGTGATTGGAGAAAATGACAACGTAAGCATTACTTTAGCTGAAGAAAATACAGCATTAAGTGAAGTTGTAGTTATTGGATATGGTACCGCTAAAAAAGCGGATTTAACGGGAGCGATCTCTCGAGTAGACGCCAAAGAAATTACCAAGCAACCTGCATTAAATGCAATGCAGTCTGTTCAAGGTAAAGTGGCAGGTGTGAATATTATTGCAAGTGAAGCACCGGGCTCCTCTCCTACAATTACTATCCGTGGTTTAGGAACTTCCTCTTCCGGAAGAAATCCATTCTATGTAGTCGATGGTTTTCCAGTCGATAATATCAATAGTATTAACGCGGCGGACATTGTATCCATAGATGTATTAAAAGATGCTTCATCGGCTTCTATCTACGGGGTAAGAGCTGCGAATGGGGTCGTTTTAGTAACCACTAAAAAAGGTAAGGCTGGACAGTCTCAAATTACCTATGACGGGTATGTGGGAGCTAAAGGAATTTTAAATCGTGTAAAGATGGCTGATGC
>DAIQRP010000111.1:3825-6755 GCA_036786125.1 Sphingobacterium sp.
CCTCCCAATACACCACTCATTTTAATGAGAATTTAAAAGGAATTGGTAAAACTTCAGGATTCTTAGCGCCAAACCCAATTAATAATACGGACTGGTATAAAGAATTATTACAGACAGGTATTGTTTCCAATCATGTAGTTTCGCTATCTGGTGGTTCTGATGCTGTCGACTATTTCTTCAGTTATAATAATTTTACGGAAAAAGGAATTACAGAAGGTTCTAGATATACACGTAATACCATTCGTAATAATAATACTTATAAGTTTTTCAACAATAAATTAAAGTTGAATCAAACTTTAAATATTTCGTTCGCAAACCAGGACATGAAACCGACGAATGCATTTGATGCAGCTTACCGCCAATCTCCATTGGTACCGGTTCAATATGCTAATGGTCGTTATGGACGTCCTATTTATAATACAACCACAGGACAAGTAACTTATGAAGTCGCTCCTGGGCAGACCACTGGTCAGCTTAACTCTGTAGGTAATGCAGTTTATGAAAATAAAATGCAGCAACAATATAATAAAAACCTTCAATTACAAGGTGGACTTCAAGCAGAATACCAAATCTTAGATGATTTAAAATTTACCTCTCGATTAGGTGTGACCAAATATTACACTACTCAGAGAGGTTTCGACAATGTGAGAGACAGATGGTTAAATGCAGACCCTACTCGTACTATTGCTGAATTTGAAGCGTTAAAAGCGGCTAATCCGACTTCCCTGACTTATACAAATAATAATTTAAATATTGCGGATGTAGAGACTTTCAGATGGGCCTGGGAAAACTTTTTAAGTTACCAAAAATCATTTGGCAAGCATAACTTAGATGCGACATTAGGTACATCTAGAGAGAAGATCGGCATTGGTAAGACTTTATCAGGTACAGGTTATGACCTTTCTGAAAAATCTCAATACTGGAATATTGACTTAGCTTCGTCTCAATATGCGAAGTCCATTAAACAAACTTACTATACACCTATTGGAATTATCTCCTACTTTGCACGTGCACAGTATAACTATGACTCCAAATATTATTTAACGGCAACAGTCAGACGTGATGGATCTAGTAAGTTTAAACAATCTGGAGATTACTGGGGAGTATTCCCATCATTCGGTGCAGGTTGGACCGTGTCTAATGAAGACTTTATGAAGGATTCAGGTATTGACTTCTTAAAAGTTAGAGCAAACTGGGGTCAGTTAGGTAACTCTGAAATTCCTCTATCAGTTAATCAGGTATTATCTAGTCCAGAATCTGCGAATTATAACTACGTATTTGGTCCAGGTCAAGATTTTATCTTAGGAGCAGCTTATGGTACTCCAGCGACTAATTTAACTTGGGAAAAAACCGAAGAAACAGGTATTGGTGTTGACTTCACTTTATTAAACAATCGTCTATCTGGTAATATTGACTACTACAGTAAAGTTAATAAAAACGTAATCTTAGATGTGAAGCCGGTATTAACTTCTCCATATTCTAGAAACTTCTTCGATCATGGTGGTGAAGTTTCAAACCGTGGTATTGAGTTGGGATTAAACTGGTCGGATAGAATTTCTGATGATCTTTCTTACAGCGTAGGTGCGAACTATTCATATAATAAAAATGAATTAAGAAATATCAAAGATACCTATGATGGAAATATTGGGGGTAGTTTAAATAATGGTCAAATTACGAAACAATTACGTAATGGTCAGCCGATCTACGCTTGGTATATGTATGAAGCTATTGGAGTATGGCAAAATAAAGAAGAGATTGCAGCAGGTGCAGCTCCTACTGGTGCAGCTCCAGGTTACTTAAAATATAAAGACCAAAATGGTGACGGCAGAATTGATGAGAATGATAAAGTATTCCACGGTTCTTATATGCCTACTTCCACTTTTGGTGTTAATATTTCGATCAACTATAAAAAATGGGATTTCTCTGCACATGGTTATGGTGTAGCGGGTAACAAAATTTATAATGGTCTAAAAGGAACACGTATTGACGGTGGGGAAAATATCTCTAGAGAAACGTTCTTAAACCGTTGGACTGAAGAAAATAAATCAAATACTAATCCAGGAGCAACTAGAGATAATTTAGCTTCTAGCTATTACTTAGAGTCTGGAGCTTATTTTAGAATTAACAACTTAACTTTAGGATATACCATCCCTAAATTATACAGTTCAAACTCTAGAATTAGAATGTATGTAACAGCTCAGAATCCATTTATCTTCACGAAATATACTGGTTTTTCACCAGAAATTACAGGAGCTAATTCTGGAGCACCAGCTGAAACTGCAGGTATTGAATTATCCGCGTACCCAAGCACACGAAACTTTATTTTCGGAGTTAATGTACAGTTTTAATATTTAACACTTAAATCATGAAATTGAATAAATTACATATAGCCTTAATGTTTGCTGCAGGTCTAAGCATGTCTGCATGTAAGGACTCCAGCTTCTTAGATATTCCATCCAAAGAAATCGTTGAAGAAGGAGATAAAGATGGTGTATATACACCAGAACAATTTGTGAATGGCGTATACGGGATGTTCACAGACTGGAACTATGCGTTCTCTTATATCGCAATTACTGATATGATTTCTGATAATGCAGATAAAGGTTCTTCTGCAACAGATTCTGGTGGTGATAAACGTGAAATCGATAATTTAGAGTTTACAAGCTCTTCAGGTTCATTTGGCGCCTTATGGACACATTGGTATAAGTCCATTGGCCGTGCGACACAATCTATTGAAATTACTGAAAAAGCAGAGATCGAAGATGAAGCTTATAAAGCTAGATTAATCGGTGAAGCTAAATTCTTACGTGCTTTAAATTACTTCTATTTAGTTCGTGGATGGGGAGATGTGCCTATCCAAGAGCAGGATTTAATTAAACGTGTTCCTAAAGCTGAAGTTTATGCGTATATCATTAAAGATTTGACAGATG
>DAIQRP010000111.1:6821-9435 GCA_036786125.1 Sphingobacterium sp.
AGAAAATGGTAAAGAGTCTATCTTTGAATTCCAAGCACGTGGTGAATCTATCGCACATGGTATCCGTCAGTATTCTGAGGTTCAGGGTGCACGTGGATTATCCGGCTGGGGCTGGGGCTTTAATACGCCTTCAGAAAACTTGTTAAATGCCTTTAATGCAGAGAAAGATAATATCCGTAGAGATGCAACCATTATCTTCCGTAACTCGACCTTATACGATGGACGTATTGTAAGTAATGCAGTGGAAAATCCAATGTATAACTACAAAGCCTATTCATCGGCTAATGCTGGTGCAGCTAATGGTGATAAAAACGTTCGTTATTTACGCTTAGGTGAATTATACCTTATTTTAGCTGAAGCAGCGAATGAAATGGGGAATAGCTCCGAAGCTACGGCAGCTTTAAATACAGTTCGTCAACGTGTGAAACTTCCAAATACAACAGCTGTATCTCAAGCAGATTTACGTAAAGCGATTTGGAAAGAACGCCGCTTAGAATTAGCTTTTGAGCATGACCGTTGGTTCGACTTAATCCGTACTAAGCAAGCTCCAGAAGCCATGCAAGCAGATGGTAAAAAGTTCCTAGACAAACATTACTTGTTCCCTATTCCATACGAACAATTAACACAAACACCAGGAATGGTGAAGAATCCAGGTTATTAATTTTGACCTTTGAATAAACATGTAAAAGCTGAGGCTTAGTATAGCTAAGTCTCAGCTTTTCAATTTTATCCCGTACTTTACTTATCTACTATGAAATTAAAATTTAATCACAGGCTTATCCTAGGCTTATTTGTGATAGGCTCCATCTCTAGCGCATGTAAAACAAATCATGTGAATCAAAAGCACTCTATTTCGGATGATTCTCTGATGACGTTAGTTCAAAAACAAACTTTCAACTATTTCTGGGAAGGATCAGAGCCGAATTCAGGAATGGCCAGAGAGCGCATTCATATGGATGGAATCTACCCCTTAAATGACTTTGATGTGGTCACCGTTGGTGGTTCTGGTTTTGGTATTATGGCTACGATAGTCGCTACGGAAAGAGGCTTTATTAGCCCTACAGAAGCTACGGAAAAGTTCAATCGTATTGTTGACTTTTTAGCTCAAGCAGACCGCTATCATGGGGCTTGGTCTCATTGGATTGATGGAAAGACCGGTAAGTCGAAAGTTTTCGGTGACCAAGATGATGCTGCAGATATTGTCGAAACCGCCTTTATGGCTCAAGCTTTAATCTGTCTTCGTGAATATTATAAAGATGGAACTGCAGAACAACAGCAAATTGCTCAAAAAGCTGATGCGCTTTGGAAAGGTATAGATTGGAACTTCTTTAGAAATGGTAAAGATGTTATCTATTGGCACTGGAGCCCTAAACATGAATGGGGCATGAACCATTCCATTCAAGGCTATGACGAATGTCTAATCACCTATATATTAGCAGCCAGCTCTCCTACTTTTGCCATCCCTACTTCTACCTATCATAAAGGCTGGGCAAGAGATGGAGCTATTGTGAGCTCTGCGACAAAATTTGGTATTCCTCTGGTTGTTAAACATAATGCTCCAGAAAATTCCGTAGGGCCATTATTTTGGTCGCATTACTCCTATTTAGGCTTAAATCCTAAAGGTTTAAAAGATCAATATGCCAATTACTGGGATGTGAATGTCAATCATGCCAAAATTAATATTGCCTATGCAAAGGAAAATCCTAAAAATTTCAAAGGATATGGCGAAAATTCTTGGGGTTTAACAGCGAGTTATTCTGTCAAAGGATATGATGCACATCATCCAGAAAATGATCAAAGCGTGATTTCTCCGACAGCGGCATTATCTTCTACTCCTTATACCCCAAAGGAAAGCTTAAAAGCAATGCGCTATTTCTATGAGGAAAAAGGAGCGCAATTATGGGGTAAATATGGTTTTTATGATGCCTTTTCAGAAACTGAAAACTGGTATCCACAGCAATATTTAGCCATAGATCAAGGTCCCATTGTAGTCATGATCGAAAACTACAGAACGGGATTAATCTGGAACCTGTTTATGCAAGCTCCAGAAATTAAGTCCGGATTGAAGAACTTAGGTTTTAGCAGTCCGAATCTATAAGTTTATTATTAAATCACATAACTATTTAAAACATGAAACAATGGACTTCCTTATTAGTCGCTGTTGCATTAGTTCCTAGCTTGGCCTTCACACAGCCAGTGAAAAAACAAGATCCTAAAATGGATAAGTTTATCTCTGAACTTATGAAAAAGATGACAGTTGACGAAAAAATAGGTCAGTTAAATCTTGTTACTGCAGGAGAGGTTACTACGGGTTCTACCGTTAGTACAGGTGTTGAAGCGAAAATAGCATCTGGTCAAATTGGAGGTATCTTTAGTATGAGTACCCCTCAAAAAATTCGAGCAGCGCAGGAGATGGCAGTCACTAAGACTCGTTTGAAAATTCCGATTATTTTCGGATTAGATGTTATCCACGGTTACAAAACTATTTTCCCGATTCCTTTAGCCTTATCAGCGAGTTGGGATATGCCTTTAATTGAAAAGACCGCACAAATTGCAGCTAAAGAGGCTACAGCGGATGGTCTGAACTGGACCTTCTCTCCTATGGTGGATATCT
>DAIQRP010000112.1:0-8687 GCA_036786125.1 Sphingobacterium sp.
AATTTATAATCACAAAGGAAAAGCTGGAAATTTTAGGTTTTCCATGCATTTAAAGTATTTAATAATACTTAACTTTGTACCGAAAATAAAAACGTAATCCATGCAATACGACGTAATAGTAATTGGTAGTGGTCCAGGCGGATATGTATCGGCAATCCGTTGTGCACAATTAGGCTTGAAAACAGCCGTTATCGAGAAATACAGTACTTTTGGGGGAACTTGTTTAAATGTGGGTTGTATCCCATCTAAAGCATTATTAGATTCTTCAGAACATTATCATAATGCCGCGCATACTTTCGCGACACACGGTATCAACTTAGAGAACTTATCCGTTGATTTACCAAAAATGATTGCTCGTAAAGACGATGTAATCAATCAAAATACGGCAGGTATCACTTTCTTATTCAAAAAGAATAAAATTGATTCTTTCCAAGGCTTAGGTTCTTTTGTGGATAAAAACACCATTAAAATAACCAAAGAAGATGGTTCATCGGAGCAAATTACAGCTAAAAATATTATTATTGCTACGGGTTCAAAACCAACGGCATTACCTTTTTTACCTGTGGATAAAAAACGTATTATTACTTCTACTGAAGCGTTAAACTTACAAGAAGTTCCGAAACACTTAATCGTCATCGGTGGTGGAGTTATCGGCTTAGAGTTAGGTTCAGTATATGCGCGCTTAGGAGCTAAAGTTTCCGTTGTAGAATTTGCAAAATCTATTATCGGAACGATGGATGCGGGCTTAGGTAAAGAACTACAACGTGTACTAAAGAAATCCGTAAATATGGAATTCTTCACTGGACATAAAGTTACTGGAGCGACTAATCATGGAGAACAGGTTACTGTAACTGCAGAAAATGCAAAAGGTGAACTTGTTACTTTAGAAGGAGATTACTGTATCGTAGCTGTAGGTCGTACCGCATATACTGAAGGATTAGGTTTAGAAAATATCGGTATTACCGTAGAAGAAAGAGGTAAGAAAGTTACGGTTAACGAGCATTTGGAAACTACAGTACCTGGCGTTTATGCTATTGGAGATGTGGTAAAAGGTGCTATGTTAGCGCATAAAGCAGAAGATGAAGGTGTTTTTGTTGCAGAATTAATCGCAGGTCAAAAACCTCATATCGACTATAACTTAATTCCAGGTGTGGTTTATACTTGGCCAGAAGTAGCTTCAGTAGGTCAAACTGAAGAACAGCTTAAAGAAGCTGGCAAAAAATATAAAACAGGCTCATTCTCATTTAAGGCTTCCGGTCGTGCTAAAGCATCGATGGATACAGATGGATTTGTAAAAATCTTAGCCGATGCAGAAACAGACGAAGTTTTAGGTGTTCATATGATCGGCCCTCGTGCTGCAGATATGATTGCTGAAGCGGTTGTAGCCATGGAATACAGAGCATCAGCTGAAGATATCTCTCGTATCTGTCATGCTCACCCAACGTATACTGAAGCTATTAAAGAAGCTGCTTTAGCAGCTACTGCTAATCGTGCTATCCACGCATAAGTACAGCATCGCATTATAAAAAAAGGGCAAGCTAATTGCCCTTTTTTACCTAATACCTATATATCATGAATTTTTATACTAGAAAATGGGTTAAGCCAGAGGATTTAAACCCGAATGGCTCTCTCTTTGGGGGTACTCTTTTACGTTGGATTGATGAAGAAGCAGTAATTTATGCCATCGTTCAATTAGGTAACCCTAAAGTCGTTACCAAATATATTTCTGAAATTAATTTCGTTAGTTCTGCCAAACAAGGAGACATTCTAGAAATGGGCATTGAAGCAATTTCCTTTGGAACGACTTCTATTACCATGCGTTGTCAGGTTAGAAATAAAATTACCCGTAATATTATTCTATCGATTGAGAAGTTAGTCTTCGTTAACTTAAATGAAGATGGCGTCCCTAGCCCCCATGGCAAAACAGAAATTACCTATGCATATAGCGGAATAGAAAAAACAAATAAGGAGGATAACTAACGAAATCCTCCTTTTCTTTTTTTAAACCTCATTCTTTAAGTCCTTCTCCACCCAAAAAGGTAAAAACGGAATTATGGAAGCAGATAAATATAATAATCCTCGCTTGGTTTCCCACTTATAAGTCGACCAACATGCTATTAGAAATATCAAATAGATGATAAATAAAAATCCGTGAATAGAACCTGCGATTTTTACAGCATCAGGTATATCGGCAAAATATTTTAAAGGCATCGCCAGAAAAAATAATAAAACGGTGGAAATCCCTTCCCAAAGAGCTATTTGTCGAAAAATCTTAAGCATAGTTATGTTAAAAATAGTGCATAAAAATAATCCAAAAATACAAATTTAATTAGCTTTACCCCGCTATACTCCTAGCTTTGACCGTATGCTGACACGAAAATTCAGCCTTCTCCGATAGTTTATTAAAATCTGCCAAATTATTGCAGACATGCATACCTACGGATTAAGAAAAATTATGTATTTTTGATTGCTACTTAGGAAGATAATTTCATTATTACCTAAGATTTTAACTCAACGACAGAAATAAAATATTGTATATGAATTACGACATCATTGTAATCGGTAGTGGACCGGGTGGCTATGTTGCTGCTATTAGAGCCTCACAATTAGGTTTTAAAACCGCTATCGTAGAACGTGAATCTTTAGGTGGAATCTGTTTAAATTGGGGATGTATCCCAACGAAGGCATTATTAAAAAGTGCACAGGTATTTGAATACTTAACACATGCTGAAGATTATGGTATTAAAGTTCAAGGCGGCGAAGCTGATTTTGACGCTATCGTTAAAAGAAGCCGTGGAGTTGCCGATGGCATGAGTAAAGGTATTCAATTCTTAATGAAGAAAAATAAAATTGACGTGATCAATGGTACTGCTAAAATTAAAAAAGGCGGTAAAGTTGATGTGAAAGCGGCAGATGGTTCTTCAAAAGAATATACAGCAAAACATACAATCTTAGCTACTGGAGCACGCTCTCGTGAATTGCCTAACTTACCTCAGGACGGTAAAAAAATTATTGGATACCGCCAAGCGATGTCATTACCAAAACAACCTAAATCTATGGTTGTCGTAGGTTCTGGAGCTATTGGGGTAGAATTTGCATATTTCTATAACTCCATCGGTACGAAAGTTACTATCGTAGAATTTATGGATAGAATCGTTCCTGTAGAAGATGAAGAAATTTCGAAACAATTAGAAAAAAGCTTGAAAAAAGCAGGTATCAATATCTTAACAAACTCAGAAGTTCTTTCTGTAGATACTGCTGCTGAACTTTCTAAAGTAAATATCAAAACAGCTAAAGGCACCGAAGTAATCGAAGCGGAAGTTGTCTTATCTGCCGTAGGTATTACTCCAAATATTGAAAATATTGGTTTAGAAGAAGTTGGTGTGAAGACAGACCGCGGTCGTGTTTTAGTAGATGATTTCTATAAAACGAATATCGAAGGCGTTTATGCTATTGGAGATATCGTTAAAGGTCAAGCTTTAGCTCACGTTGCTTCTGCAGAAGCGATTACCTGTGTAGAAAAAATCAAAGGTCAACATGTAGAGCCTATCGATTATAATAATATCCCAGGTTGTACTTACTGCTCTCCAGAAGTAGCTTCTGTAGGTTATACAGAGAAAGCTGCTAAAGAAGCAGGTTACGATATTAAAGTCGGTAAATTCCCATTCTCCGCTTCGGGTAAAGCTACAGCAGCAGGTGCCAAAGATGGTTTCGTAAAAGTTATTTTCGATGCTAAATACGGTGAATTATTAGGTGCGCACTTAATCGGTGCTAATGTTACTGAAATGATTGCTGAAATTGTTGTCGCTCGTAAGTTAGAGACTACAGGTCATGAAATGATTAAATCGGTTCACCCTCATCCAACCATGAGTGAAGCGATTATGGAAGCTTGTGCAGATGCTTATAATGAAGTAATTCACTTATAAGAATAAGCTCCTTATACTGAAAAATCCTCTTTACCATGTAAAGAGGATTTTTTTATTTTAAAACTAATCTCGATTCGAATATGATATGCTCGGCAGGGAGTTTCTCTCCTTTATTATTGAGTATAGCAAAAAGGATCTCTGCAGCCTTCTTTCCCTGATCTCCAGGAAATTGTTCTATCGACCCCATAGGCGGATTCTCCATATATTGCCATAAGGGGTAATTCGCATAGGAAATAAAATGAATATCCTGATTTAAAATCAGCCCTCGCTGTCTGGCTGACTTCATCACATCTAAAGTGACAAAATCATTAAAGGAAATTACCGCAGATGGTCTGTCGGCTAATGCACATAAGGTATTCATCGCCTCCTCATTACTCTGAGCTGTTAGATCAGTATGTACAATATACTTCTCATCGAATTGAATATCATTGCGCTTAAGTGCTTTGATAAAGGCTGATTTTCGCTCTGCAGAAGCAAATAGTAACTCCGGACCATTAATTAATGCTATTTTATGATGACCTCGTGCCACAAATGCATCTATAGCCTCCCCCATTCCAGTAGATAGATTACACTCCACCTTATTTAAATCCGGAACGGCAGGAACACAATCGAAAAAGACAATAGGAATGCCCGCTTCCTGAAGCGTATTGATAAAGTTAAAATCACGGGTATTTTTTCCAATAGACATTAATACACCATCCACACGATGGGATTTAAAAGTCTTTAAGATATGGAGTTCACGTTCAGGATCATCCATCGTCTGCCCCATAATAACCGTATACTGATGTGCACTAGCTACATTTTCAATTTCTGAAATCGCTGCCGAGAAAAATGGCTCAGATAAAGCAGGTAATACGACGCCTATCGTGAATGTCTTTCTCTGCTTAAAGAAAATAGCTGTTTGATTAGGCTCATAATTCAATTCTTTAGCCATATTTTTCACGCGCATTGTCGTTACCAAACCAATACTTGGATGATCATTTAATGCTCTAGAAACTGTAGAGGGAGAAATTTTAAGCTTCTTCGCAATTTCTTTAATTGTTGTAGGCTTACCTTCTTTCATAATATAAGTACTTTCCGGATTGAATAGTAAATATAGTAATTTAATTGATGGAGCCCTTATTCTGAGGACATTTTATACATGCCCGAAACTTTTCGAGGATTTTCAATCTGTCGCAGCTCCTGTACAGGTATAGATCGAGAGGCTGCTATTCCAGTATTTCGTGTCGCACGTGGAATATAAGCTCCTGTCTGTATATGATGAATTGCCTGTGCTATCATAGGTTCATCTATCTGTCCAAAATCTTTAAATAAATCCTCCAATGCATCCCTCTTATCGGGCACCAAACCCGCGTAATAATCCCCTTGATTTAAATTATTATATAAGGCGAATGAGGTAATATAAACCTCTGCTTTATTATCGACCAGCGGCTGACCAAAAAATCCTACAGGCTTTCCAAAGGTATTTTGATTATTCGTCCCTATGACCTGCACATTCATAAAAGGCTTTAATGAATTAATCAGAAGCTCGGAAGCTGAAGCCGTTGAATTGGTGACTAAGAAATAAACTCTAGGGAGTTGCAGATTATTTGTTTTACGCACATAAGCATCTGCGAACTGCCTTTTTATCTGTGCATCTTTGGATAAGATATCATTCATCTGATATCGAAACATAAGCTGATTATTCGCTGAAGAGGGAACTATTTTATTTACTAGAAATTCAGCCGTATTGACAATTCCGCCTCCATTATAACGGATATCCACAATAAGTTCCTGAATCTGCTCGCTTTCGAATTTCTGAAAGATCTCATTAAATTCTCTTTGCATATAATTGGGTACACGCCCCTCACTGATACTGACAAAGGAATTAAAGGCCAAATAGCCGATTTTCTTTTGATTACTCTGGAAAATAGTATGGGACAAAATCGGTTCCGTCTGATATATACTACGTACTAAATCCAGTTGCCGATCCTTCCCCTCCAGATCTTTGACGCTTAGATTTATGGATGAAGCATCCAATGCATTGTAGATAAAATCAAAGTTTGTCGAAAGCATACTCTCCCAACTTAAATCCGAACGGCCATTAATTTGTGTAATTTGATAACCGCGACTAATGCCTGCTCGAGCAGCGGGAGAACCGACATCCACCATTTTTATATATAAATCATCTCCCCAATAGGTCACATGAATTCCTAGCCCCTGCGTATTTCCTGCCTGTAGTTCTGAGCTTGTCAGCCCCTCTCGGTCTAAAAAGGAAAATCGGTCGATCGGTCGGTTACCTTGAATTGGAGTTCTTGATTTTAAATTTTCTAAGACATCTTCAGCACGTGTAAATCCTTGAGTAAAGGATCGTAAATCAAATTGTCGATTTATCGTCTGTGGAATAGGTAAAGATGTATTCCATAAGGAATACATATATCCAAAATAATAGACCGAATCTTTTAATAAATTTTCATCACTGTCTTTTGGATTTGTACCGCCGCCCCCCGTAACGGGTGGACGCTCTCTCTCATCGAGTATATATTGTTTTTTACAACTTATACTCGTTACTGTTAATAAGGTGATTAACAAAATCCAAGAAACCCTGCTGAAGTTCATATATTATAATTCTTTACTGATAAGCTCATGACCTTGGCGCTCGGAGAAAAAATGCAAATCTGCAACTGTTACATTAAACTCTGAAGCAATAAATTCCGCGGCCTGTATATTTCTAAAATTTAATTCATCTTGAAAATAGACTTTTAAATCTTTTGCCCATGTATCCCAAGCGATATGTTTTATCTTATTTAATTTCTCCACTGGATTTCCAGCTGTCAGGATAACAATTTTTTTATCTGCTTGGATCAGTTGTTCAAACAGATTTTTAATATCCTCGAACAAGAAGAGCTTTAATGGGAGTTGCGCATTAGCATACAACCTCTGCAGCTGCTCTCTATACTGCTCTCCGAGCCCAAAGGCCTCCTGCATACGCTCAAATATTCCGAGCGCTCCATGCGCCTCATATGCTTGTTTAGCAAAACTCACCAAATCTGCCGAGGCTGGATATCCTTCGGTAAACTCGATAAAATTTGCGAATAAGTAATATACTTGTAAATCATAATCTCGTTTGGGATAGATCAGATCATCCAACTCAAAAATAATGACTTTTTTATCTGCGATAGTTTTCAATATGTCCATTAAAATCCGGAGTTTGAAGCAACCACTAATGCATACTCCTCTCCTTCATCGGAAGAAATAACCAAACCGGATAAATCCGCTGGAATATTTATTTTACTATCAGTTAATAAATCTAAGGAATTTTCCAATAGCATTACCCTCATATTTCTATCGGGATCTTCAAAAGCAGGAATCTCGGCTAATACCTCACGCTTAGGCGCAAGAATTGTAACATTATACTCTTCGAAAAGTACCTCTGACTCCATTAAAGTTGAAATCTCCGTACGCCCCAAAGGCAGAATATAGTCAATTTCATGATCTAAGGAAATTTTCAATAATTCATGCGCATAAGTGGGTAATAGGGCCGCAGGAATCTTTAAATAATGAGCAGATTTCAGCAATAATTGAGGAATCTCTTCCGAAGAAGCAAAAAAGATTTGGAATCTATCCTCTAGCAATTTAGCTACACGTTGCGCTAAAGCCCGTGTACCATAAGTGATTAATATATTTTTTTTCATTGTTATTCTATACAATATGTCCATCACGCATATAAACCGTACGGTCTGAGATACGTGCTAATTCTTCATTATGTGTGACAATAATAAAGGTTTGTCCCATCTGATCTCTGAGATCAAAAAATAATTGATGCAAAGCATTTGCATTCTCAGAGTCTAAATTTCCGGAAGGTTCATCCGCCAATAATACAGAAGGATTATTCATTAAAGCTCGCGCTACGGATACGCGCTGCTGCTCTCCCCCGGACATTTCTGTGGGTTTATGATGCATCCGCCCGGAGACTCCCAAGCGCTCTAAAAGCTCTTCGGCACGAATTTCCGCTTGCTTCTTCCCTACTTTATGGATAAATGCAGGGATACACACATTTTCCAAAGCGGTAAACTCTGGCAAAAGATGATGAAACTGAAAGACAAAACCGATATGTTGATTTCTAAAAGCCGCGATCTGTTTTGGATTTAAAGACTGAATATCAGTACCGTTAATCGACAAAGAACCTTGATCTGCCCGATCTAAAGTTCCAATAATATGTAGTAAGGAACTTTTTCCTGCTCCTGAAGCACCGACTATACTTACAATCTCGGCCTTATTAACTTCCAAATCTACACCTTTTAGAATTTGAAGTGATCCATAGGATTTATAAATTCCTTTCGCTTGTAACATCATAACACAAATGTAAATAAAATTTGTAAACCAATGCTTTGAATAAAAAGTATATATTTATTGCATATCTGCCATTTCTGGGGCTAAAAAAGTCATCTTCATTTAAAATTTAATAGAATAAACTCATCAATCACTTGTTCCATAAGCCTAAAAATTATACTTTTACGGACAAATATTTTTGCAATGAACATTCACGAATATCAAGGTAAGGAAATACTAAAGAGTTTTGGCGTAAGAGTACAAGAAGGTATTGTTGCGGAAACTCCAGAGCAAGCTGTAGAAGCTGCTAAAAAATTGAAAGAGGATTACAATTCTGATTGGGTTGTAATTAAAGCTCAAATTCATGCTGGTGGCCGCGGAAAAGGCGGTGGTGTTAAATTAGCGAAAAACTTAGAAGAAGTTGCTCAACGTGCTACTGATATTATCGGT
>DAIQRP010000112.1:8742-9426 GCA_036786125.1 Sphingobacterium sp.
CAGGTGAAAGTGAAACTAAAGAGTTTTATGTATCAGTATTGTTAGATCGTGCTTCAGGCCGTAATATCGTTATGTACTCTACAGAAGGTGGTATGGATATTGAAGAAGTTGCGGAAAAAACTCCACACTTAATCTTCAAAGAAGAGATCGACCCTAAAGTTGGTTTACAAGGTTTCCAAGCACGTAAAATTGCTTTTAACCTAGGTTTATCTGGTGCTGCTCATAAAGAAATGGTGAAATTCATCGCTGCATTATACAATGCATATGACGCGACAGACTCTTCTATGTTTGAGATCAACCCTGTATTAAAAACTTCTGATGACAAAATCTTAGCGGTAGATGCTAAAGTGAACTTAGATGAGAACGCTTTATACCGTCACAAAGACTATGCAGCAATGCGTGATGTTACAGAAGAAGATCCTACAGAAGTAGAAGCTGGTGAATCTAACTTAAACTATGTGAAATTAGATGGTAACGTAGGTTGTATGGTGAACGGTGCTGGTTTAGCTATGGCGACGATGGATATCATCAAAATCGCTGGTGGTGAGCCTGCTAACTTCTTAGACGTTGGTGGTACTGCTAATGCGGAAACCGTAAAAGCTGGTTTCAATATTATCTTAAAAGACCCGAATGTAAAAGCAATCTTAATTAACATCTTCGGTGGTATCGTTCGTTGTGACCGTG
>DAIQRP010000113.1:0-2282 GCA_036786125.1 Sphingobacterium sp.
ATCAAGATCTTTGGTGGTCAAGCTGCTATTGCTGGTAACATCATCGTTCGCCAACGTGGTACTGTACACAATCCTGACTTAAATGTGGGTATTGGTAAAGACCATACTTTGTTCGCTTTAGTTGACGGTAAAGTAGTTTTCCGTAAAAAAGCTAACAATAAATCTTATGTTTCAGTAATTCCTGCTGAACAAGCATAAGCTTTTGCTAGAAAACATTAAAGAGGCGCTTCCGCAAGGATAGCGCCTTTTTTTTATACCTTTTTCGCTTAATAAAAATTAATATTAAAAAAACTCAGTTGTTTTTTCTGCTAGCTAAGCATTGTTTTCTACTGGTTAGCATTGTTTTCTACTGGCTAGCAGCTTTTCCTGCTGGCTAAGCATTGTTTTCTACTGGCTAGCATTGTTTTCTACCGGCAAAGCAGCCTTTCCTGGTGGCTATCATTCTTTCCTACTGGCAAAGCAGTCTTTTCTACTGGCTATGCTGGCTAGCAATCTTTTCTGATACCTTTAAATAAAAAAAGCTATCCTTTTTTAGGATAGCTTTTTGGAAAATGCTTTTCTCCGTTATATTATTGTGCAGCTTCTAAAAGTTGCTTTTCATGTAATTCAAAATATTCCCCTTGTAGATTCATTAACTCAGCATGAGTACCATGTTCTACAATTTCACCTTGGTCTAATACCAGAATCTGATCTGCATTTTTTATGGTCGACACGCGGTGTGCTATAAATATACAGGTTCTATTTTTCATAATACGGCTTAAACTGCTTAGAATCTCTTCTTCTGTTTTAGTATCTACAGCAGATAGACAATCATCAAAAATTAATATTTTAGGTTGTTTAATTAAAGCTCGGGCAATGGAGACCCGTTGTTTCTGACCGCCAGATAAGGTGATACCACGCTCTCCAACGGAAGTTTGGAAGCCTTCTTCAAAACCTAAGATATTTTGATAGACAGCTGCATCTTTAGCGGCTTGTTCGACCTGCTCTTGACTGAATTTATCTAATCCGAAGCCAATATTATTACTAATGGTATCGGAAAATAAAAATACCTCCTGAGGGACGATGCCTATTTGCCCCCGCAAACTCTCAAAGGTAAATTGCTGTATCGGCTGCTGATCGATTTTTATCGTTCCCTGATCGGCATCATACATGCGTAAAAGCAAGTTTGCAATAGTCGATTTTCCTGAACCTGTACGCCCAATAATCGCTAGCGTCTGTCCGGCAGGAATATCAAAGGAGATATTTTTAATCGCTTGAATTCCGGTATGTGGGTAGGTAAAAGATAGATTACGAACCGCAATATTTCCAGTGATATCTGTGGTTTCAGTACCGTTGACAATCTCCGGCTCCGTCTGTAAAAACTCATTAATGCGTTTTTGAGATGCGGAAGCCCGTTGTATTAAAGAAGTAACCCAGGCTAAAGACATTGCAGGGAAGGTCAATTGATTCACATAGATAATAAATTCGGCAATATTACCTGCAGTAATAGAGCCCTTGGCAACTTCAAGCCCACCTATATAAATGGTAATAATGGTACTCAGTCCAATAAGGAGTAGAATTAAAGGGAAAAATACAGCCTGAATTTTTACTAAATCTAAGGAGGCATTTCTATAGGTATTCGATTCCTCTTCAAAAGCATTCATCTTATCCTGCTCCCTATTGTATGTTTTAATGACACGGATTCCAGAAAATGTTTCCTGCACAAAGGAAGATAAGGAGGAGAGCTGCCGTTGAATTCTTTCCGAACGTTTATTAATAATCTTATTGATATATAAGATCACGATAGAAAGGATAGGAATAGGAACCAGGGCATAGGTCGCTAATGTCGGATTGACATCATACATCGCATAGATAACCATAATGGATAAGACGATGGTATTTATGGAGTACATAATTGCTGGACCTAAATAATTCCGAACATGGTTTACATCTTCAGTCGCGCGATTCATCAAATCCCCAGTATTGTTCTTTTTGAAAAAACTAAAATCTAAATATTGATAATGGCTGTAGATTTCATTTTTGAGATCATACTCAATATGTCTGGAGGTCAAAATAATAGTTTGACGCATCATAAACAGAAAAATACCCCTTAGAATAGATAGTAAAAGGACTACAGCTCCAAAAAATAATAAGGAACTGCCAAATACGCGATAGATCATTTCTTGACGCTCGAATCCTTCGTAGAGTCTATACATATCGATATTTTCCCGCACTAAGTCAAAGGCTTCACGGATGACCTTAGCAGGTAAAATTCCAAAATAATTGGAGATAATAACGAAAAT
>DAIQRP010000113.1:2292-6556 GCA_036786125.1 Sphingobacterium sp.
TCCAGCGATATTTGTAGAAATACTTATTTAAATAGGCTAAATGCTTCATAACAGACTACAAAAGTAAGGCTAAATCATCGTATTTGTATGGCCTTTCAGGAGAATACTGTCATTAACTAATCATTTATTGCTATAAATGATGGAATAATTCATATCATGCTGGAATTATTTTTCTACTTTTGTACTGTAAATTCTAAATTAGTTAAATTCTATTTCCTAGCGTATGTCTCAGATTACTAATGCAATATTCGAGTTGATGGAAGAGTCTTCACATCAGAACCTTTATTTTTGTAATGATAAAGAAGTCGGCCTACAGGCTATTATCGCAATCCACGATACGACCTTAGGTCCCGCAATAGGAGGGGTGAGAATGTTGCCTTATAGTAATACGGCAGAAGCTGTCGAAGATGCGCTGCGTCTTTCCAAAGCCATTACTTATAAATCAGCCATTACAGGATTGAACCTCGGTGGAGGTTCTGCCGTAATTATTGGTAACCATCGCGTAGATAAGACAGAAGTGCTCTTGCGCCGCTTTGGACAGTTTGTAGCGAGCTTAAATGGAAATTTTGTAGCTTCTATAGATGTAGGTACTACACAAAAGGATTTAGAACATATTTATACCGAAACTAAATATGTGGCAGGTCTGCCGAATTACCTTAAAGGAGGAGGAGATACAACAATTTTTGCGGCAAAAGGAGTTTATTATGGAATCAAAGCTTCTTTAAAGGAGTTATATGGCTCAGATAGTTTAGCAGGTCGTAAGATTGTGGTTCAAGGTTTAGGCTCTGTAGGAGAAAAATTAGTCGGTCTATTGCGTCATGAAAATGCACGTGTCTATGTCTCCGACACCACGGAAGATAGAATGTTAAAGATCGCTGCAAAATATAAAGCCGAACATGTACGTTATAACCAGGTGTATGAATTGGATGTGGATGTGTACGCACCCTGCGCCTTAGGTGGAACGGTTAATGTGGATACGGTTTCCAATATGCAGTGTAAGATTATTGCCGGTTCGGCCAATAATCAGTTGAAAGATGAGCAGGAAACCTCCAAGTTATTAAATGAACGTGGAATTTTATATGCTCCTGACTTTTTGATAAATGCTGGCGCCCTCATCAGTTGCTACTCCGAATTAGAGGGTTATGGTCCCGAGAGAACAGATGCATTAATTGAAAATATTTACGATGCAACCCGCTCGGTATTACAGAAATCCAAAGAAGATCAAATTTCTTCATTCGAGGCTGCAAATAAAATCGCAGAAAAGCGTATCTTTGACATTCGAAAAATAAAAAAATAGTATAAAATACACAATCGTTCTTATAATACACAATCGTTCTTTAAAATATGCTTAATAGAAGACACCTCCGGGTTAAAGTTATGCAAACGCTTTATGCGTACAGTTTGTCAGAGGATAAACTTATTAAAAACTATGAAACTGCACTTTTAAAAAATGTCGATGAAGTTTACGAAATGTACACTTGGACATTAAATTTATTAGATGAAGTTGCTGACTATGCATTAATTGATGCAGAAGGCCGTGCTAACAAATTTCTGCCTACAGAAAAAGACTTAGCATTAACCACCAAATTAAGTACCAATACATTTATCGAATCATTACGCGTAAATGTAAAGTATGCTGAACACGTTAAGAAATATAAAGTTTCTTGGGGTTTCGATCCAGAAATCGTGCGTAGTATCTTTAGTCAACTTAAAAATTCTGAAGCATATTTAGAATATTTAAGCTTAGAAGATCGTTCTATTGGTGCCGAGAAAGATATTATTAAATATATCTTCAAAAAAATTATTCTTAAATCACCTTCTATTGAGCAAGTATTCGAAGAGAAATTTATCAATTGGCCTATTGATAAAGAAATTTTACAAGCTTTAATTGCGAAGACTTTTAAAAATTTCAGCTCCGAGGATCCACGTAATAATAAATTGGCTGACTTAACTCAAAATTGGGTAGAGGATAAAACTTTTATCTTAGAGTTATTGGCAAAGACAATTCGTTATGCGGAGGAATATCAAAAATTAATTTCTGAAAAAACTAAAAACTGGGAATCTGACCGTATTGCTTTAATTGATACCATTTTAATGCGTATGGCGATCTGTGAGTTAATTAACTTTAGCTCTATTCCAGTCAAAGTAACTATCAATGAGTATATTGAAATTTCAAAAGTATTTTCTACCTTGAAATCAAATACATTTATTAATGGTATATTAGATAAAATTCTTAGCGACCTTACTCAGGATGGACGTATCCGTAAGCAAGGTCGTGGATTAAAAGATTAAAATATGAAACTTTTAAACATCACTTTACAAAGTATTTGTGGCCTTTTAATTTTTTCAGCTTGTTCCGGAAATGGAGATAAAAAAGCTGAAAATGCAACAGACACAACCGCTATAGCCGTAACCACAGACTCTTTAGCTCAAGCAGCCAGTTCCTTTGGAACTGTTGAATTTGAAGAACCCGTATTTGATTTTGGTCAAGTAAAAGAAGGAGAAGTCGTAGAACATACTTATACCTTTAAAAATGTAGGTGATGCTCCTTTAATCTTATCCAATGTGAGTGCTTCCTGTGGATGTACAACTCCAGAGTTCTCTAAAAACCCAGTATTACCTGGTCAGACAGGATCCGTAAAAGTGGTTTTTAATAGCGATGGTCAGGCGGGCAAACAACAAAAGATTGTAACCGTATCATCTAATGGCTCTAACAGCATCACTACTGTACAGTTAAAAGGTGAGGTTTTAAAAAAATAATAATTAATTAAATAACACGTATATTTATGATGAACACAGTTATGTTACAAGCGGGAGCTGGTGGCGGTTTAATGAGCTTTTTACCAATGATCTTAATCATTGTGGTATTCTATTTCTTTATGATTAGACCTCAGATGAAAAAACAAAAAGATCATAAAAAATATATTGAAGAATTAGGCGTGAACTCTAAAGTCGTGACTAATGCAGGTATTCACGGACGTATTGTGGAAGTTTCAGATACTACATTTTTAGTAGATGTAGGTTCAGGCGTAAGAATCCGTTTCGAAAAAACTGCCATTGCATTAGATGCTTCAAAAGCAGCCAATGCAACTGCATAATTTTCTTTAATTTAATGTATTGGAAACCGTTTAAATAAATTTATTTAAACGGTTTCTTTTTTTATAAACGCCCATTTTCAAACACATTTTATTAAGTTTGTAAGGTATGTCAAATGTCAGAATAAATAAGTCCCAAAAAAGAAAGCTGGTTATGTTTGCCAAGTGTATTCTTATTTCTTTTTTGGCCTGGACTTTATTTGCCATTTCTAATGAATATACCTACCGCATGCAAGCTTCCTTGCAATATGTGAACCTTCCGGAGAATAAAGCCTTTCATCCTCAGCAATCGGATACCGTAAGTTTAAAAATACAAATGTCGGGCTGGCAACTCTTAATGACCAAATTTCAAAACGATACACCAACGGTACAAGTGGATCTTTCGGGCTTGAAAAATAGAAATTGGATTGTGTTCTCCAATCAGATAGGTTTTGTCAATAGGCAGTTTCCTGCTGATAAACGGGTGGTTTCTGTCAGTCCAGATACGCTATTTTTTGACTTTTCGAAACAAAGTCAAAAGAAAGTCCTGATAAAACCCGTTTATAATATTCAGTTTAAAAAGCAATTCGATATTATTAACGATATCCAAATCAATCCGAAGTTTCCAATGTTCAAGTGAACATCCCCATAGGGGAGATGACGGAAAAGATTTTAGAAGTGCCCTTACGTGTGGTCAATGCCGAAAAATATACTTCTGTACGTACCCTGCCTTCCAAAGTAACACTTACATTGCTCGTATCTATTAAAGATTATGATAAATGGACACCTCGGGATTTTGAAGCCCAGGTCGATCTAGCGAACTGGGAGGAAAATCATGTGAAATTCCTTCCTGTATTGATTACTAAAGTTCCAGACTATTGTAAGGTGCTGGCCGTGGAACCCCAAAATATAGATTTTTTTGTCAGAAAATAATGAGTTTAAAAGTAGGAATCACTGGAGGGATAGGCTCCGGAAAAAGTTTAATCTGTAAGATTTTTAACGTATTGGGTATACCTACCTATGATGCGGATAAAGAAGCACAGTTGATTATGACCCAATCTGAGCAAGTTAAAACGGCCTTAATTCAGGAATTTGGGGCGGAAACTTATCTGCCTAATGGGGAGGTGAACCGTCCTTTTCTATCTGCTCAAGTATTTAATGATGCCGAAAAACTTGCTCGCGTAAATGCT
>DAIQRP010000113.1:6608-8197 GCA_036786125.1 Sphingobacterium sp.
ACTCCTTGAAAGAAGCGGCCCTGCTTTTTGAATCGGGCTCTTATAAGAAATTAGATTATACCATTCTCGTTACCGCTCCACAGGATATCCGCGTGCAACGAGTCTTGCAACGTGATCATACGACAGAAGCGCAAGTGCTCGCTCGTATGAACAAGCAGATGCCTGATGAGGAGAAAATAAAACTCGCTGACTTTACGATCATTAATGATGGTCAAACAGCCTTATTACCGCAAATTTTAAATTTGCATCAACAATTGCTTACAAAATAAACATGTCAAATATTTTAGATGACTTTCTCGTTCGTAGAACTGAAGGTTACTACTGTCGTTATGGAGATTTTTATATCGACGCATTAAAACCCGTTCAGCATGATGTGGTTTCCCATGCACATGGAGACCATGCAAGCCCTGGACATCAACAAGTGTACTGTACTGAAGCGACATCCGCTTTTATGCAATACCGCTATAGTCAACAGCCTAAAAGCTCTTATCGAATCTATGGCTTTCATCAGTCTTTTTATTTTGGCGCTGTAGAAGTACAGTTTATTCCTGCCGGACATATATTGGGATCTGCACAGATTCTAATGAGCTACCAAGGAGTCAAATACTTGTATACAGGTGATTATAAGATGCAGGAAGATGGTAGCTGTGAGCCTCTAGAATCGCAAAAAGCAGATGTGCTAATTACAGAATGCACCTTTGCAAATCCTGAGGTATCTCATCCTGACCCTATTGCTGAAATTAAGAAACTTAAAGACCGTCATTCTAATATTATGTTGGGCTCCTATGCGTTAGGGAAATCTCAACGGATTACGGCTCTTTTAAATGAGCATTGCCCCGAATTACGTGTTTTAGTGCATCATGGCATTGTACCTTTTCATAAAATCTATGAACAGCTCGGAGGAGTGAAATTAACCTATGAACTGTATAATAGGAGGGAGATGAAGAATGGCGAACCTAATAAAGTGTATATCGTTCCGCCAATGACATTTAATTCATATTTCAGAGCCAAAAATGTACTTAAAGCATTTGCCTCAGGCTGGAAACGTCTGCAACAGCAGAATGATATTGAATTATATATTTCTGACCATGTGGATTGGCAGGAGATTTTAACCTATGTGAATCAGGTGGAGCCTCAGGAAATTTGGACACTACATGGAGACGGAAGAATTTTAGAATCCTACTTTTTAAATAAATTAAAAGTAAGAGAAATTTTATAAAGTATATCTCCTACGGATGTATATCAAAAAGCCCTAGAATTAGAATAATCCTAGGGCTTTATAGTACCTATTTATTCGAAATATAGAATGTTAATGAGTCAAAATCTCTGCATGATAAATATCTATCGGAAAGGAATGTATAAAATTTTCTGTACAGAATGAATAAATTTTAAAAGGCAAACAATTGCAAGGAAAAATTGTTGGAAATAGTACTAAGAGTATATATTATGAATAGATTTTTTAAAGTATTATTAGCCGGTTGGGGCGCTAAGAAAGCAGGTTTTGGCTGTATTGGAACTATTATAGTATTTATAATTATCTATTGGTTATTGGGATTATTTTAATTGCAATAGCGGAATTAAAAAGATAT
>DAIQRP010000113.1:8207-9332 GCA_036786125.1 Sphingobacterium sp.
GGTCTGATATAAAAAAAGAGGTCATTAAAATAATGACCTCTTTTTTATTAATTATCTAAACCTTCTGTTGAAGATTCAGGAGCTTTATCTATTAACTCCATAAATTGATCTAACTTCGGAGTAATAATAATTTGTGTTCTACGGTTACGAGCTTTTCCAGTTGCTGTTCCATTATCTGCAATAGGGTTATATTCTCCACGACCTCCAGCTGTTAAGCGTTTAGGGTCTACACCATAATTGTTTTGTAAGGCTTGAACCACGGATGAGGCACGTAATGCCGAAAGATCCCAGTTATTACGAATATTAGGTTGAGAGATACGATCGGTATCTGTATTACCTTCAATTAAGACTTCATAATCTTTGTAATCTTGGATAATTTTGGCAATCTTACTTAACGTCTCTCCAGCACGGCTAGAGATTTCATAGCTACCGGAATTATATAACATATTGTCCGCCAATGAAATATATACAACGCCTTTTAATACCTGAACATTCACATCTTTTAATTCCTCACGACTTAAGGAACGAGTCAGGTTATTCGTTAATACGACATTTAATGAATCAGATTTGTTTTTTGTATTTACTAAGTGTTGGATATATTTATTCGATGCATTAATCTCATCCACCAATTTAGAAATGTTGACATTCCCTTGTGTATTTTGAGTAATACTCTTATCTAAAGTTCCCTGAAGATTAGCAAGAGCTTGTTTTAAACCCTCATTATTCTTTTTCTCATTGGATAATTGCTCTTCCAAACTTTTTATGCGCGCACGAGCTTCCGTCAAATCGATTTGACCAGTTTGGTATAATTTTGCTAAATCGGCATGCTCAGATTGCAATAGTGCATACTGTTTTTTACTAACGCCACAACCCGTTAATAGGGCGCTGCTCAATAAAATGCCTAATGGGATAATAAACGCTTTTCTCATGTTGCTTTATTTTAAAGACAGAAACTGCTCTGTCTGACTATTGTTATTTGAAAAATATAAGGTCTGACTGATTTAGTTGACAATCTGCTGTCTGCTATTTCCGTCTTGTAAACGGTTCCATTTTAAATAAGATAATTATTTATTTTTAGCCTTTTATGCTTTGTAATCCGTTTTTCATGCCTTCCATATGACGAGT
>DAIQRP010000114.1:0-7410 GCA_036786125.1 Sphingobacterium sp.
CTCTAATAATTTTCTAATAATTTTTTAAAAGTCCTCTAACGGTCTCTCCAGATAGTGCTCCCTACTTTTGTACGCAGAAAGGAGGGAAATATAATGATTGAATTTGCAACACGTTTAGGATTAGCATTTATCTTGGGTGCAAGCATTGGAGTAGAGAGACAATGGCGTCAACGCTCTGCAGGATTACGGACGAATACCTTAGTCTCCATAGGTTCGGCCTCATTTATACTATTGTCCACTAGTATCACCAATCACGAGGGAGATCCTTCTCGAGTGGCAGCACAGATTGTATCTGGTGTCGGATTTTTAGGGGCTGGCGTAATTATGAAAGATGGTCTTTCCGTGCGCGGCTTAAATACAGCAGCAACAATTTGGTGTTCTGCATCCGTAGGATGTCTATCAGCGATTGGACGATATAAAGAAGCAGTATTAGTTACAGTCACAATTATGCTTACGCATTTATTGCTACGTCCTTTTTCAGCCTTTTTAAATAAGTTTCCTATTTCTGAAATGGAGACTCAGATGCGCTCGTACCAGTTACAACTGATCTGTTTTAATGAAGTAGAAAATCATATTCGCGTGACGCTGATGAAACTTATGGAAAAGGAAGATAAGATATTACTCAAATCTTTGGATAGTTATGATGATACCAATCCCTTAAAGACAGTTATTACGGCTGAGCTGGTATCAAGTACAGCTATGGATAGTTATATGGAAAGTATTGCCGCGCAGATGACCATAGAGTATCAGGTAACCAAAGTGAGTTGGAAATTAATTAGTACACAATCAGATTTCGATCATTAAAAGAAGTGTTATGATGAAATTATGGAAAAATAAAAAAGCCGCTTCCAATCAGTATGAATTTTTTGGAGGAAGCAGCATAAAGTTGCAAAATGCAGCTTTACATGAGGAAAAGTTGGTGTTCGCGATGTTAGAGACTTCCTCAGAAGGGATTTCCGCACAGACAGCTAAAGATCGCTTACATAAATATGGTAAAAATGAGGTGGCTACCGATAAAGCGCCTTCTTGGATGAAACAGTTGGCCGCAGCCTTTATCAATCCCTTTATTTTTATTCTATTGATTATCACGGGGATATCCTTCCTATTGGATGTTATACTCGCTAAATCTGGGGAAGAGGAGTATATGACGGTTTTAGTTGTAACTGTGATGGTGGTCATATCTGGCTTACTACGTTTCTCACAGGAATATCGAAGTAATCAGGCGGCGGAGAAGTTAAAAGCTTTTATCCGATCGAGCTGTGCTGTCAAACGCAAGTTTGAAGATATCAAAGAGATAGATATCCAATTGATAGTTCCGGGAGATATCATCTCCTTATCTGCAGGAGATATGATTCCGGCAGATTGCAGATTACTATTTTCCAAAGATTTATTTATCTCTGAATCGATGCTTACAGGCGAAGCTCTACCTGTAGAGAAGAACTATTTAGCCATTCGTGATGCCGACAAGCAAAACCTGTTGGACTTGAATAATATCTGTTTTATGGGGACTAATGTAGTCAGTGGTACTGCCACAGCTGTGGTCGTACATACTGGAAATCATACCTATTTCGCAAGTATCAGCAAGCAACTTGCTCGCTCTCCAGTGGAAACGGCCTTTGATAAAGGAGTGAACCAGGTATCCATGTTATTAATCCGCTTTATGCTGGTTATGGTACCTGTAATCTTCTTATTAAACGGATTGATTAAAGGAGATTGGATGCAGGCCCTTTTATTTGCTGTGGCTATTGCCGTGGGCTTAACTCCAGAAATGCTACCTATGATTGTCACTGGAAACCTGGCCAAAGGAGCATTAAATATGAGCAAGCATAAGGTTATTATCCGCCGGCTGAATGCTATTCAAAATATCGGTGCCATGGATGTGTTATGTACAGATAAAACGGGAACCCTAACCTTGGATAAAATAGTTTTAGAGAAACATTTAAATATCTATGGTAAGGAAGATGATGAAGTGCTGAAATGGTCATATCTAAATAGCTTTCATCAAACTGGATTGAAAAATCTTTTAGATAAAGCTATCCTAGATCATGTGGAGCTTCATGATTATTTGAAAGTAGAGGAGGATTTTATTAAAGTAGATGAAATTCCATTTGATTTTCAACGTCGTCGGATGTCTGTGATTTTAAAACAACAGGATGGCCGGCATCTATTGATTTGCAAAGGGGCTGTAGAAGAACTTTTAGACCTCTGCACACATACGTTTGAACCTGGAGAGAACCGTTCAGTACATCGGGAAAAAGATACAATCGAGGCATTAGATGCTGTGCGAAAAGCAGAAATTCTAGAAATTGCGGAGCGCATGAATGCCGATGGACTGCGTGTCTTATTAGTAGCTATTCGGGAGTTTGAAGGTAATCATGCTTTAAACTATCATATTGGGGATGAATCGAATTTAATATTTACAGGTTTTATTGGCTTTTTAGATCCTGCAAAACCTTCTGCAGCACCCAGCATCGAAGCTTTACAGAAGTTAGGCGTTCAAGTGAAAGTGCTTACTGGAGATAATGAGATTGTAACGCGTAAAATTTGTAAAGATGTCGGTATACCGGTACAGCATGTTGTGAACGGTATGGAATTAGAAAAATGGACTGAGCAGGAGCTGCTCGACCGCGTACAAGAAGTTTCGGTCTTTGCAAAATTAAGCCCTATTCAGAAATCTCGTGTGATACAAGCCTTACGTAAAAAAGGACATACTGTTGGATTTATGGGGGATGGTATTAATGATGCCATTGCTTTAAAAGATGCTGATGTAGGTATTTCTGTAGATACTGCGGTCGATATCGCCAAAGAGTCTGCCGATGTTATTCTATTGGAGAAAGATCTGATGGTACTTAGAAAAGGTTTAATCTATGGTAGAAGGACTTTTGGAAATATTACCAAATACATCCAAATGACAACTAGTAGCAACTTTGGAAATATGTTTAGCATGTTAGGAGCTTCCATTTTCTTACCCTTTCTACCGATGTTACCCGTGCATCTATTAATTCAAAATTTATTGTATGATATTTCGCAAACTACCATTCCTTGGGATAGCATCGATAAGGAGTTTTTAGAGAAACCGAAAAATTGGGAGCCTTCGAATATAAAACGATTTATGCTGTATATAGGTCCTATAAGTTCGATATATGATTTTATCGCCTTTGCGGTTTTATTCTTTGTGTTTAAAGCCAATAGTCCAGAGCATCAAACTCTGTTTCAAACGGGCTGGTTTATCGAGGGATTACTGTCGCAGACACTTATTATCCATATGATTCGTACACGTAAGATCCCATTTATACAGTCTTGGGCAACAGCACCTGTGGTGGCTATGACTTCATTGATTATGCTGATAGGCATTTTAATTCCATTTACCCCTTGGGCTGCAGCGATTAAAATGCAAGCCATGCCTTTAGCGTACTTCCCTTGGTTAATCGGAATTTTAGCCGCCTACTGTATAACGACGCAATTTGTGAAAAATTGGTATATCAAAAAATTTCAAACTTGGATATAATGATGAAAAGAGGATTTCAATGGTTGAGCTGCTTTGCTTTCCTTGCCTGTACTTCAGGCGAGCAGGAAGTAAGCCAGCCAGCCATCTTGAGAAAGGGAGATACGGTTTTCGTATCTAAACAGACAGAATTGTTTGGGAAGCTTAAACTTCAGCAGCTGAGCAGTCAAGCCATCACCGGAACATTAAAGAGTCGTGGAGTTGTAGAAATTCCTCCTGCCCAGCAAGCTTTTATTACACTTCCATTTTCGGGAAGGATTACTAAGGTATATGTGAAGCTCGGACAACAGGTAAAAGCTGGAGCCCCATTATTCGAAATGCAGTCTCCAGAATTTATTTTAAGCCAAAAGGAATTCTTTAAAGCGAAAGCTGAAGAGCAGACTGCACGGATTCATTGGAAAAGACAAAAACAGATGTATGATCATGAGCTGATTTCTCTGCGTGATTATGAATTGTCCAAATTGGAATATGAGCAGGCACATCAGGAGTATGTACAAGCTAAGAAAGCCTTGGAAGTTTTTCAAATGGATACTTCTAAGTTAACCCTAGGGCAGCCTCTGCTCGTAAAAGCGCCTATTCATGGAGAGATTATCGAACAGCTTTTAGTCGTAGGCAGCTATATTAAAGAGGAGGATATGACAGCAATCCGTATTGCTCAACTTGAAAATATATGGATATCTGCTCAATTAAAAGAGAAAGATATGCCTAATCTGTCAGATCTCGTTTCGGCAACACTGATTAATCAGGATTCTCTAGCCGTAGATATCTATTATATATCTCCGGAAATAAAGACAGACAATAGAAGTGTTTCCATTCTGCTGGCAGCCAAAAATCCAAAAGGCGTATTAAAGCCTGGAATGTTTGTGGATGTGGAGTTTAAGTTAAAATCGGCCAATCGGTTGCTTCTGCCGGCAAGCGCCATTTTGCAACAGGGCTTACAGTCGTATGTCTATATGCAGGGCGCTGCGGACTCTATATTTATCCGTAGGGAAGTGCAAACTGCTGCTGTATATGGAGATCAGATAGAAATTAAATCCGGATTAAACGAAGGAACTCAAATTTTAGCCGATGGCGCATTTTACTTATTGAATAAACAGCATTAGTTATGCACAAATTTTTTGAAAACATTCTTGTAAAGCGATGGTTAATAGTCGCTTTATTTGCATTGCTATGTGTATTTGGCATGCTTTCCTGGAAAAGACTGGCTTTAGAAGCTTACCCCGATATCGGTGATGTAAGTTCTCAGATAGTAACTCAGGTGCCCGGATTAGCTGCGGAAGAAATTGAACAACAGATTACCATTCCATTGGAACGTGCAATCAATGGTCTTCCAGGACTACATGTGATGCGTAGTAAGAGTACATTTGGACTTTCTATGATTGTTATTGTATTTCAAGATGGCGTAGATGACTATTTTTCCAGAACTCGAATACTGGAGCGTATTGCCGAGGTTGATCTTCCATATGATGCTAAGGCAGAATTAGACCCTCTAACTTCTCCTACAGGAGAGATTTTTAGATATGTGCTACATTCGGATCAGTATTCTTTACGTGAGCTTTCTGACCTTCAGGAATTTACTATAATTCCGTATCTAAAGCAGGTAACTGGAGTAGCAGATGTCACTAATTTTGGGGGCTTAACCACGCAGTTTCAACTGGAAATTGACCCCGAGAAATTAGATAGCTATGCCCTGAGTCTTGAAGATGTTATTGAAGCCATAGAAAAGAATAATGCCAATGCTGGTGGAGCTATGGTCAATAGAGGAGATCAGGCCTATGTCGTTCGTGGAATTGGGTTGATTTCGAATCTCGAAGATTTGGCGGCTATTGCAGTTAAGTCGGAGCAGGGTAGAGCGGTACTGCTCTCTGATTTAGGAACAGTGAAGTATGGGAATTTGGAACGCAAAGGCGCATTGGGATATACCGACCGCGAAGGTCTGCATATTTCTGATGGTATACAGGGTATTGTCTTGCTTTTAAAAGGGGAGAATCCAAGTCCTGTGCTGGCGGGGATTAATCATGCCGTAGATCACCTCAATCAGAAAATTCTTCCTCCAGGGGTGCTTGTAAAACCATTTATGGATCGTACAGATTTAATAGATAACACCTTGACTACGGTATCCCATACGCTTTTAGAAGGAATTGTTTTAGTTATTGTCGTCTTAATTATCTTTTTAGGCAGTTGGAGAGGAGCTTTATTAGTTGCTTTGACTATTCCCGTTTCTATGTGCATTGCTTTTATCTTGATGAAATTAACCGATATACCGGCGAATTTACTTTCATTGGGTGCAATCGATTTTGGAATTATTGTAGATGGCGCGATTGTGATGATGGAATCTATTCTAAAGAAACGGGAGGAGGAGGAAGAGGTTGAATTTAAAGGTCCAGCTATTGGAAAGCTAGTTGCAAGTTTAAGCCGTCCTATTTTTTTTGCTACGCTTATTATTATTACGGCTTATCTTCCCTTATTTGCATTTGAACGTATCGAGCGTAAATTATTTACACCTATGGCATTTACGGTAGGTTATGCCTTATTAGGTGCATTAATTTGTGCCTTAATATTAATTCCGCCCATAGCTTATCTGATCTATCGAAAACCGCAAAAGATTAAGGTCAATCCATGGTTTGCCCGACTTTCCAATGGCTATGGACAGCAGATTATCCGTATAATGCGTCGCCCGAAAGCTATTTTTATTCCATTGCTAATAACATTAGCAATGTCAGCGGGGCTAACTTATCGCGTAGGAAAGGACTTCCTTCCAAATTTGGATGAGGGATCCATTTGGCTTCAGGTAAGTCTTCCTCCAGGCATTACTTTAGAGCAGTCGAAGTTGATGTCGGATGAATTACGTCAGGTAACTATGGAATATGAGGAGGTGACTTATATGATGGTTCAAGCCGGTAGAAATGACGATGGTACGGACGCCTGGACTCCTTCTCATTTTGAATGTAGCATAGGCCTTAAACCCTATAAGCAATGGAAAAATGGTAGACGGAAAGCCGATCTAATCCGAGATTTGGAAGAGCGATATCAACATTTGCCTGGATTTACTGTAGGTTTTTCTCAGCCTATGATCGATGGCGTGATGGATAAAATTGCTGGAGCGCATGCGGAATTAGTCGTTAAGATATTTGGTACTGATTTTAAAGAATTACGTCGTATTGCAGATCAGGTAATTACCTCGCTTTCTACCATCTCTGGTGTTGCAGATCTACATATCGACCAGGAGCCTCCTTTACCTCAGATTCAAATTCATGTCGATCGGGAGCGCGTAGCGCAATATGGCTTGCAGGCTGATGATGTTACTCAGTTAATTTCTGTGGCTATGGGTGGAAAAGCAATCTCCCAGGTTTATATTGGAGCAAAGGTATATGATATTATCTGCCGTTATGAAGAGGGAAGTAGAAATACGCCCGAAGCCATAGGGAATTTAATGTTAACGAATTCCGATGGAGCAAAAATTCCACTTTCTCAGGTGACCACGATTCAATTGAATACGGGGGAAAGCATGATATCTAGAGAGATGAATCAGCGTCATCTAACGGTGAGCATGAATTTAAGAGGTAAGGATCTGTCCGCTTTTCTAAAAGAAGCCCAACAGCTGATTAAAAAAGATATTCATTATGATGAAGATGCAATTTCTTTAGTTTGGGGAGGTCAATTTGAGAATCAACATCGGGCTTATGCACATCTCTCATTTATCGTTCCGATGGTGCTGGCCTTAATGTTTCTGCTCTTGTATGGGGCTTTTGGTAAATTCAATCAAGCGGGATTATTAATGAGTATTGTGCCTTTAGCCTTATTTGGTGGCATGCTGGCTTTAAATATTCGGGGAATGACTTTAAATGTATCTTCTGCAGTTGGTTTTATCGCGTTATTTGGGGTTGCTATTCAGAATGGGGTCC
>DAIQRP010000114.1:7420-8175 GCA_036786125.1 Sphingobacterium sp.
CGCATATCAATCAATTAAGAGCTCAGGGAGCAGTGCTTCTTCAAGCCGTCATTCAGGGCGCTACAGATCGCTTTAGACCTGTTTTACTTACATCTACCGTGGCGGTATTGGGTTTATTTCCCGCTTCATTAGCTACGGGAATCGGTTCAGATGTACAACGTCCACTAGCGACTGTGATTGTATATGGCCTATTGTTTTCTACTTTAATTACCCTATATGCGATACCTGCACTCTATTATTTAATGGAAAAAAATAAAGATCATGAATTTCAAAAAAATTAATCTGCTGATAAGTAGTCTTCTTCTTTTCCTATCTGCATCTGCACAGAAAAGTATAAGCTACCTGGATTTTATGGATGCCGTATCGAAGAATCATCAGGAGTATCTCGCTATGCAGATGAATCGGAGTATCTCGGAACTTGCTGTAGAAGCAGCAAAAGTATTTCCCGATCCATCATGGAGTTTTAGCTGGATTGATAATGGACAGAGGCGCTCTGAAATGGGATATGGCTTTACGAGCGGGCTGTCATGGGAAATAGCATTAGGAGCAAAGAGAAAGGCGCGTGTTTCTGTAGCAGAGGCAGAAAAGAGTCAGGCTGATTTAGAGCTACAATTATATTTTCAAACACTTCGACAGGAGGCCACAGTACAGTTTCTTACTGTTTTAAAGGATCAGCAAATCGAGCAATATCAGCAAGAAGCTTATCTACTGGTTAAGGAACTTGCTGATGCAGATAGTTTAAGATTAAAATTAGG
>DAIQRP010000114.1:8185-9157 GCA_036786125.1 Sphingobacterium sp.
GGAATTATCGGCTTTAGAAGCTCGACAATCGGCTTTAGAGTCCTTTCAGGCCTATACACGTTGGTTAGAAGCGAAACAAGAGCTTGGGGCTGCATTGAGATCTTTATATCAGCTGATGGGAGCCACGGACTTGGATATCCTCCCAACAGGGCATCTGCAAGTTCCTAAGCAACTTGCTCCCTTAGAAGATTTCATCCAATATGGGCTAGCCCTGAGGCCTGAAGTTCTATTGGCTAAGCAGGGAATTCATATGCAGCACTCGATTTTAAATCTACTGCAGGCTAACCGCAAATTGGATATCGAAGTGCATGTAGAATTAGGCTATAATAGTTATGTCCGAAATGTAATTGCCCCAACTCCAGCGATGGCTACGGCATCTGCAGGCATTGCTATTCCTTTAAAATTCTCGAATAGAAATCTTGGAGAACTTAAAGCACAGCGTTTAACAATCCAACAACAGCAAACTCAACTAGAATGGACAAGCCTGGTTTTACGTAAAGAGATTCAAGACGCCTACTTGCAAACGCAGCAACTTCAAGAGCAAGTTCAGCGCTATGAGTCTGGAATACTGTTGGAAGCAGATAAGATTTTGGAAGGTGTATATCTAAAATATAAAGCTGGAGATGCTTCCATTTTTGAGCTGTTGACAGCCAGACAGCAGCGGAATGAATTACAAGTGGCCTACCTGGAAAAATTATTTGAATATGCTGCAGCTAGAGTAAGCTTAGAACAATCGTCTCCGCAATGGGGATTACAATTTTAATTGAATCAGATGAAAAACTACATATATATTCTATTCGTCCTATGTACATATCCTGCTCAGGCATGGGCTCAGGAGACTGATGTCCTTGTTTGGAAAGCGCATCTGGGTATACAGGGAAGCCAGATACAAGGAAAAGATATCAACTATGTCTTTGATGAAGCTACTGTCAAACCGCTCTATCGTTTTCATTTAGGCCTTTCCTTAACGCA
>DAIQRP010000115.1:0-9147 GCA_036786125.1 Sphingobacterium sp.
CAGATTCATTATTTAGATATTCTCTATCAAGGAACTTATCTATACGATGGACTACTTGTCTTTAACTTTACCATTCCGTTTCAATTTGTCATTAATTATTCGACGGCTTATTTCGATACTTTAGTTAAGCCGCTGATTCACCATAATTTTCGTAGAGGTCCCCCAGTAGTATAATTTTTTTCAATTTTCCCTTTCATGGGATAGGTACGCCCTTTTCAGAAGAAAAGAAAAGGCGACATTGCTATAAATTATATTTAAACACAACACATACTCTATGAAACTAAAATACTTTGTTTCCCTAATATTTATTGTCCTAAATTTCCATGTTTTTGCTCAGTCCCTAATTAAGGGAACGATTGTCGATGAGAAGCAAAAGCCCATCAGTCAAGCTTCCATATTAATAGATAAAACAGATTTTGGAACATCTTCTAATGCAGAAGGTAAATTCGAAATCTCCCTAGAGCCGCATAAAAAGAATGTCATTATCATCCGTGCGGTAGGCTATCAGCCGCTTAAAAAAGAGATCAGTGCAACGGACTTTGCACAGCCTTTACAGATACAGCTGATCGAAGATCACCTCAACCTCAATGAGGTTGTAGTCTCTGCCACTAGAAACCGTGTCAATAGAAGAGAGGCTCCGGTCATTGTTAATGTATTAAGTCCAAAACTATTTAATGCTACCCAATCGGTAGCCATGTCGGAGACATTAAATTACCAACCGGGAGTACGATTGGAAACAAATTGTCAGAACTGTGGATTTACACAGGTCCGACTAAATGGTTTGGAAGGAGCCTATTCTCAAATTCTAATCAATAGCCGCTCTATATTTTCAGCATTAAATTCAGTCTATGGTTTAGATCAAATTCCGACATCTATGATCGACCGAATTGAGGTGGTACGCTCTGGAGGATCAGCTCTATTTGGGGCTAATGCCATTGCTGGAACAATTAATATCATCACCAAAGACCCTATAGAAAATGACTGGTCTATTAAAAGCACCAACTCTTTAATTGGAGGACGTGCCTGGGATAATACCGTAGACTTTAATACCTCTATTGTAGATGAGGATTTAATGTCTGGTGTGACATTTTATGGAATGAATAGAAATCGTCAAGCTTTTGATGCCAATAAGGATGGATTTACAGAAATCACCAAATTGCGAAATACGACCTTTGGAGCTAAAGCATTCTATAAAACAAATGAAAATAATAAAATTACCGTAGACTTCAGTACCCTACATGAATTCCGTCGTGGTGGAGACCAATTGGAAAAAGCTCCACATTTTACGGATATCACCGAACAGATTGAAACAAATTCATTTATTGGAGGAGTGACATACGATCATTATTTCGATAATTTCAATCAAAAACTATCGCTGTATAGTTCCATTCAAAAAAGTAATAGAGATAGTTATTACGGTGGACTTGGGGGCGAACGTACTTTAGCGGATAGCCTAACTGCGGCGAATGCATATGGAACTACGACAGATCTTTCGACCTCTTCAGGTCTGCAGTATACCTATAACTTCCCTACGGATGTCTTAACTGTAGGAGCTGAATTTACCACTAATAAAACCTTAGATAAAATTCCAGGATATGCACGTATTATCGATCAAAAAACCAAAAATATAGGTTCTTATGCGCAGTATGAATGGAAACCTACGGCAGCTTTAAAAACATTAATCGGAGCACGTTATGACTACTCCATTATCGATGGTCAATATGCATTAGGAACACTTCAACGAAGTTCAGATTTAAACTTTGGCACCTTTTCTCCACGCTTAACGATATTATATGATATTCTGGAAAACTTTCAATTTAGAGGAGGTTATGCCCGTGGATTTAGAGCCCCTCAAGCCTTTAATGAAGATATGCACGTCTCCTCTGTAGGTGGACAGCAGGTTTTTGTACTTATGGGGGAAGGCCTAAAAACAGAATATTCGAATGCGTATACCGGTTCCTTAAATTTCAATAAAAATTTCGGCTCCACACAGACAAGCTTACTTGTAGAGGGCTTTTATACGGAGTTACAAAATCCATTTACCAATGTCTATAGCTCCGAAGAGGATGGCCTGCTGATTCAAGAAATGAGAAATGGAGAAAATGGATATGTCTATGGAACCAATATCGAACTTAATATTGCTCCCTCTGCAGCCTTGAGTTTTCAAGCCGGAGGAACGATACAACGTTCTAAATATAAGGAAGCACAGATAGTTTTTGAAAATGATAATCCGGAAGCTACAGTGGCAAGCAAAACCATGTTACGCTCTCCCAATACCTATGGTTTCTTAAATACCAATTGGAAAGTAAGCTCAAGCATCTCCACGGATATTACAGGCGTATATACAGGCTCTATGATTGCCCCGCATATTATAGATGGAGAAATGATGAATCTCGTACATACTCCGAAATTCTTTGAGTTAAATTTCAGATTAGGAAAAACCTTTACGGTGAAAAAGGATTATTTTATTGAAGTTTCAGCCGGAATTCAGAATATGTTTAATGCTTATCAGAAAGATTTTGATATCGGAGCTACACGTGACTCAGATTATATTTATGGTCCTTCGAGACCTAGAACTTATACTTTTGGTATAAAAATTGGACACTTTCATTAATGAAAATTCTCAGTATACTTATACTTGGTTTACTCTTGCGTCTGCCTGTGCAGGCGCAAGAGATTAACTGGATCTCATTTTCCGCCCTATCGGACTCCTTAAAAGTGCAGCCCAAACCGGTCTTTATTTTCTTCCATACCGATTGGTGTGCTTACTGCCGAAAAATGGAAAAGGAAACCTTTAAAAACCCCGATGTCGTCAACCTTTTAAATACCGCATATTATGCCGTTAGCTTTAATGCGGAAAGTAAAGAAGAGATAAACTTTGATGGGCAGTGGCTTAGAAATCCACAACCGCAGGCTAGAAATTCTATTCATGAAATGGCACAACTCCTCGCAGGAAGAAAAGGAGGAATATCTTTTCCAACGACACTGATTTTAACTCCAGATTTTACCGTTCGCCAGAGAAATTTCAATTATCTTTCCAGCAAAAAGCTTCTTGAAATGCTCAGAAAGTGACTTTCCTTCCCAATTTGAATATTTTTATCAAAAAATATATCCCTTGCTGTCGCATAATCTCCTTCAGTTCCGTTCTATCTTATAATGTTAAAAACAATAAAAACTAATATGAAAAAGATCTTTACTATTATTTGTGTTGCTGCCGTAGCATTAACAGCATTTTCTGCTTGTACCAAAGACAATCAGTATGAGAATGATTTAATTATTGAAAAAGAGCAATTCGAATTACAAAAGCCTATTCTTAAGGAATTCGCTATGAAAAATTTCGAAAATCCTAAATTGGACACTGCTTCAGGCATTTGGTATGATTTAATTGAGGCTGGTGTGGATTCCTCTTACACCTATTCTATAGAAGATTATGGTTCTTCTTATACCATCAAAGCTCCTTATGTTAAAGTAGAGTATACAGGAAGATTATTATCCGGTACCCAGTTTGATGCAACCAAAGAAGGTGAGACAGCAACATTTAAATTATTAGAAAGAATTATTCCAGCGTGGAACATTGCTTTTCTACCTCAAAAAATCAGCGGTAAAGCTATTGGTGGTCTAACGGTTAGAGGTTTAAAGAAAAACTCTAAAATCCGTATCGTAACGCCATCTTTCTATGGATATGGCAAGCAGTCATCTGATAAAATCCCGGCACATTCGCCTTTAGATTTTACAATTTCAGTAAAAGATATTTCAGATAAGCCTTTTACCACTACTCAATAAGAAATTTATTCCCCCCAATAAATAAAAAAATCCCAGAACTAGTTCTGGGATTTTTTTATTTGCTTCTACCTTTATATTTGGACTCTTGCAGAATTTCCTGTGCGTTGTTTTGTTCAAATAACTGCATTAAAGTTACCTCAGGATGTCCCTCCATATATTTACGGACCAGCATCCAACCGATAAAACTCCCTAACTTAGGTGCCGATTCCTGCTGCTCCCCCAATTCCTTAGTAAAGGGTGCTTCCGTAAAATAACGTTGAATCTTTAAAAAATCAGATTCAAAGACTAAATTTTCTTGCATAAAATAAGACCAAATATCGGACTCATAATGTTTCGCCCAATCCATTTGTGCTGCCGTATAACCGATCTTTAAACTATCAGCTGTATGCGGTAAGGTCAGATCCATGGCATATAGAATTTTCCCTTGATATACCATATGTTGCAACATGGTGACATCTAAATTATCCTGAGGATATAAATCTTCCCTTAAAAAGCTCTCCACCACGCGAGGAACGATATTATCAGGCGTAAATCTTTTGGAAATATATAAGGGTATAGACTTAATCAATGCCGGATAGAATTCCGAATTAGCGCCCAAAAACATATCCAAACCTATCCCCATATAGTCCTCCCCAATGGGTGTCTGAACAGAGAATCCCGAGAAAAAAGAATAAAATTTAGGAATTTGAATTTCGGGAAAATAGTATTTTAATAGTCTAAAGGAATGCGTTAATCCTTCTTCTTGAGATTTTAAATTTGGAAAAGTCTTGGCTACAGCCTGATTTAAAGCTAAAAAATCGGGTTGCTTCACAATACGGCGGAGCATATAATCCATATAGGTCGAATCTTGAGGAGACCCGACTTCTAACATATACTCCATATAATCGTTATAAAAGAATCCATATTCCTGTTGCCAGCGCTTATTGGTCGCAATAATTTGATTGGTATCTAAAGCAGATAACTCCTGATCGAAGCGATGAATCTGAATGTGGATATCCATATGACTCACATCGACTTGAGTACTTTTTTCTTGACAAGAAAAAAGCATCAGAATCAAAAAAAAGGAATAAATTTGTAGAGGACGTAATTTTCTCATTTATTATACACTTAGATTTTAGCATCGCTAAAATAAAGAATTAAATTATCTTAAATACATTTACATGATCAATAACAAGTTTGCATTCACCGCAGTCCTTTTACTTTTAGTCGCTATATCTTCTACTGCTGTAGCTCAAGGTTATTATGGAGGCCAAAATTCATATTCTACATACCACAAAAAACTAGCTATAGGATTAGTTGTCAATCCACATATGGGATGGTTAAGATTTGGGGATAATGATCAATATGATGGGAGACGTAAACTGGGAGTTGGCTATGGTCTATTGGCAGATATTGGATTTTCTGAAAACTATTATTTTTCCACTGGACTGACAATCAATAAAATCAATGGCATCGTAAGCTCTCCAAATTTTGAATCTGGAGATCGGGAATATAGCGTTCAATACGCGGAAATTCCATGGACAATCAAACTGAAATCGGATATTGTCAATCGAAATTCTTTTTATGGGCAATTTGGATTTACCACCGCTTTTAAAGTCGGCGCTAAAGAAAAGTTAGAAACCGAGGCCAAATTTAAGGATATGGGCTCCAAAGCCGACTTAATACGTTTAGGTTTACAAATTGGGGGCGGTGTGGAATGGAAATTAGATCGCAACCTATCCTTAATGACTGGTCTTTCTTTTAATAATGGCTTCACGCGCACGATAAAAGAAGGGAGTCCCCGAAACTCCTATTTAGGCGTGAACATCGGCCTTTTCTTTTAAACATATTGAGTATCGCATTCAACTAAATAGATAATTATGAAAATAGCTTTAGCGCAATTAAACTATCATATAGGTAATTTTGAAGCCAATACAGCGGCGATAATAGAAGCTATCCAAAAAGCCCAATCTGCACAAGCAGAACTTATTATTTTTGCTGAATTAGCTATTGGCGGATACCCCGCAAAAGATCTTTTACGTTCTCAAGTCTTTCTTCAGGAATGTGAACGTAGCATAACACAAATAGCCTCATCCTGTACCGATATTGCCTGTATCATTGGTGCGCCTACTCGAAATCATACCGAAACCGGGAAAGCCCTCTTTAATTCAGCCGTATTTATTGCCGATGGAAAGGTTCAGCATATCAGTCATAAAGGCCTTATTCCAGACTATGATGTCTTTGATGAATATCGGTACTTTGAACCTGCTGCAGCCTATTCCTGCGTGACCTATAAAGGATGTAAACTCGCCATAACCATATGTGAAGACCTCTGGAATAAGGAAAAAGTAAACTCCTATGCCAGAAATCCGATGGATATTTTAATGCAGGAGCAGCCTGATTTAATTATAAATATTGCTGCTTCCCCATTTTCCTATACTCATTTTGAGCAGCGAGTAGAAGTGTTGAAAAACACTGTAAATACCTACCATCTGCCTTTAATTTATGTCAATCAAGTAGGAGCTCATACTGATATTATATTTGATGGCCGCTCCCTAGCTTTTAATAAGCAGGCAGAGATAATAGCAGAACTCGCTACTTTTGAAGCAGACTTACAGATTATTGAAATTGAACAAGCCCCAGTAGCAGTCAATACCGTCAATTCAGAAATTGCATTAATCCATCAAGCTTTAATTTTAGGATTACGAGACTATTTTAAAAAATCAGGATTTAAAAAAGCAGTTTTAGGACTTTCGGGTGGATTAGACTCCGCTGTAGTAGCTGCATTAGCCTGTGAAGCCTTAGGTTCAGAAAATGTGCTTGCGGTTCTCCTACCTTCAGAATACTCTTCAGATCATTCCATCAAAGACGCCTTAGATCTGGTGAAATTTACGGGATGTCAACATCAGGTTATTCCCATCCATCCGGTCGCATCTGCTTTTGAACAAGTCTTAGCACCCAGCTTCGAGGGCTTAAAAGCCGATACTACGGAAGAAAATATTCAGGCCAGAACACGCGGAACCCTATTGATGGCTATTTCCAACAAATTGGGATATATCCTGTTGAATACTTCCAATAAATCCGAGGCTGCTGTAGGTTATGGCACCCTTTATGGAGATATGGCTGGAGCCTTATCGGTCATTGGAGATGTCTATAAAACTCAAGCTTTTGAATTAGCCAAGTATATCAATAGAGAACGAGAAATTATTCCGATAAATACCATTGTAAAACCTCCTTCTGCCGAGTTAAGACCGGATCAAAAAGATTCTGACTCCTTACCTGATTATGCGTTATTAGATGCCATTTTATTTGGGCTTATTGAAAACGAAAAAACAGGCTCTGAACTTGTAGCGTTAGGTTATGAATCCGCGTTAATAGAAAGAATATCAAAACTTTTAACAGCTGCAGAATTTAAAAGATACCAATGCCCACCTATACTACGCGTCAGCCCCAAGGCTTTTGGCCCGGGACGTGCGATGCCTTTAGTTGCGCAGTACCCTTTTTAAATATTTTTTAAAAAAAGCATTAAACTATTTTATATCATCAGTGTCTAATACTTATAAAATCAAATTGTTATGAAAAAATTTCTTTTATTCATTTTGATTGGCGTCTTTTTTGCCTCTTGTTCGTCCTATCAATATAATACTACGAAAGTGCAAAATTTGGACTTCAATCAGTTCAAAACTTATGGTTGGTTGCCACCAGTAGATTCCTTATCAAAATCTTATTTTGATAATAATATTGCTCAAACTAATATTATGGACGCCGCTAATAAAGAATTAGCAGCTAGAGGCTTACAGTATAGTAAAGATAATCCAGATGTTTTATTTCGCTATATTGCTATTGTAAATAATAAATCCAGATTAATATACTCCAACTTCGGATGGGGTGGATACTGGGGAGGCCCTTGGGGATTTTATAATCCATGGTACGGTTGGGGAGGTTTTTATAATAACCCTGTAGGCAGAGAGCGATACCGTTATGGTCATATTATTTTAGAAGCCGTAGACCGCAATACCAATAATGTGATTTGGCAAGCTAGAGGTTCTTCAGAAATAAAAACTCCAGAAAAATCAATAAATAAATTACCCGATGTGATCAAAGGTATTATGGCACAATACCCCGTTTCCACAGTTAAGAAATAAAAAAAAGCCTCTCCCTGGAGAGGCTTTTTTTTAAGTATCCTTCCTTATCATATACGGAGTCCAGCTCCCTCCCTTTATGCAGCTTATTATAAAGCGCCTTATTTATAGTTGATAAATCTATACGAACACCAAATTTTTAGACAACTATAACGATACGAAAGCTTGTTCATGTAGGAGTTAAAACTGCCAGAAATCTCGGACAGCTTTTTAAACTTATATTTTTATAGATGAAAAGTAATGTCTATTTTTATGAAAATCGCATTTTAATAAAAATCGAGATCCGAAACCGAAAGTTAATATTGGACATTTAATTCTTCAATCTTTATGAAATTTACAGCTATACTTATTACATATTTTACCATACTCACTTCCCTATCTGTATTTGCCCAGACTAATACCTTTAAGTATTCTAATGCTGCATTAAAAAAAGGAACCTTGGACAACCAATTTCAACAGTTGAATTATATTTCTAGAACCCAAGGAGATTATAAGTTAATCCGAAAAGAAAATTTAGATATTATCAAAGCGAATGTTTCTGATAGTATGAATATCTATAGAAATGAAATTAAATCCTTAAAAGCCTCTTCGGGTTCACATGCTTCCACGACACAATCTTTGCAAGATAGTATACAAAGCTTAAAGGCAGATTTAAATCAAGAACGTTTAAAAGTGGATAGTTTTAACTTTTTAGGACTATCTATTAACAAAGGCACCTATAGTACGATCGTTTGGATTTTAATACTGGTCTTCCTATTAAGTACGATTATATTATTTACCGCTTTCAAAAAAGCTAAAAATGATACGATAGAATTTCAAAATACTGCAGAGAAATCTCAGGAAGAATATAATATTTTGCGCAAAAAAGCCATGGAAAAAGAACAGGCTTTACGTCGTCAGTTACAAGATGAACTGAACCGTAAATCTGAATAAAATATCAAGCCATAAACTACAGTTTATGGCTTTTTTTATAGAAAACCCGAGCACTTAACTGAAACGCAAATTTATTCCCAAACAATTCCCTTAGTAAAATATAGAAAACAGCTCATTATCAAGTAGATTTAGCCAAAATCTAATCCAAGTTGGCCATTGCTTTAAAAAATATGTAATTAATTGCTTTTACGTTTTGCTTTTAATTATATAAAACTTATTTTTGCAAACCAAAAGAAGATGCTACAGAACATCTTATAAATTTGATTAATAAATATTTAGTCCCTATAATATGCCCAATATTGGTAAAATA
>DAIQRP010000116.1:0-5147 GCA_036786125.1 Sphingobacterium sp.
TAAAAAGCAACCTGAATTTTTTTGAGTTGATTTTTTGTTTTATGGATTAAAAAAGGAAAACTCTTTAAATAGTAATCGATATAACTTATAAAATGAGTATGGTAGATACTAATCGTTGGAATATTATTCTTTTCTGCATATTTCAACGCGAAATTACCGAGTAAGGAGGGGCTAGCAATATGGATAATATCGGGATTAAACTGTTCAAGCTCCTGCTTGATAAGCTGCTTCGCTAAAGCCGGAATAGCCATACTATAATTTTTATTTATAGGGATGGCTAAGGAAGGTATTTTTAATGATTTATGTTGGTAAATCTGTTTAGGTCCATCTCCATATATAAAGAAAAATTCAAATTTGTCACTTTCTATACGGTGAATTAACTGAAACATGGTGCGAGCAGCGCCATCGAAATCGGCGATTAACATATCCGCGAAAAAGGCAACTTTTATCATGAACACTTATTTTATCCAATGATAAGTTTTATTTATGCGTTTTGTATTAAGCCTAAGTTATCAGTTTATTAGCTTTTGTAAAATATTAATCTATTGTATTTATATAGTCTTTTTTTTAATATGGAAATATTAAATTTAAAAAAAATCATCTGAAATATGCTCCATCATATGCTGTTTAATCCAACTGATCCTTATACCATCTTGCTGATAGTGCTTTTTGTCTGTCTGCTCATTAGTTTTCGAAGGTTGATGACCTTTCGGCGCAGTAGCCATTCTACCATTCTTATAAATGAAGTCTATCAAAAAGATCTTCTAGCAAATAGAAAAGGAACATTTTCGATACTTTCCTATAATATTGCAGGGCTGCCACAGATGATTTCTCAGGCGCCAAGTACACGTCGATCCGGAATTAAATTAATTGGAGAAAAGATCAGTCTTTATGATATTGTTCATGTTCAGGAAGATTTTAGTTATAATAAAGAGCTGTATCAATACGATAATAAACACCCATATAGAAGTAAATCGAAGGCCAGACTACCTTTAGCCGATGGCTTAAATACGCTGTCGAATTATCCGTTCCATAATATATATCGGGAAGCTTGGCGCAATGCTACAGGCTCGGACCGACTTGCTGCCAAGGGTTTTACTTTTACACAGATAGAAATTGCTCCGGATATCTTTGTGGACTTTTATAATGTGCATGCAAATTCTGGAGATTTCCCCCGAGCAGCAGCAGCACGCCGCTTAAATTTTATACAGCTCGCAGATTATATTCAAAAAAACTCTAAGGGGAATGCACTGATTGTTATGGGAGACTTCAATGCTCATTATAGCTTTAGCCTCGATAGCATGCATCATTTTCTCGAAGAGACACAGTTGAAAGATGTTTGGGTAGAGCATTTTTTAGCGGGAGTACATCCACTTGCTGATCCGAACTTTATCCCAAATGATAAGTTAGTCTTAACCTCAGACCTGGAATCTATAGATAAAATATTATACCGGGAATCGGAACAGTTAAAACTTGTCCTTTCAGACTATAAGATTGAAGATAGTTATTTTAGAGATCCTGAAGGATTTGCACTTTCCGATCATCAGGCTGTTTCTGCGCGTGTATCTTGGGAATATAACGCATAAAAAAAGCCATTATGAATATTCATAATGGCTTTCAATTAAATTAAATTGATTTGAACAGTTCTTGGAATTTATCTCCAACAATTGGAAGAGGTTTTTTCTCTCCCGAAATAGCAGCATATATACCTAAGATAATAGCCACTAATACCAGTACACCGACAACTTTTGAAATAATAGCTCCAGCAACAGGAATAAAGCTTAACAGACCTAATACTAAGGCCAGGACTGTAATTCCAATACTTTGACGGATATGAAATTTCGCAAACTCACTTTTTTCACTGCTATTCATCACAAATGAAATAATAAGACCAATTAAGGTGATATACGAAATAATAGCAATAGTTTTTCCTTTTCCTAATTCTGATGATTGTTCAATTTTACGCTCCATAATGGTATAGTTATCGTTTTGATTATTTTCTACGACAAAGATATTGGAGATATCGGAATGTTTTATTAGCTGAAAACAGGGATATTTGCTTTTATTAGTTCGTTACTTTACTGATTTCATAGGGTGATAATACAGCTTTATGTGCAGCTTCTTTCGCAATTTCAGCTTGAACAACTGTTACATTTTTAGGGCGATATGGATTGGATAATACATTTTCCCCAAAAAGGACTTCAAACCAGGTGCAGGCTGCTGTAAAACGGCCGTAGTCTAAGTTTAAATGATAGCCATCACGCGTGTAATGATCTCCAATTGAAGAAGTACGAGCATTTTGTACTGCCGTTCCTGCAGGAACTAATAAACTGAATTTCCCCCAAGCATATACTTTTTTCGAAGTTTCAGCAATGGCATGATACATTTCAAGTTGATTGTTATGGTATAATTTAAATCCATCGTGATCCGAATTATGTTGATATGCCCATGTTTGGTGTAGGATATATTTAGCCTGAGGCGTTACTTGCTGAACCGCTTGGTATAAGGCAGGCAGTGTAGCTTCATAAGTATCATATAATCCAGAATGTGGGGAAGCTTGTTGGAAGCTAATATAATCCCATTTTTCATCGGCTAAAGCAAAGGATAGCTTGCTATTATTTAGCACTTCTTTTTCACCATTCAGCTTTACTTTCGTATATCTATAGATGCTGGTATCGGAGAGAATATTACGTAAGTGTAATTCTATGGGAGCTCCTCCGATATATAAGTTTCCAATAATAATTTTCTTACCTGAAGCTTTTGCTAAATCATAAAGATAATTCTCAATAGCATCTTCAGAAAAGCTATTCCCAATAGCTAAAACACGGATGACTTGATTTGAGGATGCAGGAACCCCTTTGTTTTGGGCATGGCTTGAAAATACTGGGGACATGAATAGGCTAATCAGCCAAATTAAAAGGTATCTGTACATAGTTTTTCGTTTTAAAAGGTCTAATTTATTAATTAATTCGTATTAATCCGTTTTTGAATCTTAATTTTGTGGATTATGGGTACAGCAACAGGATATCTAAAAAAACTAAGAGTTCAGGCTAAGAAGAATTTAGCTGAAGGAGAAGCCTTTTTAAAGGCAAATGCAGAAAAAGAAAATATCGTGGTACTTCCTTCAGGATTGCAGTATGAAGTCCTGGTAGCCTCCACAGGAAAGAAACCGACAATTCAGCATACCGTGAGTTGCCACTATCAAGGAACATTAATTAATGGAACGGTATTCGATAGTTCCTTAAATCGAAAAAAACCAGTTTCATTTCGTGTGAATGAAGTGATTGCCGGATGGACAGAAGCCTTACAGCTGATGTCTGTAGGTGCGAAATGGAGGTTGTTTCTACCGGCCAATCTAGCATATGGAGAACAGCAGGTTTCTAAGGAAATTACAGCAAATAGTACCTTGATTTTTGAAGTTGAATTATTAGGAATAAAATAAAAAAGATGAATTTTACTGAGCATATTAAAGAGTTGGCTACATTAATCGCCCGCGTTAAAGAGTTAAATGAACTGGCATTAACAGATGAGTTAGTGAATGAGCTATTTCAAACCGAACAAATTATCGAAACGCGTATAAAAACGATTGAAGATGATTTTTTAGCTACTGCCACTGCGGATGAGCAACATTTATTTCTTATCTTAAAAAATCAATTTTTAGATTTAGTAGATTTTAAAGGATAATCTATTTTTTATCTCGCTTTTGTTTAACCACTTGAAATGAAATTATTTTTAACTTTTCTATGCGCGATTTTTTTCTTTTTGCCGGCAGATGCTGCGTTAGATAGCGCGGGAGATGCGGATTCGGTCAGCCTTAAAATCTTACTGCAGAAAGAGCAACTGAACCAATTGCTCGAACAGCAAAAAGGAGATTCTATAAAAAGGCAAAAATTGGAGGACCGCTTATTGACTTTGGAGCAGATGGATAATCGGGAGAAATCTAATCTGATTCAGGAGTTAACAATTTTGCGTAATCGCGACTCCTTAGCTTTGCAAAAGAGAAAAGAAAAAGTGGAGTCTTTAAGAAAGTTAAATAAAGGCGTTCCCGTCATGCCTTTCCGAGATACACTATTTACCATATATACCAATACAGGGAGTTTTACAGCAGAAGATAGGGCTGAGTCTACAGTAAAAAGAATACAGTCCTTGACGGAAAACTATAGTTTTGAACCCGATTCCCTACGCTTTATCGTAGAAGAAAATAATAGCTTGATTCTTTGGAAGGATCAGATTATTATGAGTATCCATGATCAGGATGCGTTGTGGATGAATACGGATAAACAAAGTTTAGGTATAAGCTACCGTGATATTATTGCAAAAGCAATTCAAAATCATCGGGAAGAAACCAGCTTGAATCGGATTTTAATCGGTGCTGCAGAGGCGATTTTGGTCATCTTGATTGTCTCACTTACGATTTTAGGTATCAATCGTTTAGTGCGTACTTTACGCAAAAAATTACTGCTCAAAAAAGGTCAGATTTTCAATGGACTAAAGGTTAAAGGTTTTGAATTAATTACCGCAGAACGTCAGATTAAAGCCGTTTGGTTTTTGGTAGGCATACTCAAGTGGTTGCTTATTTTTACAATTGTCTACCTGGCGCTGCCCATGTTATTCAATATCTTTCCTTCTACAAGGGGTTTTTCTGACTTAATGTTAGGGTATTTCCTAGCGCCTATTAAAAAAATAATCTTTGCAATCATAGGCTACTTTCCGGATTTAATTACCATACTCATTATCTTTGCTGTTTTTTATTATTTAATGAAAGGGGTGAAGTTTTTCGCGGTAGAACTTCAAAAAGAAACGCTACAAATTCCAGGTTTTTATAAGGACTGGGCTATTCCGACTTATCAGATTATTCGTGTTTTAGCCTTTGCCTTTATGATGGTGGTGATATTTCCATATCTTCCAGGCTCCGATTCTCCGATATTTAAAGGGGTGTCAGTTTTTATGGGGGTACTCTTTACCTTCGGTTCAGCAGGGGCATTGGGAAATATCGTGGCTGGTTTAGTGCTGACCTATATGCGTTCCTTTAGCATCGGGGACCGCGTAAAGATTGGAGAAGTCAGCGGAGATATTATTGAACGCTCTCTTTTGGTTACCCGAATTCGAACCATTAAAAATGAGATTATCTCCATTCCAAATTCTGC
>DAIQRP010000116.1:5180-5693 GCA_036786125.1 Sphingobacterium sp.
TATCAGATCAATGGTTATACCCGAAAACCCAATCAAATTGATGATATCTATTCCGATTTACATCGGGAAATTTTGGATACTTTCCATGAAGCTGGGATTGAGGTAATGTCTCCATCGTTTCATGCCGTAAGGGATGGAAGTGTAGCTAATATACCGCATGATTACTTGGATAAGAGGTATCAAGCTCCAGGTATTCGTGTTAATATAAAAAAAGATGCCTAGGCATCTTTTTTTATTTTTAGTCTTAGTTTCTACCGGCCATTACGCCTCCATCAATATCCCAAATTGCTCCTGTCACCCAGCTAGCTTTATCCGATAATAGAAATGTGATGGTTTCCGCAATATCATTTGCCGTACCGACTCTACCTATTGGATGGAAATCATTAAAACCTTGTAAGGATTCTTCAATTTTATCTTTTTCGATAAATGAACCATAGATTGGAGTGACCACAACGGCAGGAGATACGGCATTTACACGGATATGGTATGCCGCCAATTCCATAGCTAAGTGTT
>DAIQRP010000116.1:5703-9047 GCA_036786125.1 Sphingobacterium sp.
CCGCTTTAGCCATGGAATATGCCGATGAAGGTGTGGCTTTAATAGCTTGTTTAGCCCACATAGACCCTATATTGACGATCGAACCTCCACCATTTTTCTGCATCACTTTTGCTACAGCTTGCGTAATTAGGAAGAATGCTTTGTTAAAATCGTGGTACAAATTATAGTCTTCTTCGGTATGCTCCAAGAATGCTTTTGGTTTGAAATATCCGGCTGCATTGACAAGGTATGATAGGTTTGGAAGTTCAGAAGATAGCTTGGCATTGAAAGCCTTGACTTCCTCCAAATTTGTTAGATCTAATCCATAAGTTTTTACTTTTCCAATTTTACTTAATTCACTGCTCACTTCTTTTAGACTTTCCGTATCTCTTGCCAAGATGGCAACTTCTATACCCTGAGCCAATAATAATGCTGCTGTAGCTTTTCCCATTCCTGTAGACCCGCCTACTATTAATGCTTGTTTCATTTTTTATATTTTAATTTATAGTATTCTATATCAAACACAAGTGCCGAAAGACTTTCTTAAACTGCATATCCTTGAGAATGAATGTTAATTCATATCTGTAGCGGAACATGAAATTAGGATGGTCGCTAAGCTGTACATTCTTACTTCAGCATTTTCTTATAGAAATCGTTTGCTTGCTGTGAACCACTTTAGGAGCTGAGCTTTAAATAGAGTCTTTAGCTTTATGCTTCATATCAATTTTGATTATACAAAGTTCAGCTATACACTACATTCAAAAAATGGAAGGATTGGAAAAGGGATGGTATAAATCGGAATAAAAAATATTATAGAATGGACTTTCTAAATTCAGAAGGAGAAAGCTGGCTATGTTTTTTAAAATACTTTACAAAATAGGAAGGATCGTCAAATCCTAGGCGATAAGCAATCTGATTGATATTCATTTCTGAATGTAGGAGTAAGCGTTGCGCTTCCAACACAATTCTTTCCTGTATAATTAGGGAAGGGCTTTTTCCAAGGAGCTGATTCGTCAGATCGGATAAGGTTCGGGATGAAATATACATGTGCTTCGCATAATCCGAAACCGTTAAACCGGCTTTATAATGTTCATCTACGAGATTTATAAACTTCAGGAGTTGCATTCGTTTTTCATCCACCAAAAAAGATGGAAGTTCAGTATTCTTTTCGAACTCATTTTTTCGTCGCTGTATCTGAATTAAAAAAGCTTTGAGGTATACTCGGAGTAATTCATCTTGACCGAATTCCTCTTTTTTGTTTAATTCCAGTCTGATTAACTTTAAATAGTTCTCCAATATATCTTGGGTACCACTTTCTACAGCATATACTGGTACTTGATAAGGGTTATTAAAAAGATTACATTTTAAAAAAAATTCAACTTGACTATTATCTTGTATAAGAAATGATTCGTTGAAATGTAATAAAACACCTGTATAATCTGTGTTGCTGTCGAAATAATGTACCTGATCCTTACCGATAAAAAAAATAGAATTTTCGGTTACCTCATATTCTTTAAAATCAACAAAATGTTTCCCTTTCCCTGTTTTAAACCAGATAATTTGATAAAAACTATGGATATGAGCTTTGGAAGCCTGCGGTCCATGTGCGACTAAATAAGGACCCAAATCGTGCAGGACAAACTGCTCCTTGGCCGGCTGGTGCAGGTTGAGGTGATATTCATTAATCTGTTGTGCATTTTTTTTACCCATTTTGTATTCGACTGCTCAGGGTATTGGTAGAACAATTCCCTGATTAATTAACAATTTCTGAATCATAAGAAGGAACAGGTTCCGCAACTAAAGTATTAAAAATAAATTTATTCTTGCTATAGAAAAGCGGAATGGCACTTATAGATACCATGATTTTTCCAATAATTACTAGTTAGCTCTTTCAATACAGTGCTTCTTCTGAAATGAAATCTTAGGAACAACTCTAACCCTGTACTTCTTGCAGAATTAGAGCTTCGTCTAGCGGAAAGGCAATACAAAATTGGAGCTTTGAGGTTATGTAGAGCCTAAAGGTACTTTTGCTTCCGCATTTAATACTTATATTCGTAATGAGCTACATCATAAGAATAAGTTTTCGTTCAAAAAAAAAGACCTAAATGCTGTCGCAATTATATGTCAGGTTATGTCAAAAGTTCTAGATGTTAAAATTTGGAAAATTGGCGCTTTCAATCATTGGGTTTTGCCCTCTCTGGAATGGCCCTGCCGTAGAAGTTGTCCTCAGATAGCTGATTAATTTAAGCAGCGTTAAGCTTTATTTCTGTTGTAGTATGCCTATAGTCTATATACCGAAAGGCTGTATGGTTCAATTACATACGAATGATAAAAATTTTTACAACAAACCCTAATGAAGAGAAATTTTAAACTTTCACTAATAGCAATTGCATTGATGTTTTCACATGCTACATTTGCTCAAAAAAAATTAACTTATCAATTACCACCTCAAAGTATTGTTGACCTTATCGACGCTCCCGCGGAGACTTCGGTTAATTTTAGTAAAGATGGACGTTATATGTTACTCTTAGATAACCCTGGTTTTTTAAGTATAGAACAGGTATCTCAACCTGTTGTTGGTCTAGCTGGATTGCGAATTAATCCATTAAATACTTCCAATGTGGCTGAAACTACAGGCTTAAGTTCAGGGCTACAGCTTAAAGATTTAAAGAGTAATGAAATTTTTACAATTTCAGGATTACCTGGTAATTTACAACTGGGGCAGGTGAGGTGGAATGGTGCGGGAACACATTTTATCTTTAAAAATCAAACGAATGATGCGGTAGAATTATGGCTTGTTGAGGTGCAGTCTAAGCAGGCTCGCAAATTATTTCAAGGGAAGTTAAATGATTCTTATGGTACTACCTATCAATGGAACCCCAATGGAACCCATGTATTAATCCAAGCTCGTGTGGAACAAGCGCGTCTTCCGGAACAAAACTTAGTACCTTCAGGGCCTATTGTTCAAGAAAATTTAGGTACTGTAACTCCGTCTAGAACTTACCAATATTTATTGGCAAGTGCTTATGATGAACAGTTAATGGAGTATTACTTAACTTCTCAATTATATGAAGTCAGTCTTTCTGGGGAAACCAAGAAAATAGCGAATCCAGCAATGTATAAGCAGGTAGCTTACTCCCCTGATGGTCAGTATATTTTAACCCAAACCATTAAGAAACCGTATTCTTATTTAGTTCCTATCTATCAATTTCCATATGAAACGCAGCTCTTAGATGCATCTGGACAACTAGTTAAGGAACTTTCTAAAACCGCTTTAGCAGAAAATCTTCCGATTAGCTTTGATGCAGTAATTGAAGGCCCTCGCCGATATGAATGGCGAAAAGATCAACCTGCAGAGTTAGTAT
>DAIQRP010000117.1:0-9040 GCA_036786125.1 Sphingobacterium sp.
GTAGTGCTCAATTTGAGTGGTAGTTTGGGAACGGTGAAGTCCTAAAGTATCTTGAACAAATTGATTTCCAAAAGCTACCCAATCCTGTTGTGGATAAGCAATATGATGCGCATTAAAATTTCCTGTCGCTCCACCAAATTTGGCCGAATACGGAATATGCTGCAATAGATTAAATTGAGATTCTAAACGCTCTACGAAAACTTTAATCTCTTTTCCTAAACGCGTAGGGGAAGCCGGTTGCCCGTGTGTACGTGCTAACATCGGTACCGCCGCCCACTCTTCAGCAAAGGCTTTTAATTCGTCAATTACTTCGGTTAATGTCGGCGCATATACCTGTTGAATTGCATCTTTCCAAGAGTATGGAATGGCTGTATTATTAATATCCTGAGAGGTTAAACCAAAGTGAATAAATTCTAAAGAATCATGTAATCCTAATTTTTCAAACTGATCTTTTAAAAAGTATTCTACAGCTTTAACATCATGGTTCGTGATTTTTTCTTTGTCTTTAATCCAAATAGCATCTTCCTCCGAAAAATTGCGGTAGATATCGCGTAATCTTTCATTTAAAGAGCCATCAAAGTGACTTAATTGTTCTATACCAGAAGCGGAAAGGGCAATAAAGTATTCTACTTCTACAAGCACGCGGTATTTTATTAATGCAAATTCTGAAAAATAAGCAGCTAATTCATTAGTAGCGCCATAATAACGTCCGTCTACGGGTGAAACTGCGGTTAGGGATGATAAAGCCATAGTTATGTTAGTTTGTCACAAAGGTAAAAAAATACAAGGAGCTTTTCAATAATTAGCGCTAATGTGCCATGATTTATAAGGAGATGAGTGAATTATAGAATTAGTTAATTTATTGATGATTTGTTAACCTTAGGTAAATGTTAAAATACTTCCTTTGCAGGGAAAAATGAGTTTAATTTAAATTAAAATTTAGTGAAATACATTTATGTACTCGTATGCGCTGTTCTATTTATCTCTTGTAAAAAAGAACTTTCCAATAGTTTACAGCCGCAAAGCAAAGAGATTAGCTTTATTTCATCCATAAGTGGAGAATTAACAACAAAAGCTATAGGGACAAGTTGGACGGTGGGTGATCAGATTGGAGTATATATGCTGCAAAATAATAAGCCTTTAGAACCAGCCTCCATCTTAGAAAATATCAATAATAGAAAGTTTACCCATAGCTCGAATGGAAGCTTTACCACTAGCCAAGCGGCCTATTTTCCCATAGACAAGCAACCTGTAGATTTCATTGCTTATTATCCGTATCAAGAAGTCAGTGATTTTAGGTATAAAATAGATCTCTCAGACCAATCTAACCAAGAACTTTTAGACCTGATGTATGCTGATAACGCTAAAGGCTTATCTCCAGAAAATGGAACTGTGCCCTTAGTTTTTGAGCGGCAATTAGTTCGAATTCGTTTAGAAGTGGATGTACAGACAGGTTCTACAGTAGATTTAACGAATATGCAGGCGAATGCTATCGGATTTAAAACCAAAGGAAACCTGCAATTAGCGAATAAAACCTTAGAAATCGATCAACATTCAGAAACTCCTTTTAAGGCGAAGCTGATTGAATCTAATGCGACAAAAGCGTTAATTGAGTTGACGGTATTTCCTGGGCTAACGAGTCAAAAAGAAGGTTTTATACTGCAATTGGCAGACGGCAAATCATATACATGGCATCTACCCAATCAGTTAAATTTAGTGCAGTCGAATCGATATATATATCAAATTACCTTAACTGGAACAGGTTCCGTAGTCGTTCCTCAGCCGACGAATGGATATTTTGAAACTCCGATTCTGACCGATGGAGGCAGTATTAAATATATACAGCAATTTCTACCTGAAAATCCCAATAAGCGGAATTTCTCCATGTTATATGATAATGAGAACCGCCTAGCCTATTGGGTAGCTTATCCCTTACATAGCTCGTATTTAGGCTCCGCTAAACGGACGAATGCTTGGGCTTTTGATCCTTGGGTTTCGCAATCCTTCCAGCCGACATTAAAATCAGGATGGGGAGCGAGCACAGGTTTCGATCGTGGTCATCAAATGCCCAGTGCAGATCGGACCTATAGCGATGCGGGAAATAGAACCACCTTCTACTATACTAATATGACTGCCCAAGTCAGCTCTATGAATCAAAAAATTTGGGCTAGATTGGAAGAGAAAGTACGTGAATGGACGGCAACCTGCGATACCATGTATGTGGTGACCGGTGCTATGATTCAGTCTAATACAGATAAAACTATTCGTTATGTAAAAGATAATGCGAATAAAGATGTCGCTATTCCGAAGTATTATTTTAAAGCATTAGCGATGAAAAAAGGTAATGTATACTATACTGCGGCCTATAAAATGGATAATTCAGCAAGTATTTCTAACGATCAGGTGAATACCTACCGCATATCGGTCAAAGAGCTGGAAGAACAATCTGGATTTACCTTCTTTCCGACATTGACGCAAGATAATAAGGCCAAGGTCGAATCAAATTTATGGCAATAAATAACCACTCAATATACAATTTATTTAAAAATTTCATTTATGAAAATTTCTAACATTCTTTTGCTGACAGCATTAGCAACTTCAGCAATCACATCTTCTTGTCAAAAAGATAATACATTAGGAAAAGATGATGGTAGCCCTGTAGCTGCTCAATTTTCTTCTTCAATTTCAGGACAGCTACAAGCTAAAGTATCTGGCAACAGTTGGGATGCCAATGATGCTATAGGTGTATTTATGAAAAAAGGCGCCGGATTAGCTGCTGCTTTAGAAAGCAATAAAAAATATACTACGGCAAGCTCTAATGGAAACTTTTCAGCTGCCGACAATAGTCAAACGATCTATTTTCCTACCGATGGATCTGCGGTAGATTTTGTGGCTTACTATCCATTTCAGCAAAACTTAAATGGAAATATTTTCCCCGTTAATGTAAGCTCTCAAACGAGCCAAGCAGCGATTGACTTATTGTATTCTTCCAATGCGAATAACATAACGAAAAATAACCCTTCTACAGCTTTAACATTTGACCACCAATTGAGCAAATTGGAGTTCAGCATTAAAAAAGGTGCAGGAGTAAATAGTTTAGATGGATTATCGGCTAGTATTGCAGGGACCAAAACTACAGCGGATTTTGATTTAGCAACAGGTATTTTAACAGCTAAATCTACAGTTGCAGATATTTCGGCTAAAACTACCGCTCTAGCAGCACAATCTGTTGTGGAAGCTATTCTAATCCCTACAGCAGATGCGAGTGGAACAGTTGTAACTTTTTCTCTATCTGGAAAAGTATATAAATTAAATATTCCAACAGGTACATCATTCGAAAAAGGAAAAAAATATGCTTATGATATCGAATTGAGAAATGATGGTACTACACCTACTGGTACGGCAGCAATTGTTACGGCGAGCATTAATAACTGGACTGATGTTCCTTCAGGAAATCATGTGTTAAATCCGGATGGAACTCCTACAGATCCTACGGACCCTACAGAGCCATCTACAGGGGAAGAACAATCTTTATTTAAAGAAGGATTTGGTAATGCTGATGTAACTTCTAGACCTAAAATTGGTATGTATACTGGCTTTGAGAATAGTAATGTGACTTTTACAGATGCTAAAGGAAATGCTGATATCCGGGTTACAGGATCATTAAATAACCACGTTTGGTTACCTTCAGCAAAAGATGCTTTATTGACGATTTCTGGAATTAAAACGATAGGCGCTTCTGATTTTAAGTTAAAATATGATATTGCAACCAACCTGGCGAATTCTGAAGCCAATGTTATTACTGTTAATTTCAATGGTAAAAATTATACAGCAAAATCTACTGTATTAGCGACAACAAATGAATTTAAAACGGTAGAAATTACCCTTACAGGAGCTACGGCAAATGAGAATTCAATCTTAGAATTTGTTTCTTTAGCGGGCACTAATAAGGCCGGTTTCCGTATCGATAATATTGAGCTTTTAGGTAAAAAGTAAGCGGAATATAAAATAATCAGTCGATCCCTATATACTCCGGGATCGACTGTTTTATGCATATATAAAATAACTATTATGAAGCAAAAGCTACTTATGCTTTTCACCTGGCTACTCCCGTTCTTAACTGTACATGCTCAAGAAGATATAGAGCTTTTAGGAAGGGTCGTTCATAGTCAGACTAAAGAGCCTATTATAGGGCTTACTGTCATTCTGGAACATCAAAAAAGAATGAGCAGCACCGATGAACAGGGACAATTTATTTTTATTAATCTACAGCCTGGTCCGGAACGTCTGCTCGTCAAATCGGCTAAAATCCAAACCAAAACTATAGAAATTGAAATACCTCAGGAAGGGAGATTGCAGCTAAAAGATATCGAAGTCTTGAGTGCAGGATTTAATGATATCAGTGGTCTAATCGGTGTAATCTCTGAACAGATGGCCGATGAAGAGTCCGAATCAGCAACACAGGGAATTAGCTCTACTGTTATTCTCTCTAATGATATCTACCTCAATAAGGTCGGATATCAGCTTTCTCCATTTCGCTTTCGCACCAGAGGATATGCTAATTATCAGGAGCAGAAATTTATCAATGGAGTGATATTTAATGATCAATTACGGGGAGTGTTTAATTTTGCTGCAGTAGGAGCATTAAATGATTTGACTCGTAATGGAGATTATATTAATTATAATAAAGGAGGGAGTTTTACATTTGGATCTATTGGAGGATCTGAAAATATAAATATGCGCGCGAGCTCCTATGCTCGAGGCGGAAAAGTTACCGTTTCTTATACCAATAGAAACTATTATGCGCGAACAATAGCAAGTTATTCTACTGGTCTTCAGGATAATGGTTTTGCTTTTACAGCTGCCTTAGGAGGAAGATACGCCCATGAAGGAAATATTGAAGGTACCTTTTATAATAACCTTGCTTATTCCCTCTCTGTGGAGAAACAGTGGAAATCTGGAGAACATAGTCTCTCTTTAGTTAGTTTTGGATCTCCTGTGGAGCGCGGCCAACAAGGATCTTCATTTCAAGAAGCTTATGATCTTGTTGGAAGTAATTTATATAATCCCAATTGGGGTTACCAAAATGGGAAGAAAAGAAATTCTAGAGTAGTGCATGCTTTTGATCCGACAGCAATTCTGTCTCATATATGGAAGATAAATCCATATTCAAGCTTAACTACTGGATTAGCTGTTCATTATGGTCAGTATGGCAATACTTCGCTAAACTGGTATAATGGCTATGATCCAAGACCTGATTATTATCGCTATATGCCCTCTTATCAGACTAGTGCTGATGATCGAGAATTATATACCAAGCTTTGGAAAGATAGAAACCCAGCTGTAACTCAAATTAACTGGGACCAATTATATGATGTAAATAAATTATCTACACGCGTAGGAGATGGCTCTGCTATTTATATGGTAGAGGAGCGAAAAAGTAATTTGATGGAATATTCCTTCAACTCTACTTTTAACTCGTTAATGAAGAATAATTTTAAAATTACTGCAGGAATAGGAGCGAGATCATCCCAGTCAAATCAATTTAAAATTGTAGATGACTTATTGGGTGCAGATTATGTGTTAGATATCGACAAATTTGCAGAAAGAGACTTTCCGGGAGACCAGCAAGTGATTCAAAATGATATGCGTAATCCGAATAGAAAAGCCCTAAAAGGAGATAAGTTTGGTTATGATTTTAATATCAATATTCAATCCGCAAATGCTTGGTTTCTAAATGAATATTCTGGAAATCAACTGGATGTGTACTATGGAGCTCGAATTACTTATACAGACTTTCAGCGGGAAGGGAAGATGAAAAATGGGCGTTATCCATTAAGCTCTTTAGGAAGAGGAGAGTTGCATTCTTTTGTGGATTATGCGATCAAAGGGGGGGCGACCTATAAGTTTAATGGGAGACATTACTTGTCTACCAATTTGAGTTACCAAACTGAAGCTCCGTTACCTAATAATGCATATATCTCTCCTCGAATTTCAGACCGCTCGATTTCGGATATGGAAAGTGGTAAGATCTTTTCTGCAGATTTAAATTATGTCTTTTCGCTACCTTCCCTTTCTGGAAGAGTATCAGCATTTCAAACTAATTTTATGGATCAGATTGATCGTGTTAGTTATTATCATGATGCAGAACGTACATTTATCAACCATATGTTAACCGGAATGAATCAGGTGAATCGCGGCTTTGAGCTTGGAGCAACCTATAAGCTGGACAATAATTGGAGCTTTGATGCCATCGGTACCTGGGCAGAATACTATTATAGCAATAACCCCAATGGTATGATCAGTTCTGAAAATGGAAAGATTGAAGGAATAAAAGAACAGGTCTACCTAAAGGATTATTATGTAGGAAGTACGCCTCAGATGGCCGGATCATTAGGTGTTCGTTATTTCTATAACTTCTGGTTCTTTGGTGCGAATATCAATGGATTTGATAGAAATTATATCGATATCGCTCCTTTTCGTAGGTTAGCTTCAAATTATGCAACTGTCAATCCTAATGACCCAAGTCAGTTAGAAGCTTATGAATTTTTAACGCATCAAGAAAAATATCCTGGTGGATATACCATAGATCTTTCAGTAGGTAAAATATTCTATTTAAAAGATAAGAAGTCGGTGAATTTTAATCTGTCTGTCAATAATATATTGAATGATAAAAATATCCGCACAGGTGGATTTGAACAAGGCCGTATGGACCTGACAAGCCCGAAAAAATTTGCTTCAAAATATTACTATATGCAAGGTGTTAATTGTTTTTTAAACGCTAGCTATAGATTTTAATTAATTATACAAAAACAGGACGTATGAAAACCCTTAAAAATATACTCTATCTATTGGTTATAATGTTGGCATGTATCTCTTGTAATAGAGAGTATATGGCTCCTCCATTAAGCGCACCTGAATATAAGGGGCCAAACTCCAATGTGACCATTTCTCAGCTAAAGAGTAAATTTGCCGATATAAAAGCTCCCAAATTAGTGGAAGAGGCACTGATTCTACGTGCCGTCGTGGTAGGTAATGATGAGTCGGGAAATATATATAAACAATTATTTATCCAAGATGAAACTGCAGGTATAAATATCGGTATCGATCAGAATAGTATATATACCAGCTATCGTGTGGGCCAAGAGATCTTTCTAAATTTGAAAGGCCTATATATCGTGAAATATGGGGAAGAGTTACAGATAGGATATGGAGACAGCAATGCTAACCGCATATCCTGGGAGCGATTTAAAGATCACTGTGCTTTACAAGGATGGCCTGATACAGGTAAAGCTATGCCTAAAGTTGTGGAATTATCTAATTTGAATGCTAGCATGGTAAATACCTTAGTACGTATAGAACAGGTAGTTTTTAGCAATGGCGGAAAAAATGCATTTACACTCGGAGATAATACGACTAATGAGCAGATTAAAGATGCTAAAGGCAGCTCTTTAGATGTACGAACCAGTTCATTTTCTACTTTTGCAAAGGATATCTTGCCTAAAGGAACAGGAACTTTAGAAGGTATATTAAGTCGTTATAATGGGACATGGCAGTTTTATATTCGTACGAAAGAAGATATTAAAGCCTTCGATGGCCAAATTCCGGAAACTAAACCCGAGCAACCAGGACAGACGGTATTATTTAATGAAACCTTTGGAAAGGGGTATTATCCATCCGGAAATCGACCTAAAATTGCAGACTTCACAGATTTTGATATGAAAGCTCCTATTGTATATACCGAAGAAACTGCTGTAGCAGATATTCGTAGTGTGGCTGGAGATAATGGCGCTCATATCTGGATGCCAGCGAATAAAGATGTGCATATGCAGATTTCAGGAATTAATACCATGGGCAAAGAAAAACTTTCCCTTTCTTACCAAATTGCAGCTAATTTATTTAATCCCGGAGATGTTATGGATTTAAATGCTGTAATGGTTAAATGTAATGGTATTGCGTTGACTGTACCTTCTAAAGTGGTCAGCAATGCTGCGGGCGATAATGCTAAATTTTATACCATCACATTAGATAATATACCGACTGCGGAACATGTTATTTTGGAATTTATAGCTCCTAAAGAAAACAATACCTTAGGGCTACGATTAGATAATATTAAGATAACTTCAGGTTCTGGAGCTGGAAATGGCGGTCCGATTATTATTCATCCCAATTAGTTATGAGAACGACAATATGTATTATAGGAAAAGGTATCGGCCTACTGATCTGTATTTTTTATGCTTTAGCTGTTAAGGCTCAGGATAATAAGTTAAAAGTATATGCAGGAGCCTTCTATAATTTGGAAAACCTCTTTGATACGGAGGATGACCCTTTAATCGCTGATGAGGAATTTACGCCTAAAGGAGCGAATAACTGGACGCCGGAGAAATATCAAAAGAAGTTGAAGAATATGGGCTTTGTTATACAACAATTAGCTCAGGAATATTGTCCGCAAGGCCCTGCATTTATTGGGCTTGCGGAGATTGAAAATAGACGTGTTTTATCCGATTTAGTACAGACAGCAAGTCTTTCTAGCTATAATTATCAGATTGTTCATTATGATTCTCCAGACCGTAGAGGTATAGATGTCGGATTTTTATATAATCCTCAGCAGTTTGAACTGATTTCTTCTCAGGTATTTCCGTACCACTTACCCACGGACTCCAGCTATAAAACCAGAGATCAATTGCTGGTTACAGGAAGGCTTGGAGGAGAGCAAATTCATGTGCTGGTCAACCACTGGCCTTCTCGTTATGGGAATAAGTCTTCTGCGCTCAGAGAGTTTGCAGCAGGTATCACGAAACATATTGTAGACTCCTTACAACAGGTAGATCCAGAGGCTAAAATTATTATTATGGGCGACTTAAATGACGATCCTACGGATCGCAGCACGCGTATCGTTTTGGATGCTAAAAAAAAGCAGTCAGAAGTAGTTGCTGGAGGTTTGTATAATACCATGTGGAAGTTCTACAGCCAGGGTATAGGCACATTAGTCTATCAAAATAAATGGAATTTATTCGATCAGATAATAGTCAACTATAAC
>DAIQRP010000118.1:0-1037 GCA_036786125.1 Sphingobacterium sp.
TGGCTCAGATGCTAGTAATGGAGCAATCATTATCACCACCAAAAAAGGTAAAAATGGCGATACAAGAATAAAAGTTGCTCATACCACTACCGTGGAAGAGGTGAATTACTTTCCGAAACTACAAAATAGATTTGGAGCAGGAACTACCCCGGATGCTGTAAAAACTTATAATCCTTTTGAAAACCAGCAGTATGGACCTGCATTTGATGGTAGTTTGGTGCCGATTGGCAGACCTCTAGAAGATGGAAGTATACAGACTGTACCTTATTCTCCCCTTAGGGATAAATTTGAATTTTGGCAAACTGGCATCTCCAATCAAAGTGATATAAGCATTAGCTCAGGAGATGATAAATCTACATTTTATCTTTCGGGACAGTATTTTTCTCAGGAAGGTGTAACGCCGAAAGATAAGTACAAACGGGTTTCCATTAGAGCCAATGGTTCCAGAAATATCAGTGATAAATTTAGTACGCAATATAATGCCACCTATATTCAAAACTGGTATGACCTGACCACAGCGGGAGGCACTATCTACAACCAAATTCTACAAACCCCAAGTCATGTGCCTTTAAACAGTTATAAAGACTGGCGGAATAATCCATTTGCCAATCCAAATGGGTACTATAATGATTATTACAATAACCCATACTTCTACTTAGATAATTGGAGACAGGATACTCGAAATGAATATTTCCAAGGTAATGTCGAGTTAAAATGGACTCCCATTAAAAATTCAGCCATTACCTATCGCCTAGGCATCAGTTCTTCCAATGCCCAAAACAAGAGCTTTAATGGCAAATTCAACTTTACCGATTATACCAAAAGTATATCCACTTCCAAACAAGATATCCCTGCCAATGTATCCGATTCCAAATCAGGAAATATTCAGGTCGTATCTGAATTATTGGCTACTTATAAAGGTAACTTCAATTCTGATTTCTCCTATAATGTCACTTTAGCAGGATCCCTAAGAGAAAATAATGGAAAGGGACTTTCCGTATCCGGAAGCAACCTGGTTATCGATAATTTATTTAATA
>DAIQRP010000118.1:1047-6142 GCA_036786125.1 Sphingobacterium sp.
GCTTAAATCCTGGAGCTTCGGAATCGAATTCCAAATCTAGACAGCTAGCGGTATATGGAGATGCCCGTTTCGGATTTAGAGACTACCTCTTCTTACATCTTACCGCTAGAAATGATTGGCGCTCGGTATTAGCAGCTAACAATAGATCCTTCTTCTACCCATCCGCAGATTTTTCGTTTTTAGCTTCGGAAGCTATTCCTGCTTTAAAAGCTCAAGAATGGTTGAATAGCTTAAAGATTCGTGGAGGATATGCTTATGTCGGAAATGTGAATTTAGGCCCTTACTCCTTAAATAGCACCTTTAGCCAAGCTGCCGGATATCCATATGGTGGTGTATCGGCATATACCATCGACGGTACTATTGTTGCCGATAATCTAAAACCAGAAATAACCAAAGGCCCGGAATTAGGTTTTGATATAGAACTATTAAATGGAGATATTACCGCTGGATCTACCTGGTATAAAACCAATACCTTCGATCAGACCTTTAGCGTTTCCGTTTCCCAGGCTTCCGGATATACCAGACTGCTAACGAATGTCGGGGAAGTATCCAATGAAGGTATTGAATCCTACTTAAGAGTAACTCCTATACGCAATAAATCCGGGTTAACGGTAACCTTAGGAGCAAATTATGCCTATAATAAAAATAAGGTTATTTCCCTTTCCGACCAATCCGATATCTTTGTGCTCGCTACAGCGACAGGAAGCCGGGTGGTGGCAAAAGTTGGAAATCCGTTTCCTTTAATTCAGACAACCAGCTATAATAGAGATGATAAAGGACGTATTATTGTCGACGCTACTTCTGGATTTCCAAATACAGATGGTACCTTCTCCGATTTAGGAGTATCCAATCCTCCGCATATTTTAGGGGCTGATTTAGAAATTCGGTATAAACGCTTTAGACTGACCAGTCTATTTGAATACCGTACAGGTAATTATATTATGAATAGTGTCTCTACAGCCTTTGACTTCTCAGGTAGTGGAATTCGGTCTGCTTGGTATAATAGAGAGCGTTTTGTTATTCCAAATTCTTCTTATTTAGATCCAGCAACTGGACAGTATGTCGATAATACCTCCATTGCCACTCGTTCTGGAGGTGCCGATTTTTGGACAGCTTCAAATACCAATACAGGCGTAGGTGAAAATTACGCGCATTCCGCAGCTTTTTGGAAGTGGCGTGAAGCTACCTTATCATATGATGTACCTCCTACTTTCTTAAAAGGATTTGCCAAAGCAGCGACAATTTCTTTCCAAGGCAGGAATTTACTCCTATTTGTTCCAAAAACTAACCTCTACACGGATCCGGAATACAGTGCTACGGGATCAACGAGTAATGCCGTTGGATTTACGACCATTTCATTAACTCCTCCAGCTCGTTATTTCGGCGGATCTATTTCAGTAACCTTTTAATTTAGAACCATGAAATCAATACATAAATTACTCTTTTTCTCTTTACTTTCCCTGCCTTTATGGTCTTGTGAAAAATATTTAGATATTAATAAAGACCCGAATTCCGCGACGGAGGTTCAGGCGGAGTTAATATTACCGGGAGCCATTGTAACGACAGCTAACTACCAGGTTTCCTATAATAACTATGGAGCTTCTCTGGTTGGATATGTCGCTAATGCGGGGGGATTTTCAGGCTTTGGAAATTTCTTAACCTATAATTTTGTTCCCGGAACCTACTCCCAATGGGGCACTTTTGATAATTTATTAGATTATAAATATGTTTCCGACGCTGGAGATGAAAATAAAAATTTAGCGCATTTCAAAGCTGCAGCGGAAATTCTTTCGGTCTATCAATTTCAAAAAATAGTGGATCAACATGGGGATATACCATATGAGGAAGCATTACAAGGAAAAGCAAATTACGCCCCAAAATATACGGATGCGGCAAAAATATATCAGGATTTAGTTCCCCGACTTAGCAAGGCTATTGCGCTATTCACAGATAATCCTACAGCAAGCATTCGATTAGCCGCAGATTCGGATCCACTTTTTAAAGGAAATATAGATAGCTGGAAACGCTTGGCCAATACCATTAAATTAAGACTTTTAATCCGTTTGAGCAATGTGGCAGGCTTACAAGAATTTGTTAAATCAGAATATGATAAAATAGATCTAACAATAGGCTTTTTAACGAATGATGCTATCGTCAATCCCGGATATGTAAAAGACCGTCCAAATCCGACATGGTCTGCTTTAGGATATAATACCAGTGGAAATGCGGTAAATACTTCGCGTGTACCCACGTTTTATATCTATGGGTTTTACGATGGTAATAAACTCAATGATTCCTGGAGAGGCTCAGTTATCTTTAATGATTTCGGTAATATCGCGCGCCCTACCCCATTAAACCAATTGGGAAATGAGAGTGGAAACCCTCCGGTTCGTTCGGGATATCCCACCTGGTATACTGGAAATAGAGCCAGTGCTTCCAGCATATCCGATGCTCTTGGTATCGTCAAAGGCCCTACCCAAGGACAGCCCATCTTTCTCGCTGCAGAATCCTACTTTCTTCAAAGTGAAGCTATTTTAAGAGGTTTTTTATCTGGAGATGTGCAGACTGCATTTGAGAATGGGATAAAAGCATCCTTTAGATACTTGTATAAAGATGTCAATGGAACGGTTCCTGCGACAAAAAATGTAGATGCTGACTTTGCAAGCTATAAAGCTGCAAACGCCAGCTCTCCACTCGTTAATTTCGCATTAGCAGGAAGTTTTGAGCAACGCTTAGAAGCTATTATTACACAGAAATATATTGCTTTTAATCAAATTGTTGGAGAAGAGGCTTGGAATGATTACAGAAGGACCAACTATCCCAAAACCATAGCCGGGGCAGGTCGATATGCAGATTTTGCTTCGCTTACTTCGCAATCTCCACGTCCGGACAAGCTGCCTACAATAATTAAATATCCAGCTTCAGAATATAGTTTTAATGCTGAAAATACCAAAGATGTAGATCACTTTAAAGATTTAATTTTTTGGGCTAAATAATGGAATTTATAAATTATAAAAATACTCCAATGAACATAAAATTATTATATATATCACTGGCTATTATCTTATTTCATAGTTCATGTTTAAAAGATGAGCCTTACGCTTTAGACCCTAAAAATGGTCATAATGTTATTGAATTCTATCATGTGACGACGCCTATTTCTGGATATTTAGATCCTGTGAATGTCTATGTTGCTGGAAATTTCGAACCTAAAGATGAGGTAGAATTTACTGCAGCAGTAAACTATGCAGGACCTGAGGACCTTGCTCCGAAAGACATTCAGGTACAATTAGCGATATCTCCAGAAACGCTGGCGAAACACAATGCTGTAAAAAGCAACAAATATGAGTTACTCCCAGAAGGGTTATATGAATTCCCAAGCACAGTAACTATAAAAAAGGGAGAGAAAGTGGGGAAATTTCAGGTTAAATTGCATACCAATAAATTCGATAACAATAAGAGTAATGCCTTAGCTATCGCGATTACCAGCACTTCCCATGCTGTGATTAGTGCCAATTCAGGAGCCGTTATATTTTCTGTTCCTGTCAAGTCTTTATTTGATGGAAATTATACCGTTACCGCAACGGCCCCTTTGGTAGATATTGATGTCAGCAGTATTAGTGGATACTATCCTTTAGATGCCAATTTAGTGACAGTACGTGGGAATTCCGTAGCCATGTATTCCAATACTTATTTAAATGGCGCTGCCGGACATCCCATTAAAAATAATAATGCAGATTCCTATTATGGAAATTTCTCTCCAGTATTTCATTTTGATGAAAATAATAAGGTGGTTGCAGTGACCAATCATTTTGGACAAGGGAATAATGCCAATGGAAGAGCAGCTCGACTAGATCCATCGGGTCTGAATACATTTACCATCCAAAGCGATGGCTCCAAAGTTCTGGAAGTAAAATATATTATGGTCCAAAATGGCGTAGATAAAACGTTCTTCTCCGAAAGATGGACCTTTGTCAAAGCACGTTAAAGAACTTAATTTCAGTTTAGTTAATATAGGTAGAAAAAGGGGAATCGAAAGATTCCTCTTTTTCGTTTTTGAGCAGCTTATCGCTTATGGTGACCTTTATGTTTCCCCTTATGATGGCCATGGCCATGTTTGTGTTTTTGCTTTTGATATCCCCGCTCCTTTTTATGCGGTTTTCCATGATGATGATGATCGTAGACAACACATGAGCTCATAAAAAGAGTTCCTAAACAGATGATAATAAAATTTCTTAGATATTTTCCCATAGAATAGATAGTTTGCGCTATGGCATACAATATCTTTGCCAAAGAAAATTAAATCAGCAGGCTATTTTTTGGAAAAATTTATATTTATTTAAATTTTATTAATTTTAATAGATTTCTTTTAGACTATTTCCATGAATTATACGCTTTTTTTTGTCATCCTTCTCCATGTTATAAATTTCCCAGTGCAGGCACAATCCTTTTCAAGAGAGAAGTTTGCACTTCAGGATCAACTAACTATATACTTATCCGACCTGTCGGAAGATGCTAAAGAGTTATTTTATTACCAAAGCCAATATGATCTACCTTTTGAACAGCGGATGAATGAAATCAGCCAAATCGCCTATTATAAAAAGATAAATCAATTCTATCAGGATCATCAAGATACCTACCAAAGGCTAAGGACTCAGGATATCAAGCAGCTTATTGCTCCTCCTGCAGCCTTAAAAAATCTACAGTATATAGCGATAACTCCGGAGGATGAGCTCTATGATTTTATTTTTGACCCGCGAGCCTCTATATTTTTTAATATTAGAAACCTGAGTGCCGAACAATTGGCCTCAGGCATCAGCAATGTCTTTAACCCCACTATCTTAGATTTTAAAACGGATGGATACTTTGAAAGAATGCTTACGATGAGCAGCTTTGGTTCGAAGTTATATGCCGAGCAGCTGACGGATTCCGTGTATCGGATATATGCCGCTAATCGCCTGTATACCTTAGTCTTTAATTTCAACACAGCACAAAGCAGCTACTCCGAAGTTTCATACAGCAAGCTAAACGACCCCGCTTATACGCATATTATATTCCCTAAGCAGCAGCAGTTTAGCTACCCATTGGATGCGTT
>DAIQRP010000118.1:6152-8408 GCA_036786125.1 Sphingobacterium sp.
AATTTGGGACAGATATGATACCATAGCGAAAGATTCCCTTTCCATTGAAGATTGTAGAGAATGGATATTAAAGGATTTAAAGCAATTCCACCAGAGTCATAAGGAGCAGTTTTTACAGTTACGAACAGAGCTCCTAAAACGGCATAATGACTTTAAAAAAGCAGATGTACATACATGGAAATTAGCAGAAACCATAACGCAAATCTCTCCGTACAAATTGGAATTTGCATATACTTATTTTTTAGATATTGAAGATATAAACCAAGCTTTAGCAGTACAGATCTCCAATATCGTTTACGGCATGGATAGCTATTCCGATCCGGACTTAGGACTCAAAATGCTTATTGGGTACCAGCTTAGCAGTAGAAAGACTCATCAGGCAGATACCTGGGAGATTGCTGCTGAAGGGGATAGCGATCGCTTGGAATATTTATGGAATATAGAAACGGGAGAAATTTCCAGAATTAACTATTTTCTCAAAAAATGAGCATCACAGAAAAAAAGCCTTTAATTTTAATTAAAGGCTTTTTAGGGAAAACTGATATTTTTTTATCGCTTAGGCATCACTGTCCAAATCGCATTTCCTGCATCATCACTAACCAGCAGATAGCCCTGCTTCGTGAAATATACAGCAACGGGACGTCCGTAGACTTCAGATTTCGAAGCATCGGCTATAAAACCATGTAGAAAATCTTGAGGCTGCCCCGAAGGTTTACCATCTTTAAAAGGAACGTAAATAACTTTGTAACCTACGAATTCCGAGCGATTCCAAGAACCATGTTGACCGATATAAGCTCCATTAGGAAAGTTTCCGGAACGATTAAAAGCTAGTCCAAGGGAGGCCGTATGAGCTCCTAATGCATAATCGGGCACCACAGTTTGTGTGGAGACCTCAGGTCGTTTTTTATCTTTCCATCGGGGATCTATATGATTACCCCAATAGGTATACGGCCAGCCATAAAACTTACCTGCCTGCACTGAGGTAATATAATCCGCAACTAGCTGGTCTCCGAGTTCATCCCGTTCATTAACGGCCGTCCATAACTTTCCTGTACTGATATCCCAATCCATCCCTACGGGATTACGTATTCCGGAAGCATATATCTGCTCTCCGGAGCCATCGGGATTAATCTGTAGGATTGCGGCGCGGCGATGCTCATGCTCCATCCCATTCTCTCCGACATTCGATCCTGAACCTACAGAAATATATATTTTCTTTCCATTGGGGTCAGCAATAATAGTTCGGGTCCAATGGGTATTATAACCTCCAGCAGGGGGGTCTACGATCTTTTCTCCTTTTCCTTTTAATTCTTTCGCATTAGGGTCGTAAGGATATCGGTATAATCCATCCGTATTAGCGACATAAAAAAAGTTATCTAAAATCAACATCCCTAAAGGCTGATTAAGTCCTGAAAGATATACTGATTTAGAATCGGCTACGCCATCAGCATTGGTATCTTTAAAAATTAAAATCTTATTATAGGGGTCGTCTGCAGCTCCTTTACCGGGTTTTCCTGTTCGCGCTTCTGCCACAAATATATCGCCATTTGGAGCTTGATAGATCCATCGGGGACTATTTAAATCAGCAGCAAATTTTCGAACTTCAAAGCCTTCCGGTGCCGTAGGCTTTTTTCCTTCTGGCCAGCCGATTACTTTGGCAAATTTATTAGTAGGTTTCGTTTCCAAGGGAGCAGGAAGTTGAAGCTGCTCGCCATACTCTTTGGTAGAATGCTGCTGTGCAAAAGCTGAACTCGATAACAAAAGAGCAATTAAGCCTAAACACTTCTTAAATCTAAATCTTATTCTATTGTCTTTCATACTGTTAAAACCTCAATACCTAGAAAATTGTTTGCATAAAAAAACCCTGAACTTATCCAGGGTCTTTTTTATTTCAGTATTTATTCTGTAGGTTTTCGAAAACGTTCAAAAAACTCATAGGTACGTAATAGCTGGTCTATTCGTTGTCTATTATCTCCAGATCGAGTAATTTCATGATTAGCATTAGGATGTCGTACATATTCTACTGGACGGTTTAAGACCTTTAATGTTTTATATAAGCGTTCAGATTGAGCAATTCCAGTTCGCAAATCCTGCTCTCCATGAAAAATCAATAAAGGCGTTTGAATTTGATGCGCAATATCCAATACAGAAGCCGCTTGTAACTGCTCGGCAATACCAGGCTCCCAAGGGAAACCTCCAAAATATCGCTTCACCATAGGCCATACATTTCCCTCTCCAAAGAAAGTGGTAAGATCA
>DAIQRP010000118.1:8418-9005 GCA_036786125.1 Sphingobacterium sp.
GAAGCGGCTTTAAAACGCTGGTCTGTGCTGACAATCCAAGAGGTTAGATAGCCCCCATAAGATCCTCCTGTAACAAATAAATTCGAAGTGTCTACAAAGTTATTTTTACTGATTTCATCGAGTCCAGCAAGTACATCCGAGGCAGGCCCTTTCCCCCAGTCCTGATAATTCGCCTTTAGGAATTCATGTCCATATCCAGCAGAGCCTCTTGGATTACTATATAAAACCAGATAACCTTGGGCAGCAAAATATTGATATTCCAACCACATGCTCCCGTCTGAAGGGCCAAACATACTGGCAGGGCCACCATGAATTTCTACGAGCAGGGGATATTTTTTCGAAGGGTCAAAATCCGAAGGCTTGATTAACCAGTATTCAATATCGAGGCCAATATCATTTTTTAACGTAAATTTTTCTATAGGAGCTACCGCTTTTGAAGCGAGCCAGGATTTATTGAAATCTGCCCATAACTGCGATTTCTGTCCCTGCAAGTCAGTTTGAAATAAAGCCGATGGCTGGCTATTAGTTGTCTTCACCTGAATTATATGCTGCTTTAATACGACATAATCACTAATACCTTCATCTAC
>DAIQRP010000119.1:0-240 GCA_036786125.1 Sphingobacterium sp.
GTTAATTTGGCTCCTGTACGTCCTAAAGGATGACCTAAAGCAATGGCTCCACCATTTACATTCAGCTTTTTGGTGTCCAAATTTAAGGCTCTGATAATAGCTAAGGATTGAGAAGCAAAAGCTTCATTCAATTCAATTAAATCGATATCATCTAAAGTTAGGCCTGCCATATCCAAAGCTTTTGGAATAGCTTCAATGGGGCCTATACCCATAATTCGAGGAGGAACTCCTGCTACAGCA
>DAIQRP010000119.1:397-2332 GCA_036786125.1 Sphingobacterium sp.
CTACAGCATAGCTGACTAATCGCGCAATGGGTTTCACATTGAGTTCCTTTAATTTCTTCTCCGAAACGACAAGGACAAAAGCTGCTCCATCGGAGGTCTGAGAAGAGTTCCCTGCGGTAATTACTCCATCTGCAGCAAAGACGGGCTTGAGCTTAGATAAAGCTTCTAGATTAGAATCCGCACGCGGACCTTCATCTGTATCGACGATATATTCCCGCGTTTCTATTTTCTTCCCATCTTTCAGGTAATTTTCCTTTACCGTGATAGGCACTATACCATCCTTAAGATGTCCATTTTTAATCGCTTCAACAGCCTTTTGATGCGATTCCAATGCAAAGGCATCTTGATCTTCACGGGAGATCTGATATTCCTTAGCTACCGCTTCAGCAGTCAGCCCCATTCCCCAATAATAATCGGGATTATTTTTAGCGACCTCCGGGTTAGGTACAAGTTTCCAACCTCCAAAAGGCATTCCTGACATCACTTCCACTCCTCCGGCAATAATACAATCGGCCATTCCAGCTTTAATTTTGGCTACGGCAGTAGCAATTGTATCTAAACCTGAGGCACAGTATCTATTGACCGTTACTCCAGGTACTTTGACAGTATTGAGTCCCATTAATGAAATGATTCTTCCGATATTAAGCCCTTGTTCGGCTTCGGGAGTCGCATTTCCAACAATGACATCATCAATCTGCTCTACATCTAAATTTGGTACTGAAGCGACTAGATGTTTAATAACTTCCGATGCTAAATCATCAGCGCGCATAAAACGAAATCCTCCGCGAGGCGCTTTTCCAACTGCAGTACGGTATCCAGCTATAATATATGCTTCCATAAATTCTCTTTATAATGACAAGCTCCTCTGTTTGGAAGGATAAGCTTGTTATGGTTTATAATAAATGATATTTCCAGTCCTACTAATTACGCAATGCTTTTCCTTTGGTCAGCATAAACTGGATACGTTCTAATGTTTTACGCTCTGCGGCTAATTGCAAAAAGGCTTCGCGTTCTAAATCCAATAGATACTGTTCTGACACTTCGGTTGGGGAGGAGAGGTTTCCACCACACATCACCCATCCGAGCTTCTCGGAGATCTTCTGATCATGTTCAGAAATATAGTGTCCAGCGCGCATAGAATTTGCACCAGCATAGACAATTCCCAATCCTTGATTTCCCAATACCCGAATATCTTTTCGCGCAGCCGGCTGTATATAACCCGCATCGGCTAAAGCTAAAGCCTTCGCTTTGGCATCGGCAATTAGGCGCGCGCGATTCATTGTAATACCATATTTCCCTTCTTGAAGATAACCCAGCTCCAGGGCTTCTACAGCTGAAGTAGATACTTTAGCCTGCCCTATAGTTAGAAATCTATCTTTTAATGTATTCTGCACAATCTGATCGGCTTTATATTCATCGGAAGCACGTAGGGCAAATTCCTTAGAACCCCCTCCCCCAGGAATAACGCCAACGCCAAATTCCACTAGACCCATATATGTTTCCGCATGTAACTGTACCCAATCTGCATGCATAGAAAATTCACAGCCTCCACCTAAAGTTAGATTAAAAGGTGCTACTACTACAGGAATCGATGAATATCGAATACGCATGGATGTATTTTGGAACATTTTAACGGCCATATTCAACTCGTCATAATCCTGCTCTACTGCCATCATAAAAATCATCCCGATATTAGCTCCTGCAGAGAAATTCTTTCCATCATTCGCAATAACTAAAGCGCGATAATCTTTCTCAGCTAAGTCTATGGCCTTATTCACTCCTTGAATAACATCTCCTCCAATGGTATTCATCTTGGTATGAAACTCACAGTTTAATACGCCATCTCCTAAATCGGTGATGGTAACTCCGGAATTTTTCCAGATCGTCTTACGCTCGCGAATATGATCGAGCACAATAAGATCTTCTGTACCGGGA
>DAIQRP010000119.1:2342-6293 GCA_036786125.1 Sphingobacterium sp.
TGATAGCTTTTGGAAGAGATATCGTAATAATGTCTCTGTCCATCGATAATTTTATAGAAAGCATCACATCCTGCGGCTAACATCTCATGCACCCAAGCAGCGACTTTTCCCGACTGCCCTGGAAGGCGCTTAGGCTCCGCTTCAATTTTTGCTAAAGTTTCTTGTACACCTAAGGCATCCCACACTTCAAAAGGGCCGATCTCCCAGCCGAAACCCGCACGCATAGCATCATCTATACGGAAGAAATCATCCGTAATTTCAGGTACACGATTGGAAACATATTCAAAAAGGGGGTAATGCATGGCACGAAATAATTCGCCAGCCTTATCCGTACCTTGCTCATATACTTTCATGCGCTTACGAATATCTTCCACAGGCTTCGTCGCCTCCAAGGTAGCTGACTTCACCTTTGCTTGACTTCCAAATTCAAAGGTCTTCAGGTCTAAAGAAAGAATTTCGGAATTGCCTTTGCTATCCTTAACTTTCTTATAAAAGCCCTGTTTTGTCTTTTCGCCCAACCATTTATTATCGACCATTTTAGCAATAAAATCCGGAAGCGTAAATACCCCTTTAGCCTCATCCTCAGGTGCATTTTGAGCGAGTCCATTAGCGACATTAACCAAGGTATCTAAGCCGACAACATCAGCTGTACGGAAGGTTGCCGATTTAGGATGCCCCATAGCAGGACCCGTATACTTATCTACCTCCTCTACCGTCAGCCCTAAGGGTTCAATTAAATGTGTTAAAGCTAACATGGAATAGACCCCAATTCTATTACCGATAAATGCGGGAGTATCTTTACATAAGACGACCGTCTTTCCTAAAAATTTGTCCCCAAAATCCAATAGAAAATCAACAACTTCTTTTTGAGTTTTAGCGGTAGGGATAATTTCTAATAGGGGTAAATAACGAGGAGGGTTAAAAAAATGCGTCCCACAGAAATGAGCTGCGAAATCATCTGACCTTCCTTCTAACATTAAATGAATTGGAATTCCAGAAGTATTGGAGGTAATTAATGTTCCGGGTTTACGGAAAGATTCTACCCGTTCGAAAATAGATTTTTTAATATCTAAACGTTCTACTACAACTTCAATAATCCAATCTACCCCTGCAATTTCTGAAAGGTTATCATCAAAATTTCCCGTTTTTATTCTGGAAATATAAGATTTACTATAAATTGGTGAAGGGTTCGACCGAACTGCGGTATCTAAGGATTGATTGACAATACGGTTTCGAACTGCGGGATGCGATAAAGTCTGCCCCTTTGCTTCTTCTACGGCTAATACCTCTTTAGGTACCATATCCAATAGAAGTACATCGACTCCGATATTAGCAAAATGACATGCAATCCTAGATCCCATCACTCCAGATCCCAAAACTGCTACTTTTCTAATACTTCTGTTCATCTCATAAAAGTTTATAATATCAGTAATTCATTAGCCTTCCTGATATTGATTATTAGTAATTGGATTATATTCTGCTGCTAACTCATTGATTTTAGTTAGCGTTTTAATCAAATGTTCTCTATCCTTACTTGGGATATGTTGCTCTAAATATTCATTAAAACTCCGCACGACATCTTTCGCCACACGACGTTTCTCTTTTCCTAAATCAGTTAAATAGACTTTGACAGAACGCTTATCCGTATCGGATACCTCTCTGTAGATAAAACCCATAGATTCCAAATTGGCCAATACACGAGATAAACTCGTGGTTTTTACTCCGGTTAGATTCGCGATCTGTGACACTGGAGTGCCCTCCTTATGAATATTAATTAAAATATATCCGGCAGCTTGAGTAAAGCCATGCTGTGATGCAATCACATTATACTTATTAGCAACGGTCTGCCATCCTGTTTTCAAAAAATAATCTATTGTATTTCCCTGACTCATGTTTTTCAAATTACATCTTGCAATACTATGCAAGCATAACAAATCTAATTTATTTCATTGAGATAAACAAACATCTGATGATAAATATTTGTCTGTTTTAAATCATTTAACGTCTTTAAAAAAAATAAAAATGAAATAAAAAACTCCTTTTTTACGCCTGTTTAAAAAATGTGGAAAACTTTTAACAGCTATGTATTAGCAATTTACGCAAATCATTTAGATATTTATTAACACAAAGGCGCGAAATCTGAGATTTATTCAATTAACTTTGCAAAAACAAACAAAAAACTATGGCATTAGTAAATATTCCAAGATTAGACTTGCTTAACTATACAGAGGGTAATGAGGAGCAACGTAAACAATTCACACAGGATATTGGTAAAGCATTTAATGAAACTGGCTTTGTTACAATTGCCAATCATGGTTTAGATTCTGCTCTTATTGAAGAGCTATATCAAGTAGTACCAGCATTCTTTAACCTGCCTTCAGAGACGAAATCCAAATATGAATTTCCTGAATTAGCTGGTCAGAGAGGTTATACGACCAAGGGTAGAGAGAAGGCTAAGGATGCAAAGATTCCCGATTTAAAAGAATTCTGGCAACGTGGACAGACTATTGTTGGAGAGACCTATAGTCAAGCGGATTTCCCAGATAACCCTATTGTAACAGAATTACCTCGATTTAATGAAATTACAGCAGAGGTTTATAAAAAATTAGAGAATACAGGCCGCGAATTACTAAAAGCTATTGCAAGCTATTTAGAATTAGAAGAGGATTATTTTGAGGCTAAAGTAATCAATGGAAACTCCATCTTACGCGCTATCCACTATTTTCCAATTGAAGATCCTGATGCCTTAGCTCCTGATGCGGTACGTGCAGGTGCTCATGAAGATATCAACTTAATCACCTTATTAATTGGAGCTTCTGCAGATGGCTTAGAAGTAATGACAAAAGATGGAGAATGGTTCCCAATCAAAGCTAAAGGCGATGATATTGTCATCAACGTAGGGGATATGTTACAACGTTTAACCAATAACAAGTTAAAATCAACGACGCACCGTGTGGTGAACCCTCCTCGTGAATTAATGAAAAACTCCAGATTTTCTATTCCGTTTTTCTTACACCCTAAATCAGATATGAGCTTAGCTTGTTTAGATTCATGTATTTCTGAAGCATATCCGAAAGCATATCCGGATTATACTGCAGGACAGTATTTAGATGAACGATTGAGAGAAATTGGTTTAAAAATGTAATTTCCATAAAAACAAAAACCTTCCTAATTAGGAAGGTTTTTTTGTTTTTTTAGCGACAAGATGATAACTGTGATCTATTAATTCATAGAGAACAGCATCCGATATTTCTCGATGAGCAAAGAGGGTATTCCAATGCTTTTTATTCATATGATAACCTGGAAATGCGGACTGTGGAAAAGTGGACCTCAATTCTATAGCTCGTTCGGGATCACATTTTACATTAAAAGAAAGATGCTCTATTTGATCCAATCCCACTAAAAGGAATATTTTCCCTGAAGTCTTAAAGACTAAAGTCTGTGGCCCAAATGGCATCTCTTCACTGACCTCCGCAAAGGATAAGCAGTATAATCTCAATTGCTCGATATCCATGCTTATTTTAATAAATCGATTAATTCCTCCTGAATTTCTTTTCCCTTATCCTGGTTATACCATTTCTGAATTTCTTCTTTAATCTGCTCGAAAGGTTGATCTTGAGCTTTGAGTTCTTGGAAAATAGTTGTTGCCCCCTGAGGTCGTGGTCCCCAAACAGCGAGGTCTTCTCCGGCTTCATTCCGTATGATAAGCTTAGGAATAGCCTTGCCTCCATTAGTCAGATATGAATCTATTAAAAAAGGTTCCGCATCGCGTAAGTGAATTTGAAAATCTATATGTGGATTTTCTTGAGCAATACGGTATAACATCGGCACAGAATGTCCGGCATCTCCACACCAAGGTTCTGTAATGACAGTCCAAACTTGAGCGGAATTAATGGCTGCAATCTGCGCTTTCATTGCTGCAGAAGGCTCAAATTTCTTTAACCAACGATT
>DAIQRP010000119.1:6303-7047 GCA_036786125.1 Sphingobacterium sp.
TAATTTGGCATAATTTAAATATTCAGGATCCTGATATTCTGTATATTCCTGAGGATTAGCGAGTATTGCTTCAAAATGAGCTAAATAATTTTCAAACTTCATGGCAAACAATTTTTACGGCGCCAAGTTATTAATTTATTGGGATATGCTAATCAAGTATAGAAATATCTGACATTAATAGGACGGTTTAGAAAAATAGACAGCTTGCCCAGACATAAAAATGACATGTTGTCATTTATTCAGGCCGATATATTCATAAATGGCATTGAAAAGGCGACATTTCAGAGTTGGCACAAGGCTTGTGTATAGCCTAATACATTTATTAAGTAAAAAGTAAAAAATTAAAATATATAAAGATATGTCAAAAATTATTGGAATCGACTTAGGAACTACCAACTCATGTGTTGCAGTAATGGAAGGTAACGAGCCGGTAGTAATTGCTAACAATGAAGGTAAACGTACTACTCCATCTATTGTTGCATTTGTAGATAATGGTGAGCGTAAAGTAGGAGATCCAGCAAAACGTCAGGCTATTACTAACCCACATAAAACGGTTTATTCTATCAAACGTTTTATGGGTACTTCTTATACTGAATCTGCGAATGAAATTGAACATGTTCCTTATAATGTAGTAAAAGGTGACAACAACACTCCACGTGTTGAAATCGATGACCGTAAATATACGCCACAAGAGATTTCAGCTATGATTCTTCAAAAAATGAAGAAAACTGCAGAAGATTTCTT
>DAIQRP010000119.1:7057-8988 GCA_036786125.1 Sphingobacterium sp.
CTGCATATTTTAACGATGCACAACGTCAAGCTACTAAAGAAGCTGGTGAAATTGCAGGTTTAACGGTAAAACGTATTATCAATGAGCCTACAGCTGCAGCTTTAGCTTACGGTTTAGATAAAGCAGACAAAGACATGAAAATTGTTGTTTTTGACTGTGGTGGTGGTACGCATGACGTTTCTGTATTAGAATTAGGTGATGGTGTATTTGAAGTAAAATCTACTGATGGTGATACACACTTAGGTGGTGATGACTTTGATAATGTAATCATCAACTGGTTAAATGATGAATTCAAAAACGAAAACAATGGTTTCGATTTGAAGAAAGATGCAATGGCTTTACAACGTTTAAAAGAAGCGTCAGAAAAAGCTAAAATTGAATTATCAAGCACTACTTCAACAGAAATCAACTTACCATATATTACTGCTGATGCAACAGGTCCAAAACACTTAGTGCGTACTTTATCTCGTGCTAAATTTGAATCATTAGCTGCAGATTTAATTAAACGTACTATTGATCCTTGTCGTTCAGCATTGAAAAACGCAGGTTACTCTACAGCAGATATCGATGAGATTATCTTAGTAGGTGGTTCTACACGTATTCCTGCTGTTGTAGATGCAGTTAAAGCGTTCTTCGGAAAAGAGCCTTCTAAAGGGGTTAACCCTGATGAGGTTGTTGCTTTAGGAGCAGCTATTCAAGGTGGTGTATTAACGGGTGAAGTAAAAGATGTCTTATTATTAGATGTTACTCCATTATCTTTAGGTATTGAAACTATGGGTGGTGTAATGACTAAATTAATCGAAGCGAATACAACTATTCCTACGAGAAAATCTGAGACTTTCTCTACAGCATCAGATAACCAACCTTCAGTAGAAATCCATTGTTTACAAGGTGAGCGTCCAATGGCAGCTCAAAACCGTACCATCGGTCGTTTCCACTTAAATGATATTCCTGCTGCTCCACGTGGTATTCCTCAAATCGAGGTGACTTTCGATATCGATGCAAATGGTATCATTAAAGTTTCTGCTAAAGATAAAGCAACTGGTAAAGAGCAAAATATTCGTATTGAAGCTTCTTCAGGTTTATCAGATGAAGAAATCCAAAAAATGAAACAAGAAGCAGAAGCGAATGCGGATGCAGATAAAAAATTAAAAGAAGAAGCTGATGCTGTAAATGCAGCAGATGCGTTAATCTTCTCTACAGAGAAACAATTAAAAGAATACGGTGATAAAATCTCTGCAGATAAAAAAGCACCTATTGAAGCAGGTTTAACAAAATTAAAAGCAGCTTTCGAAGCCAAAGATTTTGCGGCTATTGAAACAGCTTCAACAGAGTTAACTGAAGCTTGGAATGCCGCTTCTGAAGATATGTACAAAGCTTCTCAAGATGGTTCTAACCCTCAAGCTGACGCTTCTCAAGCAAACAACGGTAACCAAGGTGGTGACGATGTTACAGATGTAGAATACGAAGAAGTTAAATAATAATTTCTTTAAGCATAAAAAAAGGTGAAAGTTAACTTTCACCTTTTTTTATGCTTTTTTTTATTGATTCTTATAATGTGATAATATGCCTTTATCAAAGCTCGCCCAAATCCCTGCTGGCATCTGTGCGGCCTTTAAAGCATTATTCGTCCAAGTATTACAGGAATGAAACATGCTATATGAGCCTTTGGCTTCATAAAAAGCATCGGAATTCCCATACTGGGCAGTCGTTTGAATTAATATAGGCCTTTGCTGCTCATCCAGGTCTAAGGCATTAAGAGTATAGTCTATTAATGCGCGATACTGCTGCCTATCGATAAAGGTTTCAAAGCAATGATCGGATAGTTGGATCGATTTATGGTAGGTCACATGTAAGGCCGTCTCTCCTAAACCTGTGGCAGCAATCCATGCAGTGGAGACTTTTAAGTCTTTCCACTCGGGTGTATTTAA
>DAIQRP010000120.1:0-8012 GCA_036786125.1 Sphingobacterium sp.
TTGATAAAACGGGAGGTTTGAATATCAAGCCGTTGCACGTAGTTTTTAGTAGCTACCCCTCCGAGCAAATATGGAAACTCATAGGTTGGACATAGGTCCACCTTAAGTTTTAGAATTTGTTTTTTTAAATAATAAGCATGTCTATGTTCCTCAGCAGCATGTTTCAATTGGATAATTCCGACCATTGTAGGATGCTCACAAGCTGATATTTTACGTGCCCCTGCATTTTCCATAAAGGATAAGGAGTTTAAAAATCGGGCATGAATTTCTGGGTTGCCAACAATCTGTTGAAATAAATGTGCTATTTCCATATGTTTTATTTTGGACAAATTTAGTACCTTGCTGCACATTAAACACATCCACTTTTTATATAATGTCTAGTCCGGTTTTTGCTCATTATAGCAGTTTTATTCAGATTGATAGAGATTCAATTACAGCGGTATATCTTCAGATTGCGAGTCAGTTAATCAATGCCATACAACGTGGCTTTATTCAGCCAGCAGCTAAACTTCCGGGTTCCAGGCAGCTTTCGGAACTACTTGATGTCCATAGGAATACCGTGGTTGCTGCTTTTAATGAATTGGATGCTCAGGGTTGGGTAGAGGTGCGTCCGAATCAGGGGACTTTTGTTATTAGTAGCCCTGCAATTAAGTCCCAAAAGATTAGTCGTTCCGAATTTCAAAATCCGGCACATTACCCTTCAGGTACCGGTTATGAATTTCAGGCTTCTACTTTATTGGATTCTGTGGAAGAGGTATCGAATTTAAATCTTTTAGCGAACGATGGCCTACCCGATATTCGGCTTTCACAAAATGATCAGCTCTCGAAATGGTATTCTGCTGGTTTAAAGAGAAATAGTAAGACAAGTAGATTAAATATTTTAAATCAAGAAGGGAATACTTTTTTTAAAACTCAGCTTTCCAATTATCTGAACTTAACACGTGGCTTACATGTATCTAAAGATAATATCCTCGTAACACGCTCTGTGGAGATGAGTATCTATTTGGTCTCTCAGGTGCTAATTGCTCCTGGGGATCATGTTATTGTCGGTGATTTAAGTTATTATATCTCCAATATGATATTCCAAAAGGCTGGAGCACAGATTTCTTCCGTCCATATGGATGAAGATGGAATTGATGTGGATCGGGTACGAGAACTCTGTGAACAGAAGAAGATTAGGTTGCTCTATCTGACACCACATCATCACTATCCGACTACGGTGTCTTTAAGTGCTGAGCGTAGAATCCAATTGTTAAACCTAGCAGAGCAATATGGCTTTATTATTCTTGAGGATGATTACGACTACGATTTTCACTTTTCAAATACCAAAATACTTCCTTTAGCATCTGCAGATGCTTCGGGCATGGTTGTTTATATTGGCGCTTTTGGAAAGTCTCTCGCTCCCGGGTTCCGCCGAGGTTTTGTTATTGCTCCTGAAAATCTAATTCAGGAACTGAATAAGTTGCAGCGTATTATGGATCGTCAGGCGGATGTGTTTATGGAATATGTTTTGGGAGAGCTTATCGATGAGGGGGAAATTCATAGGTTTGCAAAGAAAAATATTAAAATTTATAAAGCTCGGAGAGATAATTTGGCTGAACTATTTAAGGATCAGCTGCCGGATAAGATGGAGTTTAACCTTCCTTCAGGAGGATTAGCTTTCTGGACTAAATGGGATAAAAGCATTAATTTATTACGTATGAGTAAGACCTGTGCAGGACATGGACTTTTTATCCCTCAAAGTTTATTATACCAGACCCAGCAGGTCACAGCTATGCGTTTGGGTTTTGGGCATCTGAATTTTGAAGAGCAGGAGAAAATGGTTGCTGTACTTAAAAAAAGTATTTCAAGCTAAACCTACTTATAACTTATAACTTATAACAATAGCGATAAACAGAGGTCTATCGCTATTGCTTTAAATTTTCTATGAAACCTTGGATAGAAATCTTCTACTGAAATTTTTCTATGAAACTTTGAATAGAAATTTTCTATGGAATCCTTTAATTTAAATAGATCCGGTTAAATTCATCTTTATATTTAGCTAAGATGACTTTCCGTTTCATCTTTAAGGTTGGTGTTAATTCCCCTTCCTCAATACTAAATTCATGGGTTAAGATAGCCGGCTTTTTAATCTGTTCCCAGTTACCGAAATACTGATTTGTACGCCGTACTTCCTGATTTATTTTTTTTATAACTGCTGTATCTTTTAAAAACTCTTCTTTGGATAGCTGCGCTAGGGCAGGAGCTTCAGATTTGCTCCAGTCTAAAAGTTGCGCATAGTTTGGGACGATAAAGGCGGAAGCGAACTTCATGCCGTCGCCGATAACCATAGCCTGCTCAATAAATTTAGACTCTAGCAGTTTCTTTTCTATAGGTTGCGGAGTGACGTATTTACCTCCAGAAATCTTAAACATCTCTTTTTTACGGTCGATAATTTTAAGGAATACATCATCGACCCAGGTGCCGATATCTCCTGTATATAACCATCCGTCAATAATAGTTTTATCGGTTTCCTCTTGATTTTTGTAATAACCCATCATCACATTCGGACCTTTCACTAAGATCTCTCCATCTTCAGCAAGTTTGATCTCTACATATTTTACTGCAGGGCCTACAGTCCCAATTCGGGTACCCTTGATATAGGTATTAACGGAAATTAGTGGTGAAGCCTCCGTCAGTCCATATCCTTCGTAGATCGGAATTCCTGCGGCTAAAAGAACGCGAGCTAATTTATTAGGCAAGGAAGCGGAACCCGTAGCGACAGTTTTTAAACTACCTCCTAATGCCGCATACCACTTATCTAAAACGAGCTTTCTAGCAAGCTTTAATTTTAGGTTATAGGCCAATGTCCTGTTATCTGGATTAGGGTCATACTCTTCTCCCACAGCGACAGCCCAGTCGAAGATCTTCCGTTTTATGCCAGTTAATTCATTCCCTTTTTGAATAATTTTTTCGTAAACTTTCTCCAATATACGGGGTACTGCGGTCATAATACCCGGTTTAATTTCATTCAGGTTAAGACCTATTTTATCAAATGATTCCGCAATATGAATCGTTATACCTATATACATATAGGTATAGATGACCATTCTTTCATAGGCATGGCATGGAGGAAGGAAGGTTAGACTCTGATCATAGGCCTGGCAGGGTGTGAACTCTCTGGCAGCTTCGACATTGGCGATTATATTTCGATGAGATAACATCACACCTTTGGGTGTTCCTGTAGTTCCTGAGGTATATATTAAGCTGGCTAAATCGGTAGGCCGAACCTGATCTCTGCGTCTGCACAGTTCCTGGTCGGAAATGGTTCTACCGAGTTCTTTAACTTCAGACCAATGGCGCATGTCTTCCGCCTCTTGCATCGTAAAGATATATTGTAAAGTAAATATATTGGATCTAAGGTTATTAATCTTATTATACAATACTTTACTGCTTACAAAACAAATGTTTAACTCTGCATGGTTAAATATAAATTGATATTCACCATCCGATATATTTGGATACATGGCTACTACAACGGCGCCAATTTGCTGTATAGCAAAATCGACAATATGCCACTCTATACTACTTTCAGCAATCAGTCCTACTTTATCCTGAGCTTTTACGCCTAAAGCAATTAAGCCTTTAGATATTTCATCTACCCGACTTAAAAACTCCGGAGTAGACATAGGGCACCATTGACCGTTCTTTTTCTCTGAAAAAATATTCAATTTCGGAAATAGCTCAACCTGCCTTCTCGCTAAATCAAATATTCTTAATTGTTCTTCCATTATTAATTTAAATTCTATTGTCCACTTATTTTAGTCGCTTAAAAATTCAGGACATTTTGCAAAAGTATGAAATTGTGCGCATTTCCTTGAAGAATTATTTTTTGGAAGGAGCGAATCCTATACCTTTCCATTAGGAAGGCTTACTTATAGTATACATAGTATTTCCACTCCATTATTTATAAAAACCATGTAGACATGAAAAATAACCTATCTATATTGTACTTAATAATATTTAGCATAGTTCTTATCCAAGCGCTTTCATGTACTCCTTATTTGGATTATGAATTGGTTGAAAAACCGACGGAAGAAGAATATTATTTTGTCACTAAAGTTTCTGATGGAGATACTTTTTGGGTGCAAAAAAGAGATCGTACAGATATTAAAATTAGGTTAATAGGCGTAGATGCTCCAGAGTCTGTCAATGCTTTTAATCTAAAAAAGGAATATTATGGAGTAGAGGCGAAGGACTTTCTAACAGATCTGATTTTAAAACAATATGTTCAATTAGAATTTGATATAGACTCTTTAGATATTTATGGAAGAACCTTAGCCTATGCTTATCTGGTTGACGGACAATTTATAAATAATGTCTTAGTAGTAAAAGGTTATGCGCGAATGATGACTGTGCCTCCAAATATTAAATACAGAGAAATATTCGCAAGTTCCGAAGCATATGCTAAAGGGAAAAATATAGGCTTATGGGCAGAAAGGTAAACAGTAGTATATAGTATTCACTATATAGATGTATTTAGTATTCACTATCCAGATGTATTAATAAAATGAAATACTTATCTTTAAAGTATGTCAAATATTATGGATATGAGTACAGTTTTTAGAAAAGCTTCCGTCCAAGATGCAGATGCAATTTGGAATATTTTAAAAGATGCCATTCAACGTAGGAAAGAAGATGGAAGTAATCAATGGCAAGATGGATATCCGAATCTCGATGTCGTTCATTTAGATATTAATAAAGGTATCGGCTATGTATTATTAGAGGCAGATGAAGTCGTAGGTTATACCGCCATATTAATTAACGATGAGCCGGCCTATGCTGATATTGATGGGAAGTGGATTCATGATGGAGATTTTGTGGTATATCATCGTGTAGCCATTTCACAGCATCATTTAGGAAAAGGTTTGGCCAAGCAATTATTATCTCATATTGAAGAATTCGCTAAGCAGAATCAAATCGGATCGATCCGGGCGGATACTAATTTTGATAATGCGGGTATGTTAAGCTTATTTGAAAAATTAGGATATCAATATTGTGGGGAAGTTCATTTTAGAGGATCTGCTAGAAAAGCTTACGAAAAAAAGCTATAGTAAGAGTTTCTAATTAAAGCTACGATAAGAGTCACTTATAACAGCTACAATAAAATCCTCTGATGAAAAGCTCAATACGAGTCTGAGATAAAATCAATAAAAAAGGTTTCTGAATTTTAACAGAAACCTTTTTTATTTTGGTTCATCTATTAAGGATTGGCTATGAACCAAAAAAAACCCTTTTTAAGAAAATCTTAAAAAGGGTAATTAAGTCGTTGCGGAGAGGGCGGGATTCGAACCCGCGGTACCGTTTCCAGTACGACAGTTTAGCAAACTGTTCCTTTCGGCCACTCAGGCACCTCTCCGTGTTTTGACATTGCAAACATAAGGCAATTATTTGGATTTGCAAAGCTCCTAAACACTTTTTTTATTAAAAATATCGCTTGAAATCACTAAACAATTGACGCTCAATTTATTTAATTTCAATAAAATTTTAAATATTTTTCTTGCTGAGGTCATAATCTATGCGCACATGGTAGATTGACTTTAACATCGCCTTAAAAATTTCCGCAGACTGTGATATTTCTCTCAATGTAATATTCGAATTATAGAATTGTCTTGCCTGTAATTTATGTTCGATAATTTTATCGACCAGATTATTGATTGATTCTTCAGAAGGCTCTTTCAATGCTCTAGACGCTGCTTCTACAGAATCTGCCATCATCAGAACTGCCGTTTCTTTTGAAAATGGAACGGGCCCCGGGTAGGTAAATAGGGAGGTATCCACCAACTTATCAGGGTTGTTTTTCACATACATATTATAGAAATAATCGACACGTGTCGTCCCATGGTGTGTACGAATAAAGTCAATAAGCACATCGGGTAATTGATTTTTCTTCGCGATATCCACCCCTTTAATAACATGGGAAATAATTATCTGTGCAGACTGTTCTGGCGTTAATTCATCGTGCGGGTTTTTATCCGTTTTTTGGTTTTCAATAAAAAATTGGGGGTTAGCCATTTTCCCGATATCATGATAGAGTGCACCGGCACGAACCAATAAGGAATTACCTCCAATTTTATAGATTGCCGCTTCCGCCAGATTGGCAACTTGAAGGGAGTGCTGGAAGGTCCCCGGCGCTTTAAAAGAAAGTTCTCTCAGCAGCTTAGAATTGGAGTTTGTCAGCTCCATTAAGGTTAAGTCGGAGATAATGCCGAACATCTTTTCAAATGCATATATCAACGGATAGGCAAGTAGGGTTAAGCCTACGGACACCATAAAAGGAATAATATCAGAAAGATAAATATTAGAAAATGAGCCATTCCGCGTTAAGCCTAAGCCGATATAGGCAATTAGATAAGTGCCAAAAATCTTAAATGAAGAGATGAAAAACTGCTCCCTGCGGACTAAGGTTTTAATACTGTAAATCGCTACCATACCCGTCATAAACTGTAAAAAAACAAATTCATAAGAGTTCGGAACAAATAGGGCCGCTAATAATACCATAAGCAGGTGGATATTTAAGGCGACACGTGTATCAAATAAAATGCGGATAATAATAGGTACACCACAATACGGTATATAATACAGGCTTGGAATTTTTATCTTAACAGCCCAAGAGAGGACAAATAACATTCCCACGATAACAATCATAATAATGGAAAGCAACCTATTATTATAATATATATCCTTCCTGAATAGGTATAGAAATACTAAAAGTAAGCTAATCGATAAGGAGATAATCATAAACTGTCCGAGGGAGACATAATTCTGAGCTCCAGAGATTTTAGACTCATCTTCGTAAACTTTACGTAGGGATTCTAATTTTTGATAGGTTTCATTATTAATGATTTTATCCTTTTCAGCAATAAGTTCCCCTTTTTGCACCACACCTCGGGTGGAGGAAATATTCGCTAAAGCGTTCTGTTCAAGTTTTTCCGTTAAGTTCTCATTAAAAATATAATTTATCGTTACATAGTTTTTGAGATTCTCCAAAAGCCATTTTTTATTTCGGATGGCTTTCATTTTTTCTAAACTGCTATCGATATATGTATACGCCGATTCTATGGTAAAGCAATCGGCTGTATTTTTCTGTTGCACAATATTATCGGATACCAAATTAAAATTATAATGCTTTTGGGCATCATCTGTAGCGATATCCGAGCGGTTTTGGAAACGAGTATTTAAGGAAATTATACCTTTGTAATAAATATGATTTAGAATCTGTATCCCAATTTCCTTATAATCGTCATAGTTATTAGCAATGGTATCGGGTTTAGTGCTCTGCCATTTTTCCATTAGATCGGTATTAAACTGATCGATCTGCTCCTTTCCTGTAGTCGCATTATAATTATAAATGGGTTGAATGGTTTTTAACAGGTTCTTTTTGTCCGTATTAAGCTCTTCCTGGGTTTTCAGTACAGCAAAATTATAGGGGGAAATCAGATTCTCATGATTCCATACTTTACCTTTTTGAAATTCATACCTAAAGCGAGGTTGCTTTGGGAGGAATGCACAAATTAACATAATAGATAGGATGACAATACCGTATTTTCTAATCATATTAGAACGGCTATCCTGTTCGGTGTTATATTTTATTTTTAATCTTGCCACGTAGGAGTTGATAATGTATACTCACAAAAGTAATTAATATTTAGCTGAATATGGAGTTCTAAAAAGTTACTATCTTTGCAAAAAAAAATAAAAGACTCATGTCCTTATCTAAACATCTTATTGCTCCTTCCGTATTAGCTGCAGATTTCGCTAAATTATACGATGATATCATTATGGTTAACAATTCGGAGGCGGATTGGTTTCATATTGATATTATGGATGGCGTATTTGTGCCTAATATTTCCTTTGGTTTTCCAGTGATGCAAGCTATTGCGAAACATGCTACAAAACCTTTAGATGTACATTTAATGATTGTAGACCCTGACCGTTACCTACAGGTTTGTAAAGATTCAGGTGCAGAAATT
>DAIQRP010000120.1:8073-8946 GCA_036786125.1 Sphingobacterium sp.
CATACTCCCGTTTCGGTATTATCGGATATAATTCAAGATATAGACTTAGTGTGTATCATGTCTGTGAACCCAGGTTTTGGGGGGCAGAAATTTATCGGACATACCTATGAAAAAGTACGTCAACTGCGTGCTTTGGCTGCAGGAAGAAATGATAGTTTACTCATTGAAATTGACGGTGGGGTAGGTTCTGGAAATGCTGCAGACTTATTAGCTGCGGGTGCAGATGTACTTGTTGCGGGGAGTTTTGTGTTCGCTTCCAGCAATCCTACAGCGACGATTGCGGAGTTAAAAGCAGTTGATATTCAGTCAAAATCTATATAACTGAAATAAATACATGATAAAATGAGGGGATTCTGACAAGAATCTCCTTTTTTTTTACCTCTTTTGCATAGAGATATTCAAAATAATCCTGCGATATATGCACAATAATCCTGCAGCCCCATTATAATTCGATCCTTAAACTTTAATTTTAATGGGCATAACCGCTTGATTTCAAGTTTTTTTAATTAAAAATTTTCAGGTAAATAGTGGCTTGTTTAGAATATTTCCAAATTACTTCAAAACTGCTAAAACAGCCTTTTTAGCGTTTGATTTTTACTAATTTTGCGTACGATAATAATAAGGTCCTGTCGCAGTCTTATTTCGCGACGGAATTTAATATAGAAATTATAAATTATTACAAATGGCTTTTGATATTGACATGATTAAAAAGGTATATGACCGTTACGAGGAGCGCGTTACTGCAGCTCGTAAATTGGTGAATAAACCTTTAACCCTATCTGAGAAAATTTTATATACTCACTTATGGGATGGAAACGCTACTGAAACTTATGTGCGTGGTGAATCTTATGTAGACTTTGCGCCAGATCGCGT
>DAIQRP010000121.1:0-8890 GCA_036786125.1 Sphingobacterium sp.
ATGGATTTATACATACCGAAGCTGAGGGTTCCCCAAATTTTCCATTTGATGAACATCGCATCTATCAGGAAGCGATTATAAGCCATCAATTATCCAGGTTTAGATTTAGACATCGCTTCCGGTTAGAGGAACGGTTTTTTAATGATCGGGATTTTCGCGCAAGAGGGCGGTATAGCTTATTTATGGATGTTCCATTAAATCAGGAGAGCATGAATAAAGGCGCTTTCTATGCATCTTTTTATGACGAAGTTTTCCTCAATACGTTTAGCAAAGAGGCCGATACTTTTGATAGAAATCGCTTGTATGGAGGTTTTGGATATAAATTCCGTCAGAACTTAGGTCTGCAGTTGGGGTATATGCGACAACATGTAGGCGTTAATTCTGGAACGAACCATGCCTTATTATCTTTTCATCATCAGTTAAAGACCAAATAGGGATATAAAAAAAGCTCGACAGAAATCTGTCGAGCTTTTTTTATATGATAGGGTTGTCTTATACATTAAAACGGAAGTGCATAATATCGCCATCTTCCACGATATAAGTTTTTCCTTCCACTGATAATTTGCCAGCTTCTTTACATGCTGCTTCAGAGCCTAATGTAACGAAATCTTCATATTTAATAACCTCAGCACGGATAAATCCTTTTTCAAAGTCAGTGTGGATTACACCTGCTGCCTGAGGAGCAGTAAATCCTTTTTCAATCGTCCATGCGCGAACTTCTTGAACACCTGCAGTGAAGTATGTTGCTAAATCTAACAGGGAATAAGCTGCACGAATTAATTTATGTACACCAGATTCTTCTAAACCTAAGTCATCTAAGAACATTTGACGTTCTTCATAACTTTCTAATTGAGCAATTTCAGATTCAATCTGCGCAGAGATAATTAATACTTCTGCATTTTCATCTTTTACGGCCTCACGAACGCGTTCTACATATGCATTTCCTGTATTAACAGAAGCTTCATCTACGTTACATACATATAAAACAGGTTTTACTGTTAATAAAGCTAAGTCGGAGATAAACTCAAAATCTTCAGCTTCTATGGCTGCAGTACGTGCTGACTTACCCGACTCTAAATGTTCTTTTACTACAGATAGAATATCGAATGTTTTTTTCGCATCTTTATCGCCGCCTGTCTTAGCCATTTTCTCCACTTTTTGAATACGTTTTACAACGGTATCCAAATCTTTAAGTTGAAGCTCAGTATCGATAATCTCTTTATCACGAATCGGATCTACTGAACCATCTACGTGAATTACATTACCGTCATCAAAACAACGTAAAACGTGAATAATAGCATTTGTCGTACGGATATTTCCTAAAAATTGGTTTCCTAAACCTTCTCCTTTGGAAGCTCCTTTTACCAGACCTGCGATATCTACAATTTCAATCGTATTGGGAACAATACGTTGTGGATTCACTAACTCTGCTAATTTATTTAGACGAGCGTCAGGTACAGTGATTACACCGACATTCGGTTCGATTGTACAAAATGGAAAATTGGCTGCTTGTGCCTTTGCGTTAGACAAGCAATTGAATAATGTTGATTTACCTACGTTTGGTAGGCCTACTATACCGCATTGTAAAGCCATGGATTGTGCAAATTTTATAAAATTGGTCAAAGATATGAAATTCCGTCAAACTTCAATAGCATTAACAGGCTTCATCTCATATAAAAGTTAATTTAAATCTTTATTTAGATATAATGCGTCAGGTACATATATACTTTAGCACATAGTATACTGAAACCAAAGCTGAGTAAGGTGCCAATCAAAATATATTCCGTCATGCCTACCTCTCGAGCATCTTTTAAATCCCCAAATCTAAAAATGGATTTCGCTGCTAAAAGAAAGCCAATTCCTTCCCAGTAATTATTGACCACAAAGAAAAAGATAAATAACCTTTCTAATATGCCGATATACTTTCCGGCATTATTGGACTTTTCCTGATAGATAGCCCATTTGGATAAAATAATCTTTAGGTAAATAGCGGCGACATAGCTGACCGTCACCAAGGCGGTTAATAGTAATAGAACAGCAGGAGAGATTAAAATAGCCCAAGGAATTACAAATGGACTATAGATATAAACCGCCCCGAGCAGGCAGATCAAATGTAACAGTTGATCCAGAAAAAAGAAGGTTTTTTCCGTTTTAGCGCTGCTCCAATATAATTTGCCTAGGTCAATTAAAAAATGGCTTATACTAATTCCGATGGCCAGTAATATATACTGCCCTTGTGTCGCGAGTAATAAAAGCAAAAAGTGAATAGCAATATGTAAGTATAAAAAAGGAGATTTAATCTTCCTTTTATTTTTATCAATGACCCATGCGGTGGGTTGCAGCATAAAATCTCCCACGAGATGTGCTAATAGGAGAGGGATAAAAAGCTGTATCATAATGTATTGATATGTAGTTCATAATAAGCTAATAAATCTTTAAGTTCTTCATAGGCAGCTCTTTTATATGCCTTGCTTATCGTACTTTGACTTGTTAACTTTAATTTTTCGGCAATTTCCTGCTGGTTAAGCTCTGGGTTAAGTAGGGATAAATATACAATTTCTGCAGACTTCGAGGTCCAGCTATTCGCTTGTAACATATATAAATCAAAGAGCAGATTAAAGTTCATATCAAATGCCTGTATTCCAGAACTGATACTTAAGTTTCTCTTTTTTAGGGATTCAAAGCTCAAGCCAGAATGGACAAATGCTGTTCCATTCGAAGAGCTAACCTGATTGGCCTTATAACTTATCTCTCCAAGCCCAATGGCTATGCGCACATCAACCTTTCCCAATTCTTTTATTTTAGCTTTAATCAATACAGCAGCATATAAGGCTTGATTTCCAGGAAGGACTAATTGAAAACTATCCCCTCTAAAGATCTCCCAATCTGCGAGCTCCTGACCAAACTGTGCTAATGAGCTACGTAAAGCATTCATCCATAGGGGCACCGCCACCGTTCTGGAATTCATAATATCTCCTGTTAATACCGCTGTTATCATTTTTGGTTTTATCCTTTCTGATGACAAGATAATAAATATTCCTCAATTAAGGAATATTTAATTTTATGCCCTAATTAAGGAATATTTTTAATTATGCTGATTTATGGGAATAATATTTGATAGGGATATCTAAAATTTGCTTGTTAATGAAAATACGATATACCTATCTACTCATGGCCATCCTTTTATTTAGCTCAGCTTGTAGCAACTTTCAGATGCAGACCATGGGGATGCTCAAAGAAAAAACGCCAGCCTATCAACTCCGATTAGCGGATAAAGAGGTGATCTTTATACCCATGCACCATATTGGGAAAGCATCCTATTATGAAGCGGTTAAATTAGCTGTTTTAACGTACCAACAGGCGGGCTATACCGTTTTTTACGAAAGTATTTCCTATGCAGATGAAGATCCGGATTCCAGGGATTTATATGATAAAAAATACCGTTATCTGGTAGGTAGACATCCTGGATATCAAAAGACATATTCGGGAATATTTGCGGATACCACGGCAAACTATCAGGGGAAATCCAATATTATCTATCAACCGAGTTACTTGAAATTGGGAGTAGATTTTAATCAGGCCATAAAGGCAGATATTCCAAAAAATGAATTAATTGATGAGTATGAATACCGTTACGGTCAGATTCCATTAACACAATGTGATTCACTCACGCGCTTGGATCAGTTATATCAATGTATCGGCGGTTCGCTAAAGGAAAAAAACAGGTTTGATAAGGAATTTATTATGGAGCTACGCGACCAGTATTTAGCCACATTAATTGACCAATCTGAAGAAAATAGAATTCTAGTTATCTTTGGAAGAGCACATTATAAAAATGTGGTAAAGCAACTCTTAAGATATGATCCAAATTGGAAGGCCAAGCGTATCGATTAATTCATTATAAAGCGTAAATTTGTAATAAATTAAACGATATAATGCAAGAAAAAGGGATGCTCTATATGGAGCGATTACAAGAAATTGAAGCGCAACAAACATCTTTCAAATCCAAATATGCACAGTTACGAATTCTAGTAGAACAATACTGTAAATGGCTGACCAAAGATGAAAAGCTGCAGTTTTCAAATTTATTTTCCCGACTTAATTATATCGCTGATTTAAAAAATCTAGATGCATCATTAACTCTGCGTCTCAATACCTTTCGAATTCATGCTAATCAAATTAGTCAGGGAGAATTAATCCCCGATGAACAGGCTTATCTACAGGATATAAAATCCATTGCTTTGGGCATTGCGGCTCTTTTTGATGTAGATATTCCTGCTGATCTATCGAAAAAATTCCCTAAAAATGAATCTTTTGAATCGGAGAAAGTCTTAAAAGAAAGATTTATAGCGCATTCCCGTGTCATGGTATATGACAAAGATGAGACATATATCTATGTATATGAAGAGGATAAGGCTGAACGGGAAGGGATTAAAGTAAAATATAATCTACTTGGAATAAATGAAGAATTCAATAGTACAGTAGATAGTATATGGATTGGCTGTCAGTTAAACTTAATTGATATTACAGTTAAGGAAAATAATGAGTATCAGCCACAACTGATTATTTTAGAACCTGATTACTTATTGGATATCTCATCTTTAGCGGAATGCATGAAAGATTATGGAGCTAATCCATTAAATTATCTAAAATCTAAATTTGAGGAAAATCAAAATACCAAACATATGCTGCTCGGAAATGCGGCCAATGCTTTTTTAGACGAAATTGTCAATGAGCAAGAGGACGCACCAGTTTCTTATTCCGATGCCATGCGCACAGTTTTCAAAAATGCTCCTTTTGAATTCTCTACCTGCAAGGATTTAAATAGTAAAGAGCATGAACATCTCTTTTTTGAAGATACTAAAATCCAATTTAAAAATATAAAACGAGTGGTCAGTGAGCAGTTTAAGTCAAAACATATCGACCCTGAATTTGGTATTTTAGAACCTTCTTTTATGTGTGAACCCTTGGGTATTCAAGGGCGATTAGATTATTTACAATTAGAATCAGATAGTGGCCATCAGATTGTTATTGAATTAAAGTCAGGAAAGGCTCCATTTCCAGAACATAATCATTCTTTAATCAGCTATAACCATGAGAGTCAGGCCTTTCTATATCAAATTCTAATTCAAAAGGTTTTAGGACTTAGCTTTAGTAAGCTTAAAACATATATTTTCTATTCTAAATATGAAAATCCACAGGCTAATTTAAGGGTTTCAAACCCTTATATGGCGGCTATCCGCAAAATTCTAAATATTAGAAATGGTATTGTTGCGAATGAGCATAAAATTGCTACAGCAACAGATAGCCAAGTAATTCAAGATATTTTACATCAGATTGAACCTCAGCAACTGATTCAAAATAGCAGTTTAAATCCCAGTTTTTTAAACCGCTTTATAGTTCCACAGTTGGAAGAGTTTAGCTTGCCCTTTACTCAGAACAATCCATTGACATTAACATATTTCTATGCGTTCTATGCCTTTGTTGCTCGAGAGCATTATATGGCTAAGGCGGGAATAGAAGCCGGAGAGCAGCAGCGCTCTGTCGCTTCCTTATGGCAGTCCTCCTTAGAACAAAAACTCGATGCCGGAGAAATATTTATTGATCTGCGTGTTATCGACAATCAAACCGCCAGTCAAGCTTCTTATATCCGTCTATCCATTCCTGCTTACGAGCGTGAATATCTACCCAATTTTAGATCGGGGGATATCGTAATTCTATACGAACGTAATAACCCCTATGACTCGGTCAAAAATAAACAGATTTTCAAAGGATCGATACAAGAAATTACACCTGAGGAAATTATTGTAAAATTTAGATATCGTCAACGTAATCCCAAAGTCATCCCTTCAGATAGCCTCTATGCTATAGAGCATGATTATTTAGATTCTGCATATGCGGCTATGTATAAGTCTTTATATGCGTTTTTAAAAGCAACTCCAGATAGAAAAAAACTGCTCTTAAATAATAGACATGCCGAGGTAGATTTATCGCGTCAGTTATCAAAAAACTATATTTCTGCAGAGATAGATGAGCTGGTCTTAAAAGCCAAGCAGGCGAAGGATTATTTTTTAATTGTAGGTCCTCCAGGAACCGGAAAAACTTCGATTGCATTAAAGGCGATGGTAGAGGAGTTTATGCAGGAGCCGGGGCATCAAATCTTATTACTTTCTTATACCAACAGAGCCGTAGATGAGATATGTGAAGCCTTAGATACAGTAGCTGGAAGTCCAGATTATATACGTGTAGGTTCTGAACTCTCTTGTGAGGTAAAACATCGTAAACGCTTATTAAATAATGTGATAAAAGATTTGTCTTCTCGAACTCAGGTTAAAGAAGTGATACAGAAACATCGTATTTTTGTGGGCACAGTGGCTTCCTTATCCGGAAAGACAGAACTCTTTAATTTAAAACACTTCCATACCGCTATTGTAGATGAAGCTTCACAGATTTTAGAACCCAATCTACTGGGGATATTATCTGCTAAAAATACCCTAGGGAACAATGCCGTAGATAGATTTATTCTGATTGGAGATACCAAACAACTACCTGCGGTTGTACTTCAGCCTGAGGAAGCTTCCAAAATTAAAGAGGAGGCACTTTTAGCAATTGGCATTACCGACGCGAGACAATCTTTATTTGAGCGATTGTATCTACAAGTCAAGAAAAATAAACAAACCCAATCTTGGGGTATTTTACGTAGACACGGACGTATGCATCCCGCTATTGCTGCATTTCCAAATATAGCTTTTTATAATAATGAATTATTAGAGGTGCCCACCTCACATCAAGCCGAAGAGTTAGTCTACAGGAAAATAGTAAGCGGCAACTATTTTCAAGAAATCATAGCGCATAAGAGGTTGGCCTTTATCCCTTGTAAGGGAACGGAATTGGCTGGTACACAATTAAAATCAAATTATGCAGAGGCGCAGATTGTGAGTCAGATGGCTCAGGCGATCTACTCCTTATATATGCAAAATGAGATGACTTTCTCCGAAGAAGATACCTTAGGCATTATTACACCCTATAGAAGTCAGATTGCCTTAATAAAAAAAGAAATTCACCGCTTAGGGATAGCCCCTTTAAATCATATTTCAGTAGATACGGTAGAACGTTTTCAAGGTTCTCAACGCGATATTATTATTTACTGTTTTTGCGTGAATCAACCCTTTCAATTAGACATGCTGGGCAGCACAATTGAAGAGGATGGGCAGCGTATCGACAGAAAGTTAAATGTGGCATTAACCCGAGCTAAAAAGCAACTCTTTTTAATTGGCAATCCCGATTTATTGGCTAGAAATGAAATCTATCATAAACTGATTCAATTTATTAAAGCAAGGCAAGGTTATATGGAGAAAGAGGAAATATACTAAATTCCTAGTTCATCGATCGCTTCTTTAAAGTGGATTAATCGAATCCATGCAGGGCATTTTTCCAGATCTTTAGTCCATCTTTCTGCAGCTGCAAAACTAGCGGATAGAAAGAATGGAACATCTGTAACGACCATATCTACAGCAATACGCACTTCTCCAGGAAATTGACGGTTGGCCAAATCAGCTTTTAATTCATCTATTGTCATCGCGTAAAATTAAGGCTATTCTTTGAAAGAAAGAAGGTTTTTAGGTAGGAAATCTATACCAAAGAAGCTGCTGTAATAAATGAAATCAGCTTTATATTTTCTAATGACCTGAGTCACAAAATTATAATGCGAATACTGCTATCTTTGGGACAGGTTCTAATATCGCTATGTAGGTTATAGTATTTTTAGAGTTTTAAATAATGTTTTCAGTATAAAGCGCATCCTGCCCATAGATGCGCTTTTTTAGTAAATTTTCAGTCTACTTCACTTATTATATCCAGAATGTCTAGCGCTCTTATTCCCAATATAACTTAGATCATAAGCCTTTTACATGCAATAAAAGTCTGAAATAAAGCTATTTGCTATATTGAAAAGTCAAATAAATTTATATATTTGAGTTTAACGACAATAAAATCTACATGAGCATCAGAAAAAAAACGATTCTTTTATCCTTATTACCGCTACTATGTATAGCTTGTAATCCCAATCAAAATACAGAAACAAAGACTACAGCGGTAGATAGTACGGCTACGCAAACCAAGCAGGAGGAAGCTCCAAAAGTTCAAGAACCCAAAACGGCGAAAGATATAGAGCTCAGTAAAAGTTTAAGTTATAATGAGCATACTCTCGAGGATACCTACCCATATAAGGATACTACGCGAGAGTTTCAATGGGAAAAAATAAAAGAACGCTTAGCTTTTGTAGAAAATTTTCAGCAGCAGCCTGGCAGCTATGCCGTGATACAAAATTACCGGAATATGAACCGGGAAGCGCCTACAGTAAAGAATTTTAAACGGAATTCTTATACCCGGGTATCCGATTCACTCGGGGTGGAGCGTTATCAATCCGCACCTTTATATGTTCCCGGTGAAACAAAGACGCCGACTATCTATGGCAGAGATGGCTCTTTAGTACGCTTGAAATCTGCTGACTCTATAGCAATGGTGGCTGTAGAAGGGATTTCTTTTGAAGGCAACTGGGATGTCCCTAAACGTTATGTCAAAACGATAGGTCCAGATATATCTTTTAATCATATCGTTGTCGATGTTAAAAACCAAAATATCTGTACTCTCGAAAAAACAGAAAAAGGATGGAATATTTTAAGTATGAACCCCGCAACTTCCGGTCTTCATAAACCTCCGCATGCTCAGGAAACGCCTACAGGAATATTTGTGATCCAAGAAAAGAAGCCTAAAATGTTTTATTATAAAGATGGCACGACCAGCATTGCGGGATTTGCTCCCTGGGCATCTAGATTTACAAATGGCGCTTACGTGCATGGTATACCAGTGAATTTACCACAAAAATCTA
>DAIQRP010000122.1:0-2695 GCA_036786125.1 Sphingobacterium sp.
ATGTCTTCAGCTTATTTAAGTTTAATCCTAATTTTAAATATACAGCACGAGCGCGATTTGGAGTAGCGACAACAATATCCACACCAGCCACTAAATCCTCAATCTCCTCTTCCATACTTCCAGAAGTACGTAAGCCCATGATGCTTAAATTTTTATTATTGCTTAATAAGTAAAACTGTGCTACAATGGCTTCAATACGTTCTTGATCGGCTGCCAGAATAAGTACCTTGGGCGCTTCAGCAGGAGCATATTTTAAATCATTTAAAATCCCTAAAATATAGGTTGTTGTTTTTCCAGAGCCATCGGGAGCGATAGCAATAATATCTTGACCTCCAATAATTCTGGACATGGATTTTAATTGAATTTCCTTGGCTGATAGATAGCCCAATTCTTTCATGGACGCATATAGACGTTTACTTAATTTTAATTTCTCTAAAGACACGCTGTACTTTTTAATGAATAATAGGACAAAGTTACTCAAAATACTTGGCAATGGAGGATGGAATTTTTAACTGCTTATGGATTCCAAAGAAGGGGATAGTCAAGGCGATACAGAGCTCTGCATAAAATAAAAAAAGCGCCCACTACTGTGGGCGCTTTGCTGGAAGTGTACTTTCTTATTTGCTAAAAATTTTAACATCTAATGTATAAGTTGCATCGCCTCTAGAAGCCACGACATCGGCAGCTTTAAAAACGATAATTTCATCTGCATTTTTAGAAAGAGAAGATCCTTTATATAAAACGACATATCGGTTAGGCACAGCATATACTTTGTGACCTGCAGGGTAATCGTAAATAATCCAAGTAGGACCTCCCACAGCCAAACCTGCAGATGTCGCATCAATTTCTAATTTTGCAGTATCATTAAATTTAGCTTTAGAAAGATTTTCTAAGGTGATATTTTGAACAGATGAATTCTCAACATCAATATATCCAAATTTATAGGTATTGCTGCTTGGCATTAAAGTGGAAGCATACATGCCCGATAGATTAATCGTACTGGCTGCAGAATCTACTTTAGCATTCGTTAATAGATTAAAAAATGCCTTAGTAGAAGATGGAATGCTAATGACACTTTGTTGTACTTTAGCTTTACTATCTTCTAATACGATAGTTTCAGTTTTATCTTTTTTGCAAGAACTAAAACTTAAGGTAGAAAGCGCTACTAAGCTAAGGTAAAAAACGTTTTTTAAGTTAACTGTTAAATTCATGATTTTATTAATTTAATATGGATGTATGATTGAATGTATTTGAAAATGCTTCAAATGTTCCTAATGCTGCAGTCACAGCTTCTTGAATCGCAGATTCAGCTTCGACTTCTTGATTGATAATACCTGTGAATTCAGTCCATTTGTCTCGGGATTGCTCTCCATAGCCATTGAAAAAATTAAAACCTTTATTCACACCACGATGTTGAAGCATTTTGACGATATGAGGTCCTCCCATAATGGAACCCTCTAATACATATAGTGCGCCTATAGCTTGATTTTTATTATCGATTTGAGGTAATGTTACTGGAGGAAGGTCTTGTAGATTTGACCCTAGTTCCAAGATATCTTTTTCAATATCTGAAGCATTTCTGCGAATGGCATAATAAGGCGCTAATGATGTCGGAATAAATGCTGCAGCACGATCTTCTACGGCTTTAAAGAAAGCATAGAAATACTTTAAAACCTGCGCATAATCTAAATCATGCTCAATAGCTTTAAGTTTAAAAATGACATTTTTCTCCAACTCTTGGTGACCAGCTTTGGTAGCTTCTTTAATCTGTAAGTTTAACATACTGTTTTTAATTATTTAGTTTTTAAGTTTTTAGAACCATCTTCTTGAACGTAATATTTAAAAGTAAAATAAGGTGCAGGCCAGTTTAGGTCGGTTACTCCTTGAGGATTATTTTTATAAATATTAACGATTTGAAGTTTTGCATACTTGCCATTTGACAGGCGGATAACGTAAGTACGGTTGGGCATCACAGTTACTAAATGCGATACTAAGCTGTAATTATACCAGCCTGGTGAACTCTCATCTACGATCATTCCAAAAGAATTGATGCTGCTCTTATCGAACTCTGCATCCGAAGGTGCCGTAGTAACCGCATCGTAATTTTGTTTTAATAAGATAATTTTATGTTTGGACTGATTTCCAAAAGCAGGATTTCCTTCCATAGAACCATTGTTGACATAGACTGTGCTATTATAAAAGTTGGTAAAGGCTAAATCCCATTCCGTACTTTTCAAATGTGCAGCGGAATCTGTCGCATTTCTTAGCCATGTCTGTTTTTGATCGGCAAAACGAAAGAGGAAGGTATGAAAAGGACGTTTCTGCTTGCCGGGGCCACTGTCTCCAACAGAGGCTTCTACATCACCAGCCAGGTCAGAGATGACCGTACTAATACCATCTTTTAAAGACGCATTGGGGTCTACATTTTCCTTATTACAAGCACTAAATAATAAGATTAGACCTAGCGGATACATGATTTTATGTAGTAGTTTCATAAGTAATATTTTTTAATGGTTAATATTATTTTTTAATTATTCTATAACTCAGACCGAGAGTAATGGATCGACCTATCTGTCCCGGAATTAAGTAATTGACGTAGTTGGTTAAATTTTCTCCCGCTAGACGAATGCTAAATGGATTAGATTTAAATTTCTTTTCTATGCTGACGTTATATAGGATAAAACTATTGACGAAT
>DAIQRP010000122.1:2705-8816 GCA_036786125.1 Sphingobacterium sp.
GAATAAGTCATATTTATCGATAAACTGATTTCCATTGCGGTCTCCAAAAGGATATTTACCTCTGAAGTTCGCACGCGCATTAATGGTTATATCCCAAGGTTGAATCTGATAGATTACACCGATATTAAACTGATGACGTGATCTGTTTTCTATGCCCCAATAATCTTTAGGACGAGGTGCATAGGAATTCCCAGTAGCTGGATCATGGATATTCTGATTATATGGCCAGTTACCCGCTTTAATACTATCGATTACACTTAGATCTTTAGCAATCAGATACTGGTATCCCGCTGTTATTGTCAAATGAGGTAAAGCACGCATCGTCATGGAGATATCAAAACCCTTATTAACTGCTCGGGGCAAGTTTTGATACGAGTAGATCGCCATATTTTGCATTCCTGTAGCCACTTGAATACTATTGATTTGGTTCTTTAGCTGATGATTAAAATAGTTAAACTCCAGGCTGGTAAGTTCCGAAGGTTTCCATACCAAACCGGCATTAAAAGAGGTATTTCGCTCCGCCTTTAGGTTTTGGTTTAATTGATTAATTACATAGGTTCGCTTTTCAGAAATTTCACCATTGGCCTCCATACGATCAATAGTTTCCGATAAGACTTGATTACCGATAACATAGTAATTAGCCGTTGGATTATAAAAAACCTGATACCTGGTTCTAAAATCAGGTGCTTTAAAACCTGTTCCTATACCAGTCTTTAAGGTTAATGTCGGTAAAAGCTCATAGCTAAGTCCTAAACTTGGGTTTAGGCGTCCTCCATAACCTTCGGTACCATCATATCGCAATCCTCCTACAGCAGATAGTAGGCGCGTGATTTTTTTATTCCCCTGTATATAGGCAAAGCTGTTTTTCTGATTATTCGCATCAAAAGTCTGAGCGACATTCATACTTTCAATAGCAGCTCCAAAACCAAATGTTAAATTGATATCGGCACCTTGGTAGGCAAACTGCTGCTCTAATCGATGAATATGCTGACTAAATTTATCCGACATTAAATTGGACTGATGCTGATCTTGTTGTATACTGATATCAGATTGATAAAAAGAAAGGTAATAGGTGGAAAGGGATTTCCAAGAATCATTCCAACGACTATCATAAAATACTGAAGCATTGATATCCGTTTCGCGCTGAGAATCTGAAGTGCTGAATTCTGGCCCATAGGCGCGGGACATATCTGAGCTGCGGTAATTGTATCTACCTGTGGCTCCTACATAATGATGGCTATCTTTTACTTGATGTCTAAGCTTTGCCTGAACGGAATATATTTCATAAGGAGGAACGGTTGTACCAGATTCCATATATTGCTTATTGGTATTAAATCCATCTGTACGGAAATAATTAGCCGAAACTAAAGCTGAGCCTTTATTTTTATGAATGGAAGTTTCACCTTCTACTGTTGCATCTATGGTATTAAAACTTCCATAGGAGAGGTTAGTATGTACCTGTGGATTTACAGAACCTAATCGAGTTATAATATTAATAGCGCCCCCTAATGCATCTGAACCATAGAGGCAGGAGGAAGCTCCTTTAATAATTTCTATACGTTCAATATTCGCCACTGAAATTCGGGATAAATCAAAATTTCCAGAATTCCTGCCTAACATCGGCTGACCATCGATAAGCACCATAATATATTCACTCGAAAAACCCTGCAGTTGAAGACCTATGGACCGAGAACCTCCTGAGGTATTACTTACAATAGAGATACCGGTCTGCTCTTTTAACACCTCATCTAATCTTCGAGAACCCATCAGTTCAATGGTTTTTCGGTCGATTACCGTAACGGGCATACCTGCATTTTTAGGGTCTATAAGCGTAGGCGTATGTTTGCGTGTCTCCTGAATGAGTACTTCCTCTAAGGTATGGTCAGCTTTCTTAAGTTGCAGTTTTAGCAGTTCTGATTTTTTAAGAGGTAACTCAATTTCTGCAGAAAGATTTTCATATCCCATAGCCGATATGCTGTACTGGTAGGTTCCAGCATATAAATTTTTGATTTGAAATATCCCATTGCTCGAGGTTTTACCCTGAATATGGTCGGGCAATAATAAAATATTTACATCGGATAGGGCAGTTCCATGCTCATCCGTAACCATGGCCCGAAATTGAACTTTTTCTTGGGCAAGGCTCGGACTTATATATATACTCGTCAGTACGGATAGTAGAACTATAAATTTCGTCTTCAACACTATTTGTAATTAATCTAAATAACAATGCAAGTATCTTCATAAAAAGCCGAATATTATTTACGCATACTGTATTTATATTTGTGCAAAGCGTATTAAAATTTGTGTAATCTGTATTTTATCGGCTGCTAATAATAGTCTTATTTGTGTTATAACTACTTGTTAATTAAATCGATACGATGTTTATATAGCGCTTTAGGAATTATGTATATCTGTATTTTTAGGGAAAACCATTATTTGTAATTAGTTTAAATAAAGGCTTTTTTTGTTGCATCAAACGCTGTAAAAATCATGAGCAACATTAGAAAATTTATTTCCCTAACATTAGTATATATCCTTATAGGATGTTTTTCTGTCGCACAGGCCAGTGCTCCAAAACGTATAGTTTCATTAAGTGGTAGCCTGACAGAAATTGTGGATGCCTTAGGATTGGGGGCTAATTTAGTGGCGGTAGATGTAACCAGTGACTTTCCAAATTATGTCAAAGATATTGCTAAAGTAAGCAAAAATCGATCGGTGACTGCCGAAGCAGTGGCTTCTTTTAGACCTGATATGGTATTAGGGATAGAAGCAGAAGTAAATGCGGCCCTAGTTTCCCAGCTTAAAAAATTAAATATTCCCGTAGTTTTATTTAAACAGGAATATACGGCTTCCAATCTCATTGATATGGTGCGTAAAGTGGGGGCTGCTTTAGATATGTCATCTAAAGGTAATCAGGTAGCGAATCAGTTGGCCTTAGATATAAAAAATGCAAGCGCTAAAGTAAAGACGAAAAATGCGGTAAAGACCATGTTTGTATATGCACGTGGAGCGGGAGCAATGAGTGTTTCTGGAACAGAAACTGCGGTACATGCTGTAATTACTTTAGCTGGGGGGCAGAATGCTATGAAAGGATTTACGGGATATAAAACCTATAATACCGAAGCTTTAGTTAAAGCTAATCCCGATGCGATTATGTTATTTGATTTTGGGGCTTCCAGTTTAGGAGGGAAAGATGGTATATTAAAATTGCCGGGGGTGGCCTTAACGAATGCAGGTAAAAACCAGCGGATTATAACCATGGATGCGACCTTGTTAAACAATTTTTCTATGCGTTTACCCTTAGCCATTACGCAGTTAAACGAAAAACTTTACGGTAGAAATTAGAATACATGCGTTATACTCTAATCTATTCGGCCTTATTACTGGCCGTATTTATTGTGGTCATATTTTCTTTAGGGATGGGCTCAGTTTCGATCTCTTTTATGGAGGTCTGTAAAATATTAGCTTTTAAAGTCGGCTTCTTACCGAATTATCAGGCGGATGAGCTTTCCGTAAATGTTTTGGAGCAAATTCGTCTGCCACGTATCCTGATGGGCTTAGCCGTGGGAGCGGCATTAGGAATTTCGGGAGCCGCCATTCAAGGTATTTTTAGAAATCCTTTAGCGGAACCTGGATTGATGGGAATCTCTTCGGGGGCTTCTTTTTTTGCCGCTGTGGTCATTTCTTTTGAAGCCAGTATATTACCATTAGTATCGGCAACTTTTGGGTATTATATCTTGGCCTTTGCCGCTTTTGTCGGAGCTTCTATAACGGTATTTTTTGTATATAGAATCTCTATCAGCAATGGAAAGTCCCAGATTGCTACCATGTTACTGGCAGGTATTGCCATGAATGCGTTCGCTGGAGCATTAACGGGATTATTAAGTTATATGGCGACAGAACAGCAATTGCGTTCGATTACATTCTGGTCTTTGGGGAGTTTAGCAGGGGCCACTTGGGAAAATATTCAAGTCCTTATTCCATGTGTGTTGTTATCGCTATTGGTTCTACCATTTTGGGCTAAAAAGCTTAATATTTTTGCCTTAGGTGAATCTCAAGCTGAGATGATGGGGGTAAATACCAGCCGCTTGAAGTTGGTGGTTATTTTATTTTCTACCTTAGCCGTGGGGGCTGCGGTAGCCTTCTCCGGCGTTATTAGTTTTGTGGGGTTATTAGTTCCACATGCCATGCGCCTTATCGGTGGAGTGGACAATAGATATGTCCTGATCTCTTCGAGTATAGCCGGAGCTTTAGTATTAAGTTTAGCGGATTTGGTATCCCGATTAGTTATTCAACCATTGGAACTTCCTATAGGAGTTATTACAGCTTTATTAGGAACACCAGTTTTCTTAATTATTCTCCTGAGAGAGAAGAATAAAATGTAAGTGTGTATGTTACAGATTCAATCCTTATCCTATGAAATCAAAGGGAGACCTGTGCTTAGAGATATAGAGCTTTCCATTGAAAAAGGTGAATTCTATGCTATTGTGGGGTCAAATGGGGCAGGAAAGACAACTTTACTTCGTCTGATAGCTTCCGATTTAAAAGGCGCTCAAGGAAAAATATTATTTAAAGGAAAACCTTTAGAATCCTATTCCATGAAAACCCTAGCCTTACATCGGGCCTTATTACATCAGTCGAATACTATGGCGATGGCTTTTACGGTGGAAGAGGTGGTCCGTATGGGAAGATATCATCTAAAGGCAACAGCAGAGCAGCATCAAACGGCTATTGAAGAATGTATGCGTGTCTGCGATGTACAGCATTTGGCCGAGCGAAAGATTCAGCAACTCTCTGGTGGAGAGCAGCAAAGAGTACACTTTGCCCGTGTCTTAGCACAAATTTGGGATCAGAAGGATATTATGCTGCTATTGGATGAGCCGGTGGCGAGCATGGATATTCAATTTCAGCATCAAACATTAGCCATTGCGAAAGCTTTAACTAAAGTTGGGTTTACGGTGGTAGCTATTTTGCATGAACTTAATTTGGTATCCCAATATGCCGATCGGGTGTTAATGCTAAAATCTGGGCGTAAATGGTGGGAGGGAGCCCCTATTGAAGTCCTTAAGCCGGAACATATCTATGCTATATTTGGGGTGCACACAAAGGTTTCTACAGATATTGAAACATTGACTCCTTGCGTACATACGCGTATAGTGAAATGTTCAGCAGCCTTATTTAATTCAAATTATAAACATCACTTTGTTATGGAACTAAAAGAACGATACGAAAACTATAAAAAAGAACATCCTAAAGCACGTATATACGATTGCGCTCAGGCGCTAGAAGTTAGTGAGGCGCAGCTGCTTTTAACTCAACTTTCTGAAGAGCAGGGAGTGATCTTATTACAGGATGATATGTGGGCCTTATTACAGGAGATCCCTAAGTTAGGACAGGTAATGGCTCTGACCAGAAATAATGCAGCTGTACATGAACGCAAAGGAATCTATCAGACTCCGATACATGAAGGTCATGTGGTCTTATTTAATGATGAAGATATTGATTTACGCATTTTTATAAAAAGCTGGGCTTATGCATTTGCCGTGCGTGTACAGAATTTATGGAGTATTCAGTTTTTTGATAAATCCGGATTTGCAGTACATAAAATTTATATACAAGAAGATTCCGAGCAGTTGAAAGACTTTCATGCACTAGTCCAAAAATATAAAGCAGAAGATCAGTCTTATTTTGCGATTCAAGCTCCAGTACAGTTAAGCGAAATATCGCTTCCCGATACGGAAGTATCTATAGCGGAGTTTCAGCAGGAATGGTTAGCGATGAAAGATGCTCATGAATTCTTTCAGATTTTAAGAAAGCATAACCTGCAGCGTACACAAGCCCTCAGATTGGCTCCTAAAGGAAAAGCTAAGCAGGTGGACAAAGATTTTTTCATCTCCACTTTAAAGGCGGCGGCAGATACGCAGGTACCAGTTATGGTATTTGTAGGGAATTTAGGGTGTATACAAATTCATACGGGATTAATTTCGAATTTAGTTCAGCGAGATCAATGGTTTAATATTATCGATCCCAAGTTTAATTTGCACCTTCATATGGGAGAGGTCGATCAGATATGGTTAGTATCAAAACCATCCACGGACGGAGATGTACATT
>DAIQRP010000003.1:0-5625 GCA_036786125.1 Sphingobacterium sp.
AAGAGCATCTATTAATGAAATGGCAAAACTGAAACTTTCCAGAGCAGAAAAGGAATTTTTCGCTTCGACCTGTCCTTATATAGATCCTACATATTTTGATTTTCTGCAAGGATATCGATATGATCCCGATGAGATAACTATCGTCCAAGAAGGAGAGAATTTAGAAGTGTATATCCAAGGTTATTGGTATAGAACCATTTTATGGGAAGTTCCTATTATGTCTTTAATCTGTGAATTATATTACCAGGAGACCGGGCAGATACGGCAGACAGATGAGGAAGTATTAGAACTGGCTAAAATAAAAATTGAGAAATACGACAAGTTAGGTATTACCATTGCTGATTTCGGAACCCGAAGAAGACACTCTTATGAAGTTCAAGATCTGGTGGTGGGCAATTTAAAAAAATATGGTAAGGGCACTTTTATAGGTACAAGTAATGTGCATTTGGCCATGAAACATCAGACTAAACCCATAGGCACACATGCGCACGAGTGGTTTATGTTTCATGCTGCAAAATTTGGATTTAAAATGGCGAATCTATTAGGTTTAGAGCACTGGTCAGATGTGTACCGTGGGGACCTCGGAATTGCACTGGCTGATACTTATACTACGGATATTTTCTTCGATCAATTCGATAAAAAATTAACTAAACTTTTCGATGGCGTACGTCATGATAGTGGTGATCCTATTGAATTTGCGGATAAAACCATAGCGCACTATCAAAAACATGGTATCAACCCCTTATCTAAGACCATTATCTTTTCTGATGGATTAGACTATGAAAAAGTAGAACATATTGCAACTTATTGCGCAGGAAAAATAGGAACCTCATTTGGAGTAGGGACGAATTTCACTAACGACGTCGGCTTAAAGACGATGAATATCGTCATAAAAATGACTGATACTCAACCGGAAGACGGCAAATGGACTCCCGTTATCAAATTATCTGACGAACCAAACAAACATACCGGTGATGAGGAAACTATTCACTTAGCACAACAACTATTAATGATTAAGAATGGCTAGAGACGTTTACGGAGAAGCATTATTTGCCTACTATCAAAAACAAGAAGAGGAATCTCCTCTATACTTACACAGCAGTTATGGAGATACGGAAGAGATGCCTGTGGAGATATTTTTTCGAGAGGAAGAAGACTTTACTGAATTAGAATTTATAGCGCTATCCTTAACAGATGGTCAGGTATTAGATGTAGGAGCTGGAGTAGGCTGTCATAGCTTATATTTACAATCGAAAAACGTTCAGGTAGAAGCCTTAGAAATTTCGACTACCGCTTGTCATATTATGCAGCAGCGCGGGGTGAAGCATATTATTCAAGAAGATTTTTTTAAATTAACGGGTAGAAAATATGATACCCTCATATTCTTAATGAATGGAATAGGAATTGCCGGTACTGTGGAAGGCTTAAAAACGCTATTAACACAGGCTAAGACGCTTTTAACAGAAAAAGGTCAACTTATTTTTGACTCCTCCAATATTTCATATCTCTATGATGAATATCGGATACCGAGACCGGAACATTATTTTGGAGAGATTTCTTTTCAGTATGAATATCAAAATCAAAAAGGAGAACCCTTTAAATGGTTGTATATCGATCAAGAGCGACTTATTCAAGTGGCTAGAGAATTAGATTGGGTCGTTCAGATATTATTTGAAGACGATAATGATCAATATTTAGTTCGTATGGAACCCAGAAAAAAGGAGAATTAATAACTCTCCTTTTTTAAACATATTAAAAAGCCCGTCCTATTTTGTGTATGTTATCCGAATTTACAGATATCATTTAGTGAGTGCTTCTAGACCTCACCCTACGGTTTCACAAGCAACCTCATTTCAGAAAATTCATTATTCTTCAATAACGAAAATTCCGGCTTTATCTGCTTTATAATATATTTTTTCTTTTAATCCATAGAAACTCCAATTTCTAAGGATAAATCCTTCTTCGCGTGCAAAATCTTCTTTCTGCTCTTGGTTAACCAGCAGAATAGTACCGACTTGAAAACGGATGCATAAATCAATTAAACGCTTGGAGTAATTATGTAATTTATTATCCACATAGTTTTTCTCCTTTTTGGAATAGTGTGAAAGGCATTTAAGCTTACGTTTCCGACCTTTACCTCCACGGTTAAATGAAGCTCCTTTTAATAAGCGATGTCGTGTGGCTTGAATTGCCAACCGACGATGTAGAAACTCTTCTTTATTCCCTATTTGAAAATGCTCTTTGCCAATGGATACTGTGATTGGAAATTCTAAGGATAAATTGGCTTCAGCAATAATATTTTTATCAAGTTGATGTTTATCTTTTTCCAATTCAAAAGAGGCTATCAGAAAGAGTTTACTTTTCTCTATCTTCAAACTGGAAGAGCACATTTTCAATGTACCTTTCATGACCCGTTGCAATAATTTCTTTTTATCGGACTTATCTTTTCCTAAGTAAGTTTGAAATGGAATCTTAAAAAGTTTAAATTTAAAATTATTATTATCATGAATTTTAAAGCGTAGTGAACGTGCTGAAAATGGAATCGGGATATCACGTTTATAATTTCGCAGTGACTTCGTTCCTTTCCAATAGTCTTGCTTTTCAGAATTATAATATTTAATCAAGGTATTATTGAGACTGGAGAAAATATCCGAGGGCAGAATTCCTTTGTATTTATGCGATAGATACCTATAGGTGGTATTCATCCTCGAAGTCGTTAATATTCCTTCCTTAACCACGGAATAGTTCGCTAATTTTACTTTGACTTCATCTTTGAGATATAGAAACTCTTTAATTTGATCCTGCACAAATTGATGCGTAAAAATATAATTAGCTCCTCGAAAACATAAATTCTGCCATAAATAAATGGTCTTATAATATTCCCTCTTCTCCTCTTTATCCACACAATCTACAAAAACTTGGATTTTCCTCGTTAAGATAATGGTATTATTAGTAGGCATATTATTTCTTTTAAACGGCTATCGACTATTTTTTAAAGATAGATGCGCTTCAATAAACGCATTTTTGACATCTTTACTATTGAGGTTCAATTTCAAAGCTATCTGATCAAAGGAATAATTAAAATCGTAGCGCATTTTAAAAATTGCCATTTGCTCATCAGAGAGTTCCCCTTCTACGAGTAAAGGTCTTTTAACGGACAAGGTATTCATCCGACTGGCATTTAATAAGAGTACTTTTAATTTCTGTAGACATTTTTCAACAATTAGACTGACCTCATAGTCAGAAATTCCACCTAGATAATACGCGATACGCTCATAGTTAAAACTAAATTTCAAACACAATCGGATGAAGAGTTGATGCTCTTGACTGATATTTGGAATTAGGGTTTTAATCTTTTTTATCTGCACTTTTTTTTCTTCTTCCAAGTAGTTTAGCATCACATTATCCTCCTCCCCTGGCGATCGCTCCTCGGTATGTATATAATCATGAAAATTTTCTATACCATCGATGCGCAGCATCGCACGATGAAACCTCACATTATTCTGAGTATAAAATAAACGAACGGCATCTTTTACCTGCTTCATTAAAAACTCTTGAATATCATAACTATCTTTAATTCTATTGCGCATCATCCACAAGCGTAGAAATGCTTCCTGAGCGATACTATTTGAAATCACATCATCTTTCACAAAGCGATTGGCACGAAAGGCATAATGTTTATAATAATGATTATAAAAATGAGAAAATGCTTTTTCGTCCCCAGCTTTAAATCTTTCAAAATTGACTCTATCCAGTTTATGTTGCTCTGATTTTAGCATAATCAACCAATTTTAAGGCTGCAATTCTGATAACTAGCTACTGAAATCCCATACAAACCTTGTTTTACACTCTCTAAATAGAAATTATTTAGATTTAAATAAAATATAATATATAACTATTACTACCATAAGTTACACATAAATTTAATAAATATCTAATTAATTAAATAAATAGTTAAAAAAAAGCTAGAAAATATTTCTAGCTTAAGCATGGAAAGTTCAAATTTCTTTTAGAAGATAAATCCACCTACACCAAATCCAACTCCTATTCCTCCAGTCATAAAACCTACACCTACATGATTTAGGAAACGATTGGAGTTTTTCTTACGGACCATAAAAATATCTGATCGCTGTTCTGAAACTGCAGGAATATCCTCTATTTTTACATTTTTCAACTTCGCTATCTTTCGGATATAAAATTCTTGAGAAAAGTCTTTATAATTTTCTTCATTATCTAAACGATATGAAATATAGTTCTTAAAAAATAAAGGCGATTCACTGGCTGCATACTGAATAGTTTTGGCATTGAGCCAACTGCCATTAACAGCTTGAATCTTCTCCGGTTTCAAAGCATTTGCATCAAAAGAAAGTGGAATATAGTCCAATAAAAAGATAGGAATATTCTGCATGCTTTTTCCTGCAGGAATAATACTTTCCTGAGCAGGAAGATATTCATTATCCTTTAATTCATGCCCCTCATAGGAAAACATCTTTTGATCAAAAGCTATTGCAGACTGCTGCCAGTCGATCACCAAAGGCCGATCTGATTTGTTTAATATGGTCGCTTGAAGGGGCGCATCATAACCAAAGAAACGATACCATACCTTTAATGTATCATTTTCAAAAACAAATGCTCCTGTCTGATCCTGTTCTGCTGAAGAGTTTGATCCTACCTGCGTAACATAACTGGTCGTACAAGCCTGAAATATGAGCAGAAGAACAACTCCCATCATCCATAAATAAGTCTTTTTCATCCTTTGCTGATTAGTTCTATTCAAATATACTTATTGCGTTGTAAAAATAAAAAGCAGCTGTCATAAACAGCTGCTTTTATACTTAAGATTACACTTGCATTACTAGTAACCTGGATTTTGTTGATTTCTAAGTACTGGATTCGCATTGATTTCCGAAGTCGGAAGAGGCCATATAAAACGATCATCCGCATAGGGAATAGCAGCCTTTTCTGGATTGATAACCAAGCCAACTTTGAAATTATCTAAACCTCCAGCTGTTAATTGGGTAGCCAAAATTTTAGCTGGGATTCCTTTAGTTCCATAATTCGGATTCAGCGCTAAACGATGGATATCAGACCATCTTCTCCCCTCACCCGCAAATTCAATTCTACGTTCTTGGTAAATCGCTAATTTCAAATCTGAAGGAATTGCTGTAAACCGATCTGCAGCTTTTACAGAGCGATTACGAACCGCATTTAATAATCGAAAGGCCTGATCATTATTACCTTTATATGCATATGCTTCTGCTGCATTTAGTAATACTTCAGCATAACGTAAAACAGGGTTCCAATCATCATTAATACCTACTCGAGCATACTTCTTATTAAATACAAATTTGTTATTTCCCGAATTTTGTCTCAATTGCAATTCGCTCTTTCTCAAATCATCCTCTTTCCATGATTCTGAATTATATAAAATTGGACTTGTCGCCATTAAATCCCGACCATTGCCCACAGAGGAAGCACTAAACATACTCGAAATAGCACCATTGGTACCTCCATTCGCAGCAGCACTCTGTGCAATAGAGAAGATTGATTCTAGGTTATTTTTAAAACTACTAAATGCTGTGGTTGGAGAAGTTTCCAATTTATATCCACCTATTGAAGAAGCAA
>DAIQRP010000003.1:5635-23144 GCA_036786125.1 Sphingobacterium sp.
GCTGCTGCAGCTCCTAGTTTGGTTGTTTCTGCGATAACTCCATCATAATCCTCCTGATGTAATTTAATCCGAGATTTTAAAGCTACAGCCGCTCCTTTAGTTGCCCGAGAGATCGATAAATCCTTAGCTGAGCGAGTTGCAGGTAATAAATTTTCTGCCTCATCTAAATCTTTAAGTAATTTAGTATAAGCATCAGCCACAGTCCCACGGTCCACATTTTTAGCTTCTTCTGCCGAAGGGATATCCACAACTGCTGTTACCCGATAAGGTACGCCTAAATGAGCCCCTTTATTATCCGCATACGGACGAGAAAAATGAATTAATAATTCATGATGAGAAAGTGCTCTTAAAAATAGGGCTTCCCCAATATATGGGTTACCTAATTCTTGGGTAATTGTCCCTGCTGCAATAGCTTTTGTGACCCCAGTAATAACTGTATTCGCCTGATTGATTAAAGCATATAACTGTTCCCACATATTGACGTTATTCGCCGTACTCACCGTATAGGTAGACTCATAAGTGAATTGGTAGAAAGCTTGCACATTCACCATATCTTCACCACGCATTTCACCTTGTTGTATAGAAGCTCCACCAAAAGGATATCCACGTCCCGTAGTCAATCCAGTTCCGGGATCATAATAACCTACTGCCGCTTGCCAGTATACCCCATTCATGGCTAACTCAATATTCTCTTTGCTCGCAAAGGCTGATTTTTCATCCAACGCGGCTAAAGGAGATAATTCCGTGAATTTCTCACAGGAAGAAAATAATAAAGCACATGCTAAAGTAGAGATGGCAAATGCTGATTTGTATTTAAAGTTTAATATATTTTTCATTTTAAAATCAATTAGAAGCCCACATTAAGACCGATAGTAAATGTTCTAGGAATTGGGTTTGAGCGATTATCTAAGCTCGCACGTGTATTTGTCGTCGAGCTATTACCTACCTCTGGATCAATACCAGTATACTTAGTAATAATAAAAGCATTTTGAACGTTTGCAAAGATTCTCAAATTAGTTGCATGAATACTTCTTAAGAAAACTTCATTTTTAAATGAATACCCTAAACCAATATTTTGAGCTCTTAAGAAAGATCCATTTTCCAAGAATCTACTATTTAAACTTCCATTTTGATTAATAGAATTATCATATCCAAAAGCCAATCTCGGCACATCTGTCTCTTGACCTGGAGTGGTCCAACGGTCTAATAATTCACGTCCAGCATTCGCGAAATTCATATTGTTTAACATCTCCTGACGCGTTTGGTTATAGACTTTATTACCTCCGGAGAATGTTAAGAATATATTTAAGTCAAAACCTTGATAAGAAAATGTATTATTAAAACCTCCATACCATCTCGGATTAGACTCTCCTAATATGCGTTTGTCATTATATCCTAATGTTGCCGCTACATCGGTTTTGGTTTTATTATTTACATCATATTCTGCAAAACCAGTTTTTCCAGAAAGCTGTTGAACGATAGATCCATTCTCTTTTTTATATAAGGCATTTCCATTTTCAGAATTGACACCAGCATATTCATAACCAAAGAAAGAACCAATGGACTCTCCAACGCGATTAATATGATAAGTATATGGAATATCTTTCCCATCAATTAACTGAGTAATTTCATTTTTAACAAATGTGGCATTTAAGTTTGCAGTCCAGTTAAATCCTCCTTTATCGACAATTGTTCCGGCCAATACAAATTCAAATCCTTTATTATACATCTTTCCAATATTCTGGTTAATATAATTTTGAGGTACGCCTAAAGAAGGTGAGGTTGGAACCGCTAAAATCATATTGTCGATATCATTTTTAAAGTAATCCGCAGAAAAAGTAATGCGGTCTTTTAAAAAGGCTAAGTCAACTCCAATATTTAATTTTTTGCTGGTTTCAAATTTTAAATCTGGATTTCCGGCTTGAGAAAATGCGATACCATTATAATCCCCATATTGGCGTGCGGCAAAAGTCCCGGCATAAGGATAGTTCCCAATTTCGGTATTACCTACCTTCGCATAACCTCCACGAATTTTAAATTGACTTAAGACATTAGAACTAAAGAATTGTTCTTTCGCCACATCCCATCCTAATGATGCTCCAGGTAATAGTGCAGATTGTTTTCCATGAGGTAAAGATGAAATTCTATCTTGTCTTAAGGTACCTGAAATAAAGTAACGGTCTTTAAATACATAGTTAGCACGACCGAATATAGAAGCTAATGCATTCTCAGAAGCCGTTCCTCCGATTAACTGATTGGTTAAAGAACCTGATATGATATTTTCATTCTCCCCAAAATAAGTCGATGAAAGACCAAATCCATGTGCAAAGAAATATCTTGTTCTGGTTTTTTGATTCTCTGTACCTACAATTACATTAATGCGGTGATCTTCAAAAGTAGCATCATAATTTAACGTATTCTGCCAATTATATCGAAAGCTTGGAAGGGAATACTGATAGATACGTCCATTAACTGTACGTCCGTCTCCATGTCCTGGAGCCCAGTATAGATAATCCTCTCCTTGGAGATACTGGGTACCTACCGTAGTTCTTAAGTTTAAACCTTTGACAATTTCAACATTGGCAAATGCTGAACCATTAAAGTTCATACTTGCATTTTTATAAATATTATTATCTAAAACCCATCTGGCATTGGTATAACTACCATAGATCGGTCTGGTATTCGCTCCAGAACCTAAAGTGGCATTATCAGCGGAGAAATTGTATTTTCCATCCCCCCAAATTGCCGGTACATTTGGAAATGCATATAAGGCAGAACCGACATTCCCAGAAAGTCCAGATTCTGAATTATTAAATCCTCTATTTGTGGTATGAGCAAAATTGGTATTTAAGCCAATGGTAAATTTATCATTAAACGCTTTTTGCTCTAATTTTCCGCGTACAGAGTATTTCTTTTGTGAATTGGCATCCGAGATACCTTCTAAATTTGCGTATCCTGCGGAGAAAAAATAGTTGGTTTGATCGGTTCCCCCCGACATTGAGACAGCATGATTCATTTGGAAAGCTGTTCTAAACACATCTTTCTGCCAATCTTTATCAATAACTTGATTTGTCGTTGGATCTATAGTTTCAAAAGCAGCATCTGCTAAACCTACATTTTTTAATTTTTCATTTGTGATTTCAATGAATTCTTTCGCATTCATTAAATCATAATACTTGGATGGTGTCGCCAAAGCAAACCAATTATTATAATTTAATTTCGGCGCTCCAGCACGACCTGTTTTGGTGGTTATTAAAATAACCCCATTGGCCGCTCGAGAACCATAAATAGCGGTAGCAGCTCCATCTTTTAGAACTTCTACATTTGCAATATCATTCGGGTTAATATCGGCTAAAGGATTGTTAGCCGTATTAATACCGGCATCTCCCGTAATATAAGGAACTCCATCGACTACATATAAAGGCTCCGAAGAACTCGAAATGGAGTTTGTACCCCGGATCCGGATTTTAGCAGGTTGACCTAAAATACCAGAAGTCGTTGAAGCTTGAACCCCTGCTGCCTGACCTTGTAAGGCTTTATCAATAGAAGGGCCAGCCACATCTCTAAAAGCATCTCCTTTAATCGAGGCAATGGAACCAGTTACTTCTCTTTTCTTTTGAGAACCATAACCCGTAACAATCACTTCATCCAAGACCGACAGATCATCCGATAGAATAATGGAATACGTGACTGCATTTCCTATTCTCAACACCTGCTCCTGATATCCAATAGAGCGAATCAATACGTTCTGACCATTATCCACACGAAGGGTAAAATTTCCATTCGCATCCGTTTGAGTGGCATTATTCGTTCCTTGAACTAATACAGAAACTCCTGCCAACGCAGATCCATCGGCCGCTCTAACGCGTCCAGAGATACTCTTTTCTTGAGCAAATACCACCGAAGCAGACATAGAACTCAAGAGAAGAAAACTTAGTAATTTTCTTTTCATATAAAATAGTTTGTTAATAGAATTAACCGGTACCCTTAATTACATTTGGAGTGTAAAAAAAATGATACGTAATTGTTAGTAGGCCTAAAGTATAACAAAATAATTGCAACACAAACTATTTTATAAATATTTTCAGATTATATCTCTTGTTTTCCAATTGAAGAATCTATAAAAGAAGGGTAAAAAAAATGAAATTACCTTAGTAAATTAACCTAAACGACTCTATTTTATTAATTTTCAGCAACTCAGAAAGCTGAAAACCATATCCACAGAAAATCACTCCCTTTAGAAGATCAATAACAATTAATATGAATGCAAAAAGAAAATATTGTAACAATAACCAAACAAAAAAGGCGATAAAAACAAAAATGCCCTGAAAAAAATATTTTTTTCAGGGCATTTCATTAAAAATTCTATTTAGAAATAAATCAATTGCTATTTAACATCCCAAAATATTTTAGATGTCTGCGGGTTGATTGTACCCTGTGCATTGACATTCACACTATTAAAACTATACTCATTCTGCGGATATTGCAAGCGCAAAGGAATTTGATTACTTCCAACTCCCGCACTTAGAGAACGAGGGACATCTGAAGGAAAGCCTAATCTTCTGTAATCCACCCATGCTTCAAAATTATTAATTCCTGGAAGTGCTAAATATTTTTGATTGACAATAAGCTCAATTTTATCTGCATGACTTGCCCAGTTAGCAACAGATTTTGTCAGATAGGTATTAGCTACATTTTCAGCATCTTCTACGCCTAACCAAATAAAGGATTCTGTCACGGCAGCTTTATATAAAGATTCTGCTGTAGAAGAGGTAATCCATCCTCTTTGTGCGGCTTCTGCTTGTAAAAATAAACTTTCTATTGAAGTAAAAAACCATAATGGATCCTCTCCACTTTGTAGCAGCCCTTTTCCAATTACAATAGATTCATTTGCCGAAACATAACCTTGTTTATTTGCCGCACCAAAATCTGTACCTGCCCAAAGGTTACCATCCCGTGGAGCAATAGCTTCTAAAAAGATATACTGATAACGAATATCATCATTATCCATATATTTATTAAGTATATAGTTACTTGCTCGATTGAATCCATCCGTTAATGTTCCATTATGATCTCGTACATAGGTAGAGTATACTGGATTAACCTGATTGATATTATTCGCAAATGTAATGCTGAGGTTAGCAGATTCTTTAGAATTTAAAAATCCAGCTCCATCAGCTACGATTTTTGCAATCTCTTCAGCAGGATTTGTTTTAAATTCAGACTGATGGATTAATAGTTTTAAAGCTTGTGTATTCGCTAACTTTCTCCATTTTAAGACATCTCCTCCAAACAGTACATCAGATTTTGAGGCATCTGCTGAAACCGCTAAGGAACTATTTTTAAAAATTATCCGTGCTGAGTCTAACTGAACCAGTAGATTGGCATAGATATCCTCCCCTTTATCGTAAGCTGGAGCAGTATATTTATCTACATTTAAAGCTTCAGAATAAGGCACATTATTATACATATCGACCAGGTACATAAAACCTATAGATTTGATAACTTTGGAAATACCCACATAAAATAAATCATTTTCTGCCTTGGCTTTCTTTTCCATAATATCAGCGTCCATTAAAACATCGAACCAAGAAGTGGTACTATTAGCCCATTGCCCTTGTTGATATGTCGCTGTAATATTATAATCTTCTAATTGTGCTGATGGTCCAAAACCACTTCCTCTAGACCAATATCCAGACCAGAAAGCAGCAAAACTATATTGGGTTCCCATTCTTGTTGCCGTTGATTTTAAAACCATCGGTAAGATATCCTTGGGCTGAACGGAACTTTCAGTTGGTAAATTCGGATTTTCATTTATATCGAAAAAACTATCCTTACATCCAGAGAATGAAAAGGCTGATATAAGCGCTATGAATATGATATTTTTTTTCATAATAGTCAGATTAACTTAGAATTTTGCATTAATAGTAAAACCATAATTTCTAATCGGTGGATTTGAAGTGGAATTAACATTCCCAAATGCATTCTCATAACTAGCCGCCATAGAATTGAAATCTGGGTCCATAAACTTATTCTCTTTAGGTACCCAAAGTGCGAGGTTACGGCCGACTAATGCGATAGAAACGGATTTAAAAACTCGTTGCTTAGCAGCTAACCAATTAGCTGGAACGTCATAGGTTAAAGTTAATTCACGGAGTCTCCAACTATTAGCACTGACGATAAAGTTAGATGCTGTATTCCCAAATTCACCGGTATAGTATTCATAAATAGGTTCATTTTCACCAATCTTTGCCGTTGTATTTTCAATATATTTACCCGCATTATTTGGATCTTCTATAACGGAATTTGGTAAAATAAATGGTTTCCGACCATTATATGCCGTTGCATCAGATACCCCAGTCCAAGCCATATCAGCTCCTAAAGCATAGAAAGAAACAACATGACCTCCTTTATGTTCAAATAAAGCCGATAAATTAAAGTTTTTATAGTTTACCGAAGGATTTAAACCAATAATCCATTTGGGTAATGTACGTCCAAAATCTCTTAAATTGGTATCGGTAGTCGGTCTTCCATTTTCTTCAGAAACAATAACACGGCCTAAGTCATCACGTACATAATCCGTACCCCGCATAATAAATGCAGGTTGACCTACAATAGCGAAGTTTCCTGCTGACACATAACCTCCGATAGATAATTGTTTTAAGTCTTGCTCATTATAAATGCTTGTCACTTCAGTATCGGAGTAGGTTGCATTAGCTCTAAATTTAAAACTTCCATCCTTCCACTTTACAATAGGATTAATATTTAAATCCAATTCAAAACCCTTATTTATAAAGGAAGCTGCATTTAAAAATTTCCGAGAATAACCCGTAGCCTCAGAAATATTAACACTAATAATCTGATCGGTATTATTTTGGTGATAATAAGTACCCTCGAATGAGATTCTATTATTGAAAAGTGAGAACTCTAAACCTCCTTCTTTCGAATTAATAAATTCTGGTTTTAAATTTGGATCATAACTCGTATTCCCTGCCGTAAGTCCTGAGGTTCCTCCAAAAGGGAATCCACTACTAGCAGGCTGTGAAAAAGTAGCCGCTAATAAGTAAGGGGAAATATCTGCATTTCCAGTTTTACTCCATGCTCCTCTTAATTTCAAAAAGCTTAATACATCTGATTTTAATCCTGGAATCGCTTCAGATAATACTAATGAAGCTGAAACACCTGGATAGAAATAGGAATTATTATTTAATGATAAAAGAGATGTTTTATCATTTCTACCCGTTACTTCCACATTGGCCCATCCTTTATAATTTAATTCTGCGGACCCGAATACAGAGAATAAACGAGAACGATAACCATTAGACGATCCCGTCAGATTACCTATTCTATTTCCAAGATTAAATAAATCCGATACCACCAAAGTTCCTGCGCCGACACGGGTATCTCTATATTCCTCTTGTCTAACATAGGTACCTGCAGAAACTTTAATTCTAAAATCATCATCGATTTGCTTATCTAAGGTTCCTACTAATTCAGATGAAAGGCGATTTTGATTATAATTTCTTTCGGATATAGATCCAGGTATAGCTCCTTTTTCACGTGCTATTCCCCAATTACTTACGGTCACTCCTGAAGAAGTATTTCTATCAGCAATTCCACGTGTAACTAATCCGGCACGATAGGTGAAACTTAAAAAATCTAAAGGTTTATAATTTAATTCCAAGTTGGAGATTAAATCTTGTTGCTTACCATTTCTACGCCAGTTGCCAATAGCAAAATATGGATTTAAACCATAATTATTATAATAGTTTTCATATTGAGCAAAGACATCATTTTTATAATCTTTGTATTTACTTAAAGGGATATGCGCAGGAGTATTAATTAATTGATTAAACAAACCATCATTTCCTCCGACACCTTGAGAGGCAAAATAGTCTGACATGCCGTTATCGTCAAATAGAGTATAATTCTGTTGGCTATAATTCATATTTGCTGCCACTCTAAATTTACCATATTCCCGAGCTGAATTCAGGCGAATACCCGTTCTTCTATTTTTATCATCCGGAACAATTCCTTTTACATTCGCATCTTGTAGACTGACAAAAAAATCTTTGAGTGAAAAAGATACATCTGTCTGCGTAGTCACGCCACGATCATAAAATTTTTGACGCTCATCAGTTCCTACATAAGGAGTAGTTTGCTGTTGTCCATCTTGTAATTCAGGACCAATATCTACAATACTACCATCAAATTCCGGTCCCCATGACCAGTTTTCCACAGGTGCTATAATGCCATCATAGCCTTGACCAAATTTCTTTTGTAGTTTAGGAAAGAAGGAAACTTCTGAGAATTGCGTGGAATGCCCCAATGTTATAACAGGCGTATCCGTTCCTTTTTTAGTGGTTACTAAGATAACCCCATTTCTGGCATCTGGACCATAAATGGAAGCGGAAGCCGCTCCTTTAAGTATAGATACGTTTTCAATTTCATTGGGATTTAAAGAAGATAGGTATTTTAAATCCATTGGAATACCATCGATAACTAATAGAGGATTATTATTTCCTGTTAAAGAACGAATCCCCCGTAGAGTCATCTTGACATCTTCAAAAACCCCAGAACTAATGGTAGTCACATTCAGTCCTGAAACTTTACCTTGAAGACCATTAGCGACATTTACTGCAGATGCACTCGTTAAAGTTTCATTTGAAATCGATGCACTTGCATAACCTAAGTTTTTCTTTTCTCTTTTGACACCTAATGCAGTTACCACAACTTCATCCAACTGCGCATTGGAGTCATTTAAGGCAATATCAAAACTGGATCGATTTGCAGAAACAATTAATGTGCTTTCCGAGAATCCCAATGATTTAAAAACTAAGATCTTCCCTACAGGAACATCAATAGTATAGTTACCATTAGCATCTGTTTGAGTAGCTTGATTGCTTCCTTGTATGGAAACCGTTACTCCGGGAATAGCTGTTCCGGCAGGGGAAGTTACCCGACCAGAGACTTTTTTTTCTTGAGCGAATGCAACTGAAGTCAAAATCAAACCCCCAATAAAAAAGCTGAGTAATTTTTGTTTCATATGGTTATAATTAAAATAAATAATTGGACCATATATTTAACTGAGTTCTAAATTATTAATTCCTTATGAAAATTATAATAGTTTCAAAACGAACTAATTATTTTGATGAATCTGTTAAATAATGTTAAATCAAAGTAAAGATATATTAACAAAATCCCAAATAAATTCAAAAATTACCAATATAAAAACAGGCAAAAAGAGATTATAATTCGATTTAGCATTGCAAAATCGGTGATTAATAATTTTTTAATATTTTATGATATTATAACAATATGTAGAATGTATGCTAAGTATTCCGTGGGAAAACTAATCCAAATCTCGATATATATCCTTTAATTTATTTGGATAAGGCTTGTCGTATAAGTAAAAATTTAAAGAAAAATAAAATAAATATCGTGTTTAAAATATCTTATAAAGATATAATTATTCATATAATGAATTTATTTAACTCATATAAACTGAATGTAGAGTTTTTTACAGTTTATAGAAATTTTACATAATTATGACTTAATTGCAATAACAACTTTAAAATATTAATCAGAAAAACTACTACACAAAACAACTAGCTCTCGGCTAAATTAATTTTATTGCATTCCATATAAATAAACTATACTTTCAAAACTTCATTGATGTAAACAAATCGATGAGTTAGTAGCTGCGTGTAAGGATTTATTTCCATCCATCCTTGCCAGCCCTCATGAGTTTTTAGACTCCGAATCGATCCACATCCATTCTAGGTAAGCTCATTCATACAGCCCCATTATCGTTCATCCTTATCCAATCTTAAAAGTTTATTCCAAGCATTTTATCAACGCCTGGACAAATCATGGCATAATTAGAGCTTTTCAATCTTCAGGCTTTGCTTGGTGGAACTAAAGCTCAGACAGCCTATAGCGAGTCCAGTAGCATCTACTATATGAGGCTACTACAGCAAACTTCAAAAAAAAAGCTTTCAGAAAATCTGAAAGCTTTTTTATAAAAATTTATTCCTATTATGGATTTTGATCTGCCACAGTTAATTCTTTGTTGGCATTAATCTCAGCATCTGGAATTCTCAATAAGAATCTAGGACTATTATCTGGAAGTGTTAAAATTCCAGGAGCCAAATTAGAAGCTTTATTATCTGGATTCATTAAGTTCCAACCCCCATGGTTACCATCTCCACTTGGACGATTTAAACCAATTTTTAGGCGTTTAATATCTAATAAACCAAATCCTTCACCCCAAAGCTCTATACGTCTTTGTAATAAGATTTCATTCAATAATGCTGAACCAGAAAGTCCTGCAGCTGAATAATTAGGATTTCTAACCGAAATTAAATCCTGTAATACTGTAATGGCATTACCCTCATCTCCTAATCTTGCCGAAGCTTCAGCTTCAATCAGATACATTTCTGAAGCTCTCATTAACACATAATCAGAAGCCCAGTTTCCAGGTGTACGTAATCTAAATTTAAGTTGATTTAAAACTGGAAACGTTGCATTTTTATTAGCATCTGCTGTAAATACAGATTTTCTAATATCTGTAGCTGGAATTTGATCATATAATGCTTTAGTAATCTTCTTTTGTGTTCCTAAAGTTGCATAACCACCTGAAGCAGCATCCATATGCGAGTAAAACGAAGCATAAATTGTAGCTTGCTCTGTATTCACTTCCAGACCCCATAACCATTCCGGAGAACTGATTGTATTAAATCCAGTAGTCGTATACAATGCTGTTGTCATTGGAGCATATCCTGCTCTTGCTTTTTTAGCATATTCGCGAGCTGTTGCATAGTCATCCATTTGAAGAGCTACACGTGCATGAATACCAAATACTGCTTTATCCGTTAAATAAGACGTTGCTTTACGCGCTGCTCCGGCCAATAAAGGTTCAGCAGCTTTTAAATCCGCAATAATTTGATCATATACCTGTTGAACTGTTCCTCTACCTTTACCTTCAGAAGTAGGTTCAGTATATAATGGAACGCCAGGAGAATTTTCGTGACCTTTATAGTTTTGTTGGAAGAAGTTAATTAAATAAAAATAACTATGAGCTCTCAATGCCAATGCTTGACCTTTGATATAGTTTTTATCTGCTTCAGGACCTACTGCAGCATCAATTTGAGATAAAATTAAATTTAAATTATTAATGGTACGATAGTAGTAAAACCAAGTTCTATCCGATCTTGAAGTCGCTGTAGTTAAGGTTAAAGCATTACCATATTGATATTCCCCTACAATTTGATTATATCCTTGGGTATGTACCACCATATCAGTACCCATTAAATCTAAAACAATATCAGCAGCCTTCTGTCCGAAGTTACCATGATCTGTTAATGAACGGTACATAGAACGGTAAGTTCCATCTAAGGCTACAAAAGCTCCTCCTGTAGTTTGAAAAACTACATCGCCTGGGACTTGTTCAGTCGGGCTAGTTACTAGATAGTCTTTTTTACATGCTCCTAATGATAATACGAATAAAGAGGCAAATAAAAGACTGCAATTTTTATATATAAATTTTTTCATTATTTCTATGATTCAGAATTATAAACTTAATGTTACACCAAAAGTTACGGTACGAATAGGCACATATGTGAAGTCACTAGTTCCTGTAAATGAACGACCTGGATCCATTCCTTTACGTTTAGTGAATAAGAACATATTATCTGCATTCGCAAAAATTCTAAGTCCTTCGATACCAATTTGATTAACTGTAGCTTTAGGTAAAGTATATCCTAATGCTATATTTTTAATGTTTAACCAACTTCTATCGAATAAGAATCTAGAAGAAACACCTGTATTATTGGTAATATTATTTTGAATTCTTGGCACATCAGTATCCTTATTATCAGGAGTCCAACGGTTTAAGATATCCGTACTCCAGTTAGATCCATAATTACCTGTATGCATTAATGATGCATAGTTTCCATCATAAAATTTACCACCTACTGAGAAGTTTAATAATACTGATAAATCAAAGTTTTTGTATGCAAATGAGTTTTGAATACCACCTGAGAAATCAGGAATTGCAGATCCTTGCCAGTATAATGTTGCTTTATCGAATTGTGAAGTCGTTCCTTTCGTCACTGTTCCATCCGCATTAGTTACATCTTGAGAATACAATGCTAAGCCCGTTTCACGGTCAACACCAGCATACTCTCTAATCCAGAAATCATAGATACTATGACCTTCCATTAACTTCTTCGTACCGGAGATAATTCCAGTAGCGCGGCTGTTTTCAGAAAGTTTAGTGATTTTATTTTTATACGTCGTTAAGTTCACATCCACTCTCCATTGGAAAGATTCATTACTGATCGCTCTATAACCTACATTGATATCCCAACCTTTATTATTCATATCACCCACATTTCTCCAAATAGAAGAAATACCAGTTGATAAAGCCAATGGCTCTTGGAATAATAAGTCTTGCGTATTTTTATTATACCATTCTACTGTACCTGTTAATTTATTATTGAATAATCCAAAATCAATACCTACGTTAAACATACCACTTTTCTCCCATCTTAATTCTGGGTTAGGTAAAGAAGCGATTGTTGCTCCAGGTCTGTTCACGTTATTATCCCCTAGATTATATAAACTTTGGTAAGTATAATAGTTAGATGATCCATCAGCATTTAAAATATCCTCATTTCCTTGTTTACCATAAGAAGCTTTTAATTTCAAATCACTGATCCAAGAAACATTTTTAATAAAATCTTCTTGTGACAATCTCCAAGCTCCACCTACGGACCAGAAATTACCCCATTGATTATTTTTAATTACATCATTTCCAGGGAAAAATCTAGAAGAACCATCACGTCTAAAACTTCCTGACAATAAGTATTTCTCTTTATAATCATATCTTACATTTGAGAAATAACCTTCTACGCTATGTTTATCTTGGAAAGATGAAGAACCTTCAGCTGTTGCTGCTGGCGCTAATTCAGAAGATCCTGGGAAAGGAAAACCTGAACGTGTTGCATATAAGTAATCTCTAGTATAACTGTAGTTTTCATGACCTACTAATACATTGAAGTTATGATCACCAATAGACTTATCGTAAGTTAATACCTGGTTAAAAGTTAAGGTTAAATCTCTGGTTTCCGATTTCGTAGAACGACCTCTTACGTTTTGAGCATCTCCATATTGAGAGTTTTGATATACCGTACCATAGTTATTATAGTAAGTACCACCCAAAGTAGTTCTGAATGTAAAATCTTTTAAGAATTTAGCTTCGATATATGTATTGGCATTTACATTACCACGTTGTTGAATTCTATCATCTAAAGCTAATGAACCTAATAAATTGGAGTTACCAGCATAAGGTCTACCTCCCATTTGAGTAGGCACACCCCAATCCAATTGATGACCTCCAGTTACAGGATCAATGACATATTCACCTTGTTTATTTCTTTCGTACACAGGATAGATAGGTCCCATTAAACGTGTGAAATACCATGGATTTGAAGTCGCAGTACTCGTCGTTGTAAAGTTATTTACCTTACCTAAAGTACCATCTAAATTCAATCCCGTATTTAACCAAGTTTTCACTTTCGTATCCACACCTACACGTGCTGTATATCTTTTATATTCAGAATTTTTAACAACACCTGGCTCACTTAAATATCCTAAGGACATAAAGTAAGTACTTTTGTCTGATCCGCCAGTAACATTTAAATTATAATCCTGTCTATAAGGCGTTCTAATTAAAGCATCAGCCCAATCATCTTGATAAAGGATTTTTGCATCAGGATTGAACTTTCCATCCAAACCTACGATTTTATCATCGGCCACATTGGTCACATTATAAACTAAAGCAGGGATTAAACCTAAAGATGCCAATTCAGCATTTCTTTCTGGCGTATTACCTGCATTATCTGGAGAATTAGCAATTCTATTTCTAGTTGCCTCCCACATTAATTCATAATATTGTTTAGGATCTACACGATCATATTCTGCAAACGCACGTTGTTGGTAACCACCTCTAACATTTAATGTTAATTTAGGATCGTTACTTCTTCCTCTTTTGGTTTGCACCATAATTACCCCATTGGAACCTCTAGATCCATATAAAGCAGTAGAAGTCGCATCTTTTAATACAGTAACTGAAGCAATATCATCTGTATTAATAGCTTCTAAGCCACCTACAAATGGAACTCCATCTAATACGATTAAAGGACCTGAACCCGCATTAATAGAACCGATACCACGTACGCGAATAGTTGCATTTGAGCCCGGTTGACCTCCACCATTGGTAGTTTGAAGTCCGGGTACTAATCCATCTAATGCTTTAGTTACTGAAGCAACGGGTTGATTGGTTAATTGTTGAGAAGATACTGTACTTTCAGAACCTACGTATGAACTTCTTTTTACAGAACCGTATGGAACTTGAATTAAAACTTCTTCTAAATCTTGACTATTAGATTCCAAAGAAACATTAAAAATGCTTGAAGTACTCGAAACTACTAAGGTTCTTTCTGAAAAACCCACGGACCGGAATAATATCGTCTTGCCCACAGGAGCATTTAACGTATAGTTACCATTTTCATCCGTTTGCGTAGCCACCGTACTTCCTTGCACTAATACCGTAACTCCTGGAATTCCTGAACCAGTTGCGGAAGTTACCCGACCAGTAACTTTTCTTTCTTGAGCAAATGCTACTGAAGTCAGTATCATCCCCCCAATAAAAAAATTGAGTAATTTTTGTTTCATATGTTTATGTTTATTTAAAAATATAATTGAGGTTAGTCAACTATTATAAATTCAATTCTTATTAGATATTTATTCGTTATGCTCTATCTTTTTTAAAGCGTAAGAGCAATTGATTAGTTTTAATTACAACTAAACTGCAGATCTTAGTTGTTAAATAATGTTAAAACAAATATATACCTAATTATGAAATTTCCAAACAAAGAATCATATTATTGAGAAAAATAAAGAAAAATCAGGAAATATAGACGCAGATATAATAAATAAGAGAGCTCTATTGATGGAATGAAAAAACAAAATAAAAGTTAAAAAACAGCGCTACAAGCTGTTTTTATTGCCTTTCTATAAAAAAAATAGCAATAAGAATCACGAGAAAAAAATTGTTAAAAAAAAAGTAAAATTTTTTTTATTTTTTTTTATTTGTCGTAACAAAACTTGGATTTGTAATGCTGAATTCAGGAATGTAAAGCAGCTTATTTATGATTATTCTAAATAAATTACCTGATTTTCCTTAATTACAATTGCATATGCAACGACACTAAATGAAAAAAAAATAAATATTAATACCTATAAATTTCATGAAATAAATCATCTACAACAAGCATTTAAAGCAGATAAGGTCTTTCAAAAGCGTATTTTTTGAGAAAAATACTTTAGCTAGAATTTTATTTACAAAATAATTGTAGCATCAATAATTATTAATGAAACTATATTAGAATAAAACACAAAAAAAAAGCGTATCATAACAAGTTATGATACGCTTTTGAGAATTAATATAAATGCTAACTTATTTTAATTCAATTAGTTTATTGTAATCTGTTTCTTTTAATGGCAATTTCCAAGTCCATTTATTTCTCATTTCAGGAGTGATTTTCACTGCTAAAGCATCTAAGAAATTACCGCCTTGATCATAACCTTTACGATCAATTGTATCCCCCCAACGTTTCATATCAAACCAATCAAATCCTTCTCCCCATAATTCAATATTACGGTACACTTTGATTTCATTTAATAAGTCATTTCCAGTAGCTGTACATACATACTCCGGATTACGTCCTGTAGAAGCATTAAGAGTAGTTAGTAAGGATTGAATTTCCGTTGCTGATTTATTTTGGAAATACTTCGCTTCTGCTTCAATTAAAACCATTTCAGAAGATCTAAAATGATTTAAATGACCTACTCCAGGTTGATCGAATGCTTTAAACTTAAAGTTCATATAAGCAAATGCTAAAGATTGATCATTAATTTCAGGATATAATCTGAACGCTTTTTTCGTTAATTCTTCTCCAGCTCTACCTGTTGTAGTTGTATAAGCTAAGTTTTCTGGATCTAAGAACATTCCTTTACGAATATCTGTTGCAGGAATTTTATTAAATAATTCTTTACTAATGATTTTCGGTAAGGTACGTACTGCAGAAGCACTCGAATTATACGCAATCATAGAGAAGTAAGAATAGAAGAATAGATTCTCCTCAGAACCACCATAGCTACTCCAAATCCACTCAGAAGTCGGATTTGCAAAGCCAGCTTTATACTCTGATGCTGACATTAAAGGTGCATTCTTTCTAGCTAAAATCGCATATTTCTCTGCATTCACATAATCTTGTTTGTTTAATGCTGCACGAGCAAAAATTGCTGCCGTCACATCTGCATTAATCATAAAGTTTTTCTTAGGATCACGTACATACTGCGATTTATCAAATAAATCTAAAGCCTCTGTCAAATCTTTATAGATTAAATCATAGGTCTCAGCTAAGGTCGAAGTCGCTAAATTTCCCGTGCTTAAATCTGTACGTAAAACCAATCCATTCGAAGAACCATTACCTGAATCTGACCAGCGATTCGCATAGATCTGTGCTAACATCATATATGAATATGCACGGTAAGATAATGCTTGAGCTTTTAAATATTGCTTTTCTTTTTCTGTTCCTTTAGCCGCATCTACATGGAAGATAATTGCATTCGCATTTCCAATAATTTTATAATAATAATACCAAGGGTAATAATTATAAATCGAGGATACGTTTTCATTAAAAGTCGAGTTAATGATAGGCGCCCATCCGGGTAAGTTTACGTAAAAGTTAGCACCTGGATAGTTACCATAATACATTTTTATCGTACCCTCACCATTAAAACCTTGAGATTCTAAATGCTGTGCGGTCATTAATTTCGCTAAACCATTTACGGCATAGCTTAAATTTTGTGTGTTATCGTATACGATCTCTTCATCTTTTGAATCGGTTGGAGATGTATTTAAATAATCCTTTTCGCATGAAGTTAAGATAGCGATAGATGCGAAAAGTAAGGTATATTTAATTAATTTCATTTTCAATTTTCTTTTATTATAGGCCAATATTAACACCAAATGATACAACACGAGGAGTTACAAAAGCATTTCTAACCATACCATTCCATGCTTGTTGAGGATTCATACCTTGTAACTTCGTGAACGTAGCCAAGTTATCAATACCCATATTCACATTTAATGAACGTAATTTTAAACGGCTGACTAATTCAGGAGAAAATGCATAACTAGCTGCAATATTCTTAATCACTAAATACGAACCATCTTGTAAAAATCTATTCGAAGTCGCATTGGCATTATTTGATTTTGAATAATCAATTACAGGAATACCATTCGGGTCGATACGGTTTTCTGAAGTCGCCGTCATACCTGCTGGAATACCATCCCAAGCTTTTAAAATGTCTTTATGCAATGTATTTACAGAACCGGTCATGCTCATCATATTTTGGTATGAGCTATCGAATACTT
>DAIQRP010000003.1:23154-29333 GCA_036786125.1 Sphingobacterium sp.
AAGTAAATAAGGCTGATAAAGTGAATGATTTATACGATACTGCCGCATTAAAGCTACCATTTACTTTAGGTAAAGCAGAACCTGACCAGTCACGTAAACCATAAGTAAAGTTGGTTGTATACTGCTCTCCATTAATCTCTACTAAATCCGCTTTTGGAACTGTTAAGTTCGGATCAGCATGATATAATGCATTACCTGTCATCTGATCTACACCTGCATATTGGTAAGTCCAGAAATCATAAATTCCATGATTTTCAGTGTATTTAAATGAACCCGTGATAATACCGTTTTGACGATTCTCTTCAGGTAATTTCACAATTTTGTTCTTTAACCAAGTTGCATTCGCACCAAAGTTAACTCTCCAATCTTCATTACGGATAATATCCACATCAAAAGCAAGTTCAATACCTCTATTAGAAATAGAACCTACGTTTTGAGTTTGTGTAGCTTCCGGTCTAGTGATACTTGTAGCACCAGCAGAAAGCGGCATATTTAAATCAAATAATAAGTTTTGAGAACGTTTGTCAAAATATTCAACAGAGAAATTTGCGCGGTTAAATAATCGACCTTCTAAAGCAGCACTTACAGAAGATGAAGTTTCCCAGATTAAATTATCGGAACGCATTTGAGAACGGTATAAGGCTGCTGCATTAGCATTTTGAGACATGGTATATAATCCCATATATGCATAGTTTGAAGCAGAAGCATCATTACCTACCTCACCATAAGAACCTCTTAATCTTAAATTATTAACTACATTTAAGTAATCAGCAAAGAAATCTTCTTTCGAGATAGACCAAGCTCCACCTAATGACCAGAAGTTACCCCAACGTACATCCTGATTAAATTTAGAAGTACCATCACGACGGAATGATCCATCTACAAAGTATTTGTCTGCGTAATTATATTTCGCAGAACTGAAGTAACCCTCTGTTTTATAATCTACTCTATAATCAGTTAAGTTAGAGATTTGATTAAAGTTGATTAACTCTGTAGAACCTGCAAAAGCTTGATTTGTTTTAAAAGCAAATAGGTAATTATAACTTCTACTAAAGTTTTCATGACCTACTAAAGCTTGAATATGGTGCGCTCCAAAAGAACGGTTCCAGTTCACAATTTGCTGCGCAGTATAGTTTTTATAACGGTAATTTGTTCTTCCTGCACGGCCATTTGATCCAGATCCATCTCCAATAATCGCATTACTGTAGGTATGGTTATCGGAGTTAATAACATTTAAGTCACCTTTTAGGGATAGCGTAAAGTCTTTTAAAAATTTAATATCCACAAAAGCCTGGCTCATCAACGAATTACGATAAACCATATTTCTGTTTAACTCATTTTCCCAGATAGCGTGGCGCCCTACGTTTTGATTTCTCGTACCTAGACCATTATCATAAAAGCGATTTCCATTTTCATCTAAAGCATATGATCCATCTGCATTATGTCTATGTACCGTATAGATAGGGGCCATTTGACGTGCAAAATAGTATGGGTTCGCAAAGGATAAATTATCATCTGGAGTACCTGGTGAGTTATTGGAATTTTGGTGAGATCCAGCTAAATTAAAACCATATTTAAACCAGTCATTCACTTTAATATCCGCATTTAAACGACCTGAGAAACGATTAAAATCAGCTGTTTTAATATATCCTTTTTCATTTAAATAACCTACCGAATAGTATAAGTTACTTTTCTCCGTTGCGGAACTTCCGTTCAAATTATAATCTTGACGGTGTCCTGTACGCTCAATATATTTATACCAGTCTAAATCTTCTGCATACTCGGGTTTAATTTGGGCATCAGCCACCATTTTCCCGTGTTCATCAAATAACTGAGTATCTGGTTTATCAAAGATATTAGCGTAAAGATAATCTGAAATTAACGTTTGAGAAGCTCTAGCATTCGCCGACTCAAAAGTAGGGTACGCTAAAGGTTTCGTACTCATCAAACTATTTCTTAAACCCTTCCACATAGATTCCATGTAGTTTTTAGGGTCTAATCTTTCATATTCTTTAATTCCTCTCGTATAAAAACCTTGGTTGACTACCAAGTTAATTTTACTTTGGCCTTTAGATCCTTTTTTAGTCGTAATAATAACAACCCCATTGGAAGCTCTAGAACCATATAAAGCTGAAGAAGAAGCATCTTTTAATACAGAGATACTTTCAATATCTGCAGGATTAATATCCGATACATTTCCAGCATAAGGAACTCCATCCACTACATATAAAGGAGAGTTACTACCATTAATGGAAGTAAATCCACGAATCCGAATTTCGGGCTCAGCACCTGGCTGTCCTGAAGTTGCATTCACTTGAATTCCACTCGCAGATCCTTCTAATGCACCTAAGGCATTGGAAATTGGTCTTTTTTCAATATCTTTTGAAGAAACTGAGGAAACAGCTCCGGTAATTGATTCTTTTTTAGCTTTACCATAAGCCACAATAACCACCTCATCTAATTCAGAAGATTTTTCGGCTAATTGTACGGTATAAAAAATTTTATTGTCAACATTAACAACCTGCTCGCCAAATCCCACATAACGAATTGTTAATTTTTGCCCCGGTTGAGCGTTAATTTCAAATTCTCCTGAAGCGTTCGTTTTTGTACCTGTAGAAGTACCGTTAACCAGAATAGAAACTCCTGCTAATGCCTGACCATCCGCAGCTGAAATCTTCCCTTTAACTTTTCCATTTTGAGCAAATGCGGAAGTTCCTAACATTAAACTCAAAGCGGCAAAACTAAGTAGTTTTTTTTTCATGTATTATAGTTTGAATTATTAGTGTGTATGAATCGGTTATCCTTTTTTTAGTCTCGCATAATTCCCCCCAGAATCAGCTGGTTATCGCTAAAAAAAATCCACCTTAACTTTTCATATTACAACCCCAAATTGAGGTTGCGGAGCCAAATATATATAATGTAAGTTGTGTATGCAAATAAAGCAATGAAATGATAGAATATTTACGAATTTTCAAAAAAAATATTTACTAAGCTATAACTAATATAATTATATAAATGAAATAATAATTATATATTATCCATACAATATTTTGAATAAAGTGTATTAACAAAATATTATTTTTTTATTAGCTATAAAAAATAAGTTTAAACAATTATAATTTGTAATTTTTAGATTTTGTCATAAATATTTGAAATATGTTTGTTTAAACTATCTTAAACCTAATATTATTTCATTTAAAGGGAATAAAAATAATCTGAGGTAATTTATTTAAGTAATTAATATAACTATGCAACTAAATTATTTATTATAAGGAAAAAAATATAAGAAAATCAGCTATGCAACTAATTATTAATAATTTACCCCCATAAAAAAAGCACCTCCAAATTGAGGTGCTTTTAACTTTTAATTAGATGTGCTTAGCGGTTTCCACCAGCCCACCAAACTGCTTCCGAATAGACATATTGTCCATCTCCAAAGGCAGCTTTTACAAATGGGTTATTACTCGTATCATCATTTCCATAAGGCAATCGTAATGGAAACTTGTTGGTATTAGCCAAGTGAATATAATTGGCATTCATCGCTTGATAGCGGCGAATATCATTATACGCTTCTGTAGATTCTCCAGAAGCTCCAAAGAAGGCTATATATTTTTGATTCGCAATTTCTTTTAACGCATTAGCCTGATATAAAGGCTGCACCTGCTGATCAAAATATAAAGCTGCCTCCTCGGGGCTTATAGCCGTTGAAGTCTCTTCCAAACCACCATAACTTAATACTGTAGGCGCCGAAAGAGCTGCTTTTACATTGACCTCTGCATTAGCTATCCCAGCCATGACCGCTTGCTTTAATGTAGCTTTTGCATCCTGACCTAAACGTGCCATCGCTTCAGCCTTTAAGAATAAGACCTCATGATAGCTTAATAATAAGGTTGGAGCCGTTTGAGCATACACAAATGCGGAGGTATTGTATTTAAATTGCTGCTCCTCATTTGCTCCATTTGGAGCTTGCAGCTTATTAGTCGCTAAATCATCGACCTGAGTCCAATCTGCACCTACAAATACACGACGCGCTCGAGGATCTTGCCTAGCGATAAGTTTATCAGCCATACTCTGCGAAGCTGCCAGACCATCTCTAGACCATTGAAAATCAAATAAGGGATTTAAATTTGAAGCATCGTAAATTTTAAATGCCGCCTGCTCCGCTGCCGAAGTAAATGACTGATTTGCATAGGAAATTACCTGCGCTAATGCGGCCGACTGATCTGCAGTACGCTGGATTAAACGCATCGTATACCGTGCCTTTAGTCCATATGCAAATTTCAACCACTTCGCTTTGGAACCTTGATATAATAAATCATAATCATTTGGTCCTCCTGAAGAATGTCTATCGCTACTTTGTAAATCGATAATAGCTTGGTCTAAGAACGCTAAAACCTCCTGATATAAGAGCTCTTGTTTATCTAAGTTCGGAGTCTTATTTGCAATAGTTAAAGCCTCCGTATAAGGAGCATCTCCAAACATATCGGTTAAAAGAGCTAAATTGTAAGCGGCAATCACTTCCGCCATACCCTTAGTCACATCATTTCCAGCCTGACTTCCGCCTTCAGAACATTTAGCAATCACAATCTTTGCATTCTTGAGGGTCATATAAATCGAGCCCCAAGGGTTATTGAAAGTCGTGGATAAGGAGGGTTCTCCCGAACGCATTTCTGCACGGTACATCTGATTATGCGTACCCACCTCATGTTCTACATAAATCGAGGTATAGGTATTGATATCACCGCCAGTATTACTAAAGGAACTGCGTGTAATTAAATCAGCTAATAAAAATTTAGCTTGAGCATCTGGAGCATGGTTTATATCCTTATTTATTTCATCCATTGCATTCTCAGAACAAGAAACTGTAGATACAGCTAATGGTAATGCCGCCAGAATCCATGAATATTTTTTTACTGTAGAAAAGAATTTCATCTTGTATTTTTTTAGAATTTAAGATTAACACCTAAACCGTAACTCGAAGTTCCCGGTAATGAAAAACGCTCGAAAGCTCCTCCCATATTGGTATTTCCTTGAGCAGATTCAGGATCTAAATTTTTGAATTTAGACCATATTAGAATATTTCTAGCAAATGCAGTTACATCCAATTTGATCGATTTTTTGCTTAAAACAGGGTATCCAATAGTAACTTCTCTTAATTTGACAAAGGAGTTATCATAGATCATGGATTCTGAAATATCATTGATGGTTTGAAAATAGTTTTGTGCATTTTCTGCCGCAATCTGAATATCGTTTTTCGCGTAGACCTTTTCGCCATTAGCATCCAGTCCCGCTACCTTTACCGCATCTTTATGAAACATAAATGAGGTTCCTGGCGTACGCACATCTGCAGAGTATTGTGAGACTCCATAATAATCTAAGATACCGGAAGTTCCAGAATACATCTGTCCACCTTGCTTCCAATCCAATACCGCTGAAAATCTAAATTTCTTATATTCTACCTGCGTATTAAATCCAAGCATAAAATCTGGAGATACCCGACCGATTACGGTCTCCTCCCCTAATTGAGGTATACCTTTTTCATTTACAACAATCTGACCTGCTTCATTCCGTAAGTATGAAGTCCCATAAATTACTGGAAACTTCTCCCCAATGGAAGCACGTACTTGAGGTTCCACAAAACCGCCTAAAAAGATGGATTGTACCCCTTCAGCTAATTCATCGACGTAATTATCAATTTTTGAGAAGTTAAATGCAAAATCCCATCTCCAATTAGCATGTTGACGAATGGGTGAAAACTGTAACGTTAATTCATGTGCATTGGTATGAATCGATCCTCCATTGGTAATAAATTCCGAAGAACCTGTAGAACCTGCTAAGGGCACAGGAAAGATTTGGTCTTTTACATTCTGACGAGAGAAGGTATAAGCTACATTAAATAAGCCCTGAAAGAAGGTTAAATCAGTACCAATTTCATATGAACGTGTATTCTGAGGCTTTAAATTCGGATCATAAACTCGGTTGTCCGGAACATAAGCTACGATATTGCCATTTTCTGTTACAATAGGATATTGTATAGGCGTTCCTGAAGAGAAACCTCCCCCATAGATAGGAGTAGAATAGTAGGAATCAAAATAAGTTCCTGCCTGCCCAACTTCAGCCACAGAAGCTCTTAATTTACCGTAGGTAATCACATTATTTTTAAATGCATCCATTTCCGT
>DAIQRP010000003.1:29343-46887 GCA_036786125.1 Sphingobacterium sp.
ATAAAGCCTAAGGAAGTCGAAGGATAGAAGAAAGAACGATTATTACGTGGCATGGTCGACACGATATCGTTACGTCCAGTTATATTTAAGAATAACATATTTTTCCATCCTAAAGATACATTTCCGAATGTACCGAAAGTACGTGTCCTGCGGTAAGATTCTGAAGCATTATAAATTGAGGCATTATCCATATGATTCCAGCCTGGAAAATTAAAATTACGGCCAAATGCATAATCATACTTTAATGTCTTATTCACAATCTCATTACCTAATAAAGCATCGAAATTAAAATCATCATTTATCTTCCAGCTATAAGAAGCCGTAGCTAAAGAGTTTAACTCATTAATGGTATACGCATAATGTTCAATAGAACCAAATTGATTCGCATGTCCATAGCCCCATAAATCCGTATAGTTTGTCGTATATGCATCTGTACCCAATTGGTATTTCAATACCAACTTTTGATTATCCGTACCTAATTTAGAATCGAATTGTAAAAATGCATTACCAAAGAAACGTTGAGAACGCTCCGTAAATGCATTATTATCTAAAGCCCAATACGCATTATCAAAACCTGAAGTATTACGGAAATTATTTTGAGTATATGGATCTCCTTGAATATGACTTGGAATTCCTGCTAAATTATAGGAAGCAGGAGCACCGTATACAGTCGCCATAATCCCATTATTCGCTCCCGTTTGCTTCGTAATTTTTGAGGTTACATAATTTCCAAAGAAACCAGTTTTAAAATGATCTGACAATTGAGCTTCGGCAGATAATTTTGCATTATAACGATCCATTCCAGTACTTGGAATAATACCTGAAGAATTCGCATTCCCTAAAGTAAACGAGTAATGTCCTTTATCAAATCCCTGAACCACATTAATGGAGTTAGATAGCGTAGTTCCAACATCAAAGAAATCTTTAGCATTATTATATGCTCGAGGTCTCGCCCAAGGATCTAACCCTGCAGCCGCTAACTGAGGCACATAATATTTACCTTCTTGCATCCCAAATTCATCGGTATACGCATTGGACATATTCCCCCCATAATTAGGGTCATTAGCTAATTGATCGATACGAGGACCCCAAGAATTGGAAGAAGTATGATCAAATTCACCTTTGGTTCCTTGGGCATAGATAGATTGCAATTTGGGAAGAATAGACACTTTATCTATAGATAGATTGGAATTTAAGGTAATCTGTGCTTTCCCTTTTTGAGCACCTTTTCCAGATTTTGTGGTAATTAAAATAACCCCATTGGAAGCACGCATCCCGTATAATGCCGATGCCGCTTGCCCTTTTAATATATTTATACTTTCAATATCATTAGGATCGATATCTACGCCACGATTAGCAAAATCTGATCCTGAAACGGAGTTTCCTGTACTGACATCCGAAGCCGAGGAAATAGGCATTCCATCTACGACATATAAAGGAGAGTTATCTCCGGTGAAAGAACGAGCACCACGGATTGTAATTTTAGCCGAGGCTCCTGGCATTCCTGAGGAAGGAGCCACTTCAACGCCAGAGACTTTACCTTGTAAAGCTGTAGCCATATTGGTATTTGAAGCCCGTGTCAGTTCATCATTTTTTAATCCCTGTGTCGCATATCCCAAAGCGCGCTTGTCTTTAGAAATCCCCATGGCAGTCACTACAACTTCCTGAAGTGCATTCTCTTCCGCAGTCAATTGCACTTGAACAGTTTGTAATTGCCCAATATTGACCTGCTTTGAAGTATAACCAATATAGCTAAATACTAAAATGGAATTTTCATTCACATTCATACTGAACTTACCTGCTTGGTCAGTGTGTGTTGCATTAGGTTTCCCTAAAACCGCCACAGAAACCCCCTGTATAGGAGCTCCACTTTCTAAAGCTGTGACCTGACCACTAACTTTCTTTTCTTGCGCAACAGACACTCCTACAAAAAGTGTCATTAGCAAAAAGAAACTAAGTAATTTTTGTTTCATCTGTTTTTAATTTTTATTGATAAATGTATATGCTGCTAATAAAATCCGGCTACCCCGAAATAGCTTTGCTTCGACAACTATTTTCCGCAAAAATCCTTAGCAGACTAAATCTATTTTTTTTATAAAATAGACAGCCTACAAACCAGCTTTAAATCAATTAAAGTGATATTTATGGATAGTTAGTGAGAAAATAGATGTTTAGTCATCTATTATTTTTCATTAGCGGGTGCAAATATAGAGAGGTAAAGTTGTTATTGCAATCTTTACAAAGAATCAATTAGCTTTTCATTAAGCTCATAATAAAAATTCATAAAATTTACGAGTATAACAGATAAAGTCAAAACAATCGAAATTTCAGAAAAATTTAGTCTTCACCGAATTTTATATGGAGCAATGAATAGTTAACAAAACAATAACAGAAATATTACATGCTTTATTTTTTTTTGAAATACAATAAAAATAAAGCAAAAAAAAAGTGTCCCTTGTAACAAAGGACACTTTTTTAATCTGTTTTTTGAGTATTTATTAATCCAAGTACTCGAATCCCGTATATGGAACTAAGGCTTTTGGAATTCGAATTCCGCGCTCAGTCTGGTTGTTCTCTAAAATAGAGGCTACAATACGTGGTAAGGCTAAAGCCGATCCATTTAAGGTATGTGCGTACTGCATCTTCCCTGAAGCATTCTTAAATCTAAGCTTCAGACGATTCGCCTGGTAAGTTTCAAAATTAGATACTGAAGATACTTCTAACCAACGTTTTTGAGCCGCAGAATATACCTCCATATCGTAAGTCAAAGCAGCTGTGAAACCCATATCACCCCCACATAAACGTAATACACGGTAAGGTAATTCCAATTTTTGTAATAGGCTTTGAACATATAAGCTCATCTCTTCAAGCACCGCATAAGATTGATCAGGATGTACAATCTGTACAGCTTCAACTTTATCAAATTGATGCAAACGATTTAAGCCACGCACATGGGCTCCATAAGAACCTGCTTCACGACGGAAACAAGGAGTGTATGCACAGTGTTTGATTGGAAAATCATCCGCTTTAACAATTACATCGCGATATAAATTAGTGACTGGAACTTCACCAAAACCGGAAGCCTCATTAATTAATAAAGGAACCTGCACTTCTTTATACCCTAAATCAGTCGCTTGATCCAAGAAAAAATTAATTAATGCACGTTGTAAACGCGCGCCTTTACCTTTATATACCGGAAAGCCAGCACCAGTAATTTTATTTCCTAATTCAAAGTCTATAATATCATATTTCGCTGTAATTTCCCAATGAGGCAATGCGTCAGCGGCTAATTCCGGAATCTCACCATATGTTAAAACAACTTCATTATCATCCGCCCCTACACCTACAGGTACAGACTCATGAGGTAAGTTGGGAAGGGTTACAATTTTTGCATGTAATTGCTCTTCTACCGCAGCCAGTTTTTCTGTAAAAGATTTAATTTGCTCTTTATATCCCGAGGATTTAGATTTAATCGCTTCAGCTTCTTCTTTTTTACCCTGGCGCATCAGATCACCAATTTGCTTCGCTGAGGAGTTGGCTTCAGCAGAAATTGCGTCAGACTCGGATTGAATTTGACGACGCGACTCATCTAAAGCGATGATTTCGTCTACCAATCCTACATCTTTAAAATTCTTGATGCCCAATCTCTCGATTACCTTATCCCTGTTTTCACGGATATAATTTAATTGCAACATAGTTTTTTGTTCTTTTATAAAGACAAAGATAAAAATTGTAATTCGTTTTTTTCAACCGAATGAGATTAATCCAAGTACTTAAATATTTATTTATAAATTTGTCTTCTATAATTCAAGCAGATAAATATGTTATACTTGGTCCCTACGCCGATAGGCAATCTAGAAGATATGACTTTTAGAGCAATTCGAATTCTAAAGGAAGCGGATATTATCTTAGCGGAAGACACACGTACTTCAGCTCCTCTATTAAAGCATTTCGGAATTGAAAAAAAAGTTTTTGCCCATCACCAACATAATGAACATAAAGCCGTAACCGAAATTATTAGATTTCTAAAAGAAGGACAGACTATTGCTTTAATTTCAGATGCAGGAACTCCAGCGATCTCTGATCCGGGTTTTTTACTGGTTAGAGCAGCGCTAAAGGAAGGTTTAGAAGTGCAATGCCTACCTGGAGCCACCGCTTTTGTTCCAGCTTTAGTAAATTCGGGATTACCGAATGACCGATTCTGTTTTGAAGGTTTTCTACCCGTTAAAAAGGGACGTCAGACCCGTATGAAAATTTTGGCGGAAGAAAAAAGAACAATGATTTTTTATGAATCTCCTCATCGTATTTTAAAAACTATAGAGGAATTTATGCAATATTTTGGCGAAGACAGACAGGCTTCAATTTCTAGAGAATTAAGTAAACTCTATGAGGAGAATGTCCGAGGTACTTTAGCGGAATTAAAATTACATTTTGAAAACAATCCAATTAAAGGAGAGTTTGTATTTTGTGTAGCTGGATTAGAGTAATCCAACGATTTAAATTGAATAATAAAGACCATGATAAATTTGGAGCAATTTACAAGAGATGGACAAGATGTGAAAGTTGTTGAAAGATTACTTTCTAAAGTCCAAGATATGTTAACTACAGGAGAACATATCAACTATATAGCTTTACAAAAGAAGCCTGCAGTAACTATCCTGCCAGATTCCATTACCGTCAGTAACAAACGTATTTTCCTTTGTGAATTTACGAAGTTAGGCTTAGCCACGGACTTTGAAATATTCTCTTGGGATAATATTAAAGATATTGCTTTTAAAGAGGAAATCTTTGGATCCAAAGTAACTGTAATCCCAAATTTTGGAGAGAACTTAAGTATAGACTATATTCCTAAAGTTCAGGCTCGGAAATTATATCAATTAATAAAAGATGCTTTAGAGCAATCTAAGCATGGAGAAATTCCATTTGAAATTGAACAACAGCGTGAAGAACCTATAGCGATTATAGAGGAAGCTCCTCTAGAAACTATAGAAGTAATTCCAGTCAGTCCGACAGAACCCATGCTAGCTGCTCCAGAAGAAATCGCGGAGGAACCTGATGAACTGACTCAAAAGCTATTAAAACTAAAGAAGTTATTCGACAAACAGCTGATTACTCAGGCCGAGTATGAGAATAAGAAAAATGAATTACTGTCTCAAATCTAAGCGTGAAAAATAATTATATATTGGCACTTTTAAGTGCCTTTTTACTCTGGTTAGCATGGCCTCCTATTCCGTATACGAGTCCTGTATTATGGATTGCCTTTCTTCCGCTCTTAATTGCTATTGAACGGATTATTCAACAGCGGGATTTACCCAAAAAAGGTAGAAAAATCTATGCGACAGCTTTTCTAACTGCGGTAGTTTGGAATACAGCATCCATCTATTGGGTGTATCATTCCATATCCGCAATTATGCCTTGGTATATAGCCCTTCTTATTTGTATCATTCCTTTTGGACTGGGCTCCTCCTTAATGGCTTTAGCTTTTAGCGCTTATTATCAACTTCGTAAAAAAGCCAATTTAGCCCTTTCTTTACTCGGCTTAAGTTCATTTTGGATAGCCTATGAATATTTACATCAAAGCTGGGATTTAGCCTTTCCATGGATGACTTTAGGCAATGGTTTTGCAAATTTCCATCAGCTTATTCAATGGTATGAAATTACCGGAGTATATGGTGGAACCATATGGGTATGGTTGATTAACAGTTGCGTATTTGTCGCTTATCTACAATACCGAAATCAAAAGTTAAGTTGGTCGATTGTCGGCGCAATAGCAAGTTCTATACTCCTGCCTACAGCTTATTCAATCTATAGATATCAGAGTTATGAGGAGCATATTAATCCAGCTCAAGTAGTTATTGTACAGCCGAATATTGATCCTTTTGGGAAATTTGGATATATCAGCAAAGCGGATCAGTTACAGACTTTAATTCGACTTTCGAAATCTGTAGCCAAACCGAATACAGAATTCTTTATTTGGCCAGAAACGGCTATTTCTAGTGATGGTTATATCGATGAAGACGAATATAGAGAGGCGAGCAGTTACTTGCAGATTTTATCATTTTTAGATCAGTATAAAAATGGAAATGTACTTTCTGGAATTGAGTCTGTCAAGTTTTATTCCGATCAGCGTACAGCAACTGCCAGACCTGTAGCAGGGCGTTTTGTGGACTCCTTTAATGCAGCTGTATTAATAGATGACTCCTCGAAATTGCAATTCTATCATAAGTCCAAATTAGTACCTGGGGTAGAACAGACTCCCTTTGGGTCGGCCTTAAAGTTTTTAAGTCCTTTATTTAAAGCCTTTGGTGGGACTACGGGAGGATATGGCAAGCAGGATGAACCTTCGGTATTTTATGCACAGTCCGGTATAGGCGCTGCACCTGTTATTTGTTACGAATCTATCTGGGGGGATTATGTGGCTAAATATACTGCGCAAGGAGCACAATTTATAGCCATAATTACCAATGATGGATGGTGGGGAAATAGCAGTGGAAAAGACCAGCATTTAGATTATGCCCGTCTTCGCGCCATAGAAAATCGACGTTGGGTAGCACGTTCTGCAAATACCGGTATTTCGGCAAGTATTAATCAGCGTGGAGATATCGTGCAGCGTACAAAATGGTGGGAAGAAGCGGCCATCAATCAAGAGATTAACCTCAATGAGGAAATAAGTCCATACGTAAGATATGGTGATATGGCAGCTTATTTAGGTCTGCTATCCGCATTAGCGGCAGGAATATTTATCATCATTCCTTCAAAAAAGCAAAAATTTTAAACATTTAATTTCAATTAGCTAACTTTGTAATATGCAAGTATATTTTGATAATGCTGCGACTACAGCTATTGACCCGGATGTCATTCAGGTTATGGTAGAAACCATGCAGCGTGATTTCGGTAACCCTTCTTCTATACATACCCATGGCAGACAAGTTAGAACGCTTATTGAACGTTCTCGAAGAACGATTGCCAAGCTTTTAAATGTGTCTCCTTCAGAAATATTTTTCACCTCCGGAGGTACAGAAGCAGATAATATGGCTATCGTACGTTCTGTTGCTGATTTTGGTATTACACATGCCATTACCTCTCCATTAGAACACCATGCAGTATTACATACCTTAGAAGAATTAGAAAAAAATGGAAAGATCCATTTAGATATTCTTCAGGTAGACAGACAAGGTAATGTAGATTTAGTTCAATTGGAGGAATTACTCGCTCAAAATCCACGGACCTTTATTTCATTAATGCATGCCAATAATGAAATTGGAAATATTACGGATATTGCTCGAGTATCGGAAATTGCTAAAAAATATAATGCAGTAGTACATTCTGATACCGTTCAGACCATGGGGCATTATACCCATGACCTTTCCAGTTTAGAACTCGACTTTATTACTGGCGCTGCACATAAATTCCATGGTCCTAAAGGAGTTGGATTTCTTTATGTCAATGGTAAGAATAAAATTAAACCATTAATATATGGCGGAGCTCAGGAAAGAAATATGCGTGGTGGTACAGAAAATGTATATGGAATTGTCGGGTTAGCTAAAGCTTTGGAGAATGCCTATGCGGAAATGGAAGAGCATCAAAACCATATTCAAGGTCTAAAAACATATATGCAAGAAGCGCTTTTAAAAGCTATTCCAACTATACAATTTAATGGAGTAACCGATCCGAAGCATTCCTTATATACCGTATTAAATGTGTCTTTCCCTTGTACAGAAATGGCTGATATGTTATTATTCAATCTGGATATTAGCGGCATATCTTGTTCCGGAGGTTCTGCATGTAGCTCGGGTACAGATATTGGCTCACATGTCTTAAGAAGTATTCAAGCAGACCCTACTCGCCCTTCGGTACGTTTTTCTTTTAGTAAGTATAATACTAAAGAAGAGGTGGATTTTGTGGTCGAAAAGGTGAAAGAGTTATGTCAAAAATAAGTTACTCTTAGTACGATTTATAAAAAAAGAGACAATTTTCAATTGTCTCTTTTTTTTATAAATCATCATCCTCATCTTCATCCGCTCCTGTCAATAACATCCATGCTGCTTTTAACTCGCCATAAGCATGCATATTCCGCTGTTTTTGTGCTACAAGCATCCCAGATTGATATACTTGAATAGCCTCATCTATTTGTTTTAAGCTGACTAATAGTTTGGCTAAATGATAGTAGGTTCCTACATAATCCGGATCTTGAGCAACTAAATCCTTAAATCCGTTTAAAGCAGTATCCTCCTCCCCTAATTTTAAATATTCGGAAGCAATTGCATATTTTAAAAATGAGTCATTTGGAGACTCCGCCAAAAAAGCTTTTAATTGTTCTAATCTACTCTGCATATCTATGAATAAAAAACAAAGCTAAGGATAATATTTAAAATTTTAGAAGTTCCTTAAAATCCCAATTACTATGCGCGCATATTAAATATGACACTTTACTGACTTTTAAAAAGTCAGATTGAAGCTTATTAAATATGCAATATTTATATTAAATCATTAAAATAAATCTACTATAATTTATTTTTTATAAAAATATATCAAATAAAATACATTTAATTAACGATATCATAATTAACTTAAAAGCTATTTAGCCTGGATTAGCAGATTGATAAACCTTTAAAAAGCGGAAAATATATATTAGGTTTGTGTAAAACCATTATAAGTATGAAATTATTAGTATGTATAAGCCATGTCCCTGATACGACATCGAAAATAACATTCTCCGACAATCATACGGAGTTTAATAGTACTGGTATCCAGTATATAATCAATCCTTATGATGAAATTGCTTTAGCTAAAGCTATTGATTTAGCTGCCGGTGGTCAAGGCACCGTAACGGTAATTTCCGTAGGTGATGCAAGCATAGATCCGACCATTCGAAAAGCCTTAGCTGCTGGAGCAGATGATGCAGTACGCATCAATGCCATAGCGAAGGATGCTCATTTTGTAGCGACTCAAATTGCAAATTATGCAAAAGATCATCAATTCGACCTGATTCTTACAGGAAGGGAGTCTATCGACTATAATGGAGCTCAGGTAGCTGCTATTTTAGGCGAACTATTGGATATCCCTTCGATATCTATTGCTAAAAAAATAGATATTAACGCCAATACGTTAACCGTAGAACGTGAAATTGAAGGTGGAAAAGAGATCTTAAGTCTGTCAATACCTGCAGTTATAGGTACTGCTGAGGGTGTTGCTGAACCTAAGATCCCGAATATGCGTGGAATTATGAGTGCTCGTACGAAACCTTTAGCTGTGGTAGAAGCCGTAGACAGCCCTTCCTTATCCGAAATTATTGCCTATGAAACGCCAGCTCCTCGAGGTGCCGTTACTTATGTCGATGCGGGCAATGTGCAAGAACTGGTAGACTTACTTCACCAAAAAGCAAAAGTTATTTAATCATACCTAAATTATAGAGCTTATGTCAATTTTAGTATATGTAGAAAATACTGATGGAAAATTTAAAAAATCTGCTTTTGAAGTAGTTTCTTATGCCAAATCCATCAGCAATCAAATAAATACCCCAGTTATTGCCTTATCTATTGGGCAAGTACAGCCAGAATCGCTAGCTGAATTAGCGCAGTATGGGGCTGACAAAATTATTACGGCTAATACCGATCAGGTGGCACAATTTATCAATCGAGCATATGCTCATATTATAGCCGAAGTTACCAAACAAGAGGGCGCTTCAATCGTCGTTCTTAGCAATTCCTTTTCCGGTAAAGGATTAGCGCCACGCCTAGCAACGAAATTAAAAGCTGCATTAGCCGATGGTGCCACCTCCCTACCAGAAATCGAAGGAGATAAATTTATTATTACCAAATCCGCTTTCTCGGGAAAAGCTATAGCTAAACTGGCCTTGCATGCAGACATCAAAGTAATTGCTTTAAATCCAAATGCATTTGAACCACAAAAAAATGAGGTACCCGTAGAAATTGTAGAATTCAACCCTGAATTAGCCGCAGCAGATCTTTCTGTAATTATTCAAGATATTGTTCGGGCCACGGATAAAATTTCCTTACCTGAAGCTGAAATTGTCGTTTCTGCAGGAAGAGGATTGAAAGGACCAGAGAATTGGGCGATTATCGAGGAATTAGCAGAGGTGCTCGGAGCTGCCACTGCCTGCTCTAAACCCGTTTCCGATGCCGGATGGCGCCCGCATTCAGAACATGTTGGGCAGACTGGAATTGTGGTGAGCCCCAATTTATATATTGCCATTGGTATCTCCGGTGCGATACAACATTTAGCAGGAGTGAGCTCTTCCAAAACCATCGTCGTAATTAACAAAGACCCCGAAGCTCCGTTCTTTAAGGTTGCAGATTATGGAATTGTAGGAGATGCTTTTGAAGTTGTTCCTCAATTAATAGCGGCTTTAAAGACCTATAAAGGCAATTAAAAGCCCTGAAATTCAGTAAAACTACCGCACTCATTAAAAAAATGAGTCGGTAGTTTTTTTTTTGGTGTGAATATTTCGATATTTGTACGAGCGTAAAAGCATAATAATGAAGAAAATCAAGTTAGATATTGTGGGCCTTTCATACAGCCAAACACAATCTGGAGCCTATGCTTTAGTGTTAGGGGAGTATAATGGAAATCGGAGATTACCCATTATTATAGGCAGTAATGAAGCGCAGTCCATAGCTATAAAAATTGAGAAGATGACGCCTAGCAGGCCTCTGACGCACGATTTATTCCTTTCTTTTGCTCAAGCTTTTCATTTACAGTTAATCGAAGTATTAATTTACAATTTGATTGACGGTGTATTTTACGCAAAAATTATCTGTTCAAATGGGGAAAAGGTAGAAGAAATCGATGCCAGAACTTCAGATGCAGTAGCGCTTGCTGTACGTTTTGAAGTCCCTATCTTTACCTATGATTTTATTATGTCCTCTGCAGGAATAGTTATAGAAGGCAATGAATTCGCATTTTTAGAAAATTTAGAACGCGCGAATAGAGGTGAAGATATCAGTGCTCCAAAAGAAGATAGCCCTAGCCCATCTACGCTGAAGGAAACGACAAATCCCTTAGCAAACTTATCCTTAGAGCAACTCGAAAAGGCATTGAATACCGCTCTATCTGAGGAAAACTACGAAACGGCAGCTACTTTACGTGACGAAATCGAAAGACGTAAGTAACCCTTTCGCTGACTTATCTATGAATTATCAAATATTACATATACTATGTCTATAAAATTAAGGCTGACCATCATGAACTTCTTACAGTTCTTTGTATGGGGAGCTTGGCTAATTACAATCGGTGTCTATTGGTTTCAACATAAACAATGGTCAGGTGCGGAATTTGGGGCTGTATTTTCAACATTAGGGATTTCTTCCTTAATTATGCCCGCTCTTTCAGGAATTATCGCCGATAAATGGATTAATACGGAACGCCTATATGGAATCCTGCATATCCTCTTCGGCTGTACATTTTTATACCTTCCCCAGGTAGATGACCCCAATACCTTCTTTTGGGTTTTCTTAGTAGCCATGTTCTTCTATATGCCGACTATCGCACTGTCAAATTCCATTGCCTATTCTGTACTTATGAAAAATGACTTTGATATCGTCAAAGTATTTCCTCCAATACGAGTATGGGGTACTATTGGATTTATAGCTGCGATGTGTTTGACCAATTTAACGGGAAATAAAGAACTACCGGGACAATTTTACATCTCCGCAATTGCTGCCATACTGTTGGGTATTTATGCTTTTTCATTGCCAGCATGTCCTCCAGCGAGACAGCAATCTGAAAATATATCCTTTGCTGAGCAATTTGGTTTAAAGGCATTTAAACTTTTCGCCAACTATAAGATGGCTTTGTTTTTTGTCTTCTCGATGTTCTTAGGGGGAGCATTGCAGTTAACGAATATGTATGGTGACACCTATCTGTCTTCATTTCATGCTCAAGCGGAATATGCCGATTCTATTGTTGTTAAATACTCGACAATAATTTTATCAATCTCTCAGATTTCAGAAACCTTATTTATTCTAGCCATTCCTTTTTTCTTAAAGAAATTTGGTATCAAACAGGTGATGTTAATTTCAATGTTAGCCTGGGTATTGAGATTTGGACTATTAGCTTACGGTGATCCGGGACCCGGATTATGGATGATTATCTTATCTTGTATCATCTACGGTATGGCTTTTGATTTCTTTAATATTTCAGGTTCCCTATTTGTAGAAACTAATACTCCATCTAATATTCGCTCTTCTGCACAAGGTATGTTTATGATGATGACCAATGGATTTGGGGCCATCTTTGGCTCTCAGGTTTCGGGTTATGTGATTGAAAAATACTTTACCACTGCAGACGGATCGATGATGTGGCATGATATCTGGCTTGCCTTTGCAGCCTATGCTTTAGTAATTGCATTCTTCTTCTCTTTTATGTTTAAGCATAAACATGAGAAACAAGAAAAATATTAATCCATAAAAAAAAGGCTGCTTCTGCAGCCTTTTTTTATATTTGTGTATGAAGTTACCTGAAAATTTATCATTAGACATTCTCGACACCCACACCTCTAGCCGTATCTATAATTGGTCCTTTCAATTTTTCAAGGACTGGGGTTTAGACTCCGATTATGCCCATATTATAAACTCTATATTTATCCTTTTCGTAGTTGCCATATTTCTTTTAATAATTGATTTTTTGGCTCGAAAGATACTTAAAGGATTACTGATCCGGATTATCCAGCGTACCACCAATGCTGTAGATGATTTACTTATTCAAAATAAAACCTTAAACTATATCTGCCACCTCTTCCCCTTAATCGTGGGACAGAATATCGTGCCTATTATTTTTATAGGATTTCCGGAATGGACAGAAACAGTAAACAAGATATTGAGTATCTTAATGATTATAACTATTGTTCTGTTAATCAACTCCTTACTAATGTCTTTTGCGGATATCCTCCGTAAAAGAAAACGATTTGTAGACAAACCCATTGATTCCTATCGGCAGGTATTTTCAATTATTTTATATAGTATTGCTGGGATCGGTATTTTCTCTGTAATCACAGGAAGCTCTCCTTGGTCTTTTTTAGTGTCTCTAGGCGCTGCATCAGCTATTTTAATGTTAGTCTTCAAAGATACCATCCTGGGCTTTGTAGCGAGCATACAAGTGTCTTCTAACGATAGCCTACGCTTAGGCGATTGGATTGAAATGCCTAAACATAATGCCGATGGACATGTTATTGAGATTAATCTGAACACCGTTAAAGTTCAGAACTGGGATATGACGATCTCTACGATACCCACCCATCTACTCATTACTGAATCCTTAAAAAATTACCGCAGTATGCAGGCTTCAGGAGGACGTCGAATTAAAAGGGCTATACATATTAAAATTTCATCTATTCGATTCTTACAAGCAGCAGAAATCCAGAAATTGCGACAAATTGAGCTCCTTCGTCCCTATATTGATGAAAGGCAGGCTGAAATTGACAGCTATAATGAAAATAATCATATTGATAAATCTATTTTGGTCAATGGTCGAAATATGACCAATATCGGTCTTCTACGGGAATATATTCTACGTTATACACAGAATAATCCAAAAATTCATAAGGAGATGTTACTATTTGTCAGACAGATGACACCGACGGAAAAGGGGCTTCCACTAGAACTGTATATGTTTTCCAATGAAGTCGGTATTGTGGCTTATGAAAAAATAATGGCAGATATCTTTGACCATGTTTTTGCTTCGATCCCTTACTTCTATTTAGAAGTGTTTGAACTTCCAGCTTCCGATGATATCCGCAGCCTGAATTTAGCGAAGGGAATGCCTGTACAGCCTCATACAACATAAAAAAAGGAATCTTTCTGGATGAAAAGATTCCTTAACAAAATAGACTGCCCTCGCGGCGTTTATATCAACAAATAGGATATACAATAACTAAACACTAATTATGTAATGATCTTAATCCAAAGATAAGATTCAAATATAAACTAGATTTTAACTCAATATTAAGTTAAAAAATAAGCTAGTTATCTCGCTTTTGCGGTGGCTATAATACGTTGTACTTCGTCAAATATGGATTTAGCAGCATCGCGCATACGCTCATTTCCTGCGAAATCAGCATCCAAAGTAACTTGTTTTGTTTTTTCTTTATATTTTAAAGCCAAGTAGAAACGAGGCACTTGACTGTTGGCAGAATCTGCAGAATGAGCAATAGGTCCAGTCATATCATCATCTAAATTCCAGAAACCTAATTCTTGAGCCTTTCTGTGGATATATAATAAGTCATCCTTATTTAATTTTAGGGTATCCACAATTAAAGAGTCTTGCTTATTTAGATATTGGAATAATCTAGTTTCAGAATCATATTTATTGACCATTTCATTAGGCTGTCCATATACATATACTACAGATTCAAAATCAGCATATCTATAAGGCGCATTTTTCACCATATTACTGTAATAGTAAACACAGTAAATTAAAAATGGAACTACGATACATAAAGCTAAGAAGATCTTTTTTGACTTAACACTCAACATAATATTTTTTTTTCACAAAAATAATCAATTAAATGAGTCAAAAAAGATATTCTATAGGATATGACAATAAAAAGGCACAAAAGTGGCTATTTCACCCACCAAGGGATTTCTTGAATCCGATCGACGCCATTGAACTGTCGTTTTAATGCTTCAGAAACATGTGCCGCATTCATATTATACTCCAATTGAGGATACATCCAACGATATGCGGTAGCTGTATTGGGAAGCTTTCTAAAATTTGGATATCCTGTTCTTAAATAATCCATATAGGAGCTCCATGCATTCTGATGAAAAGAGCGTAGGTATTTTTGAGTTATAATCCGCTCTAACTTAGCCTCCATGCTTGTTACCTGATCTAAGCGTACCGAAGACTGATTGCTATAGATTTCTGCCTGAGCGGAATTCACTAAGTTGGAAGCCCCACGGGCATAATTTTCATAAAATTTAAAAGAAGCTATAATCCCCTGTTTGTAGAGATTTGCAGCATCTGCAGTAGTCCATCCACGTACAGCAGCTTCGGCTAAGATCAATTGCTGTTCTGCATAACCGATTAAAACAAAGGGTTCATTAACAGGGTCACTATGAAAGCGTTCTGCCACTTTAGAAAGACGCCCCGCAATAGCCTTATCATTCACTTGGGCATATGGTTTTATCGGATCTCCTCCTTCATAGGAAGAAAAGTCATCGAGAGCCTTACCTGCCTCTTTAGCGAGTCTCGTCTGTGTCGCTAATACAAATAAGCGAGGATCTTTTAACGCTTGAAAACGTTGGATAAAGGTGGAGTCCATATACATCCCCGAGCCATAGCTACTTGAATTAAATTCGGGATACCGATTTCCTTGTTGATCTAGAAATACCAGCTGCGCATCTGTTCCTTCCGCCAATAATAGAGGTTCTTGCTCTGCAATAGCAGAAAAACTTTCCTTGACTTTGAGCTCGCTATCCTGCTCATGCTTAGACAGGCTGATAAGTACTTTTAAGCGAAAAGCGTTAATTGCTCTTCTCCACTTATTCATATCTCCTTTAAAGATAATATCGCCATCGATTAGATTATTATTTGTTTTTAAGATATCGTTAGCCTGCTCCAACTCTTTCAAAATTCCTAAAAAGACATCTTTCTGCGTATCGTACTTGGGTTTATAGATCGCATCTGTCTCTCCTTTAATAGCTTCGGAAAATGGTATATCCCCAAAACGTAAGGTTAAATTATAAAAATTATAGGCTTTAAAAAACTTCGCTAAGGCGATATATTCCGACATTTGCCCTTTGGAAGCTTCCTCTTCCATCTTTTGAATATTACGTAGATCATTATATTCAGAGAATGAGCCTCGTTGCCAGTTATATAACTGTCCGGAGTTCTCTCCATCCGTCTGAACAAGCATCCGAATAGCATATAAAGGAGCCGTTCCCCGATTCGCCCGAAAGGTCTCCCATTCAATTTTTGTTAACTGCAATTTCGGATGGGTAGAAGAAGCTTGATTTTTATTTTCATTGATATCTTCCAGCTTTTCACAAGCTGAAAGACTCATTAAGGATAGACATAGCAGTCCTAATTTATATATAGATTTCATAGAAGATTAGAATTTAAGTTGTAGTGATAGTCCGATATAACGTGATGAAGGATCCTGTAAGTCTGTATCATTTCCATAATCAGGATCGACATAAGGAATATTTTTCCACATCCATATGTTATAACCAAAAAGGGATGCATCTAAAGATTTAAACTTTTTAGACTGTATAAATCGATTTAAATCGTAACCTACAGAAAGTCGGCGTAATTTCACAAAAGAACGGTCAAATGTATTCGCAAAATACTTATCCTCCTGATCCGTTACTCGAGCCTGATAAGGATATACCTGGCTCCAAGACTGCCAGCTAACCGCATCTGTATTTTTCTCATAAGTTCTCGTATCGGAAATCACCTGACCTTGAACATCCCGAACAAGTTCTCCTCCAGTAACTTTTACTCCATCAGGGACATATACATATGCTCCCGATTCATACTCCGCATCGCGGTATAAAGTAGAATTGGGATGTTTCCCTCCCCACCACATTTTTTCATGGGTCACAGAATTTAGGAACCCACCGATAGAGCCGTCGATATCTGCATGAATGGTAAAGGCATGTATTTTAAATTTATTCTGTAATCCAAATCTCCAATCGGGGTCCATATACCCTATTTTTTTAAGGTATGGATCCTTAATCGGCATGCCATTTTCATTTAAAATTAACTCTCCCGCTGCAGACTTTTGCCATACGGTAGCATAGATATCATCGGCACGATCTCCTTTACTGAAGTTTTCATATTTCTCCATTCCATCAAAGATTTCAGCATATTTCTTCACTTGCTTAGACCAGTTCAGACCGATATCCCAACTCAAATTATCTTGACGAATAGCACTCGCATTTAACATGATCTCCAATCCGCGGGTTCTATATTTATTTCCATTGACTTTACGTGATTCAAAGCCTGAAGCTTCTGAAACTTTAAGATCTAAAATTTGATTTTCATCGAGTACATGATAATAAGTAATATCTGCCGAAAGTCGATTTTTAAAGAATGAGGTAGCCATACCAATTTCTAAAGAAGTTGATTTCTCGGGTAGGATCAGCGGGTTAATCATATTCTTCGGATAGTTGACCGAGGGTACAGATCCATAGGTCACATCTTTCTCATAGATGGAGCGGATACTATAGGGCTTCAGATCCGAGGATACATTAGCCCATGAGGAATAGACTTTTAAATAATCCCATCCTGATGGCATCGTAAAATAATCGGATAGGATTGAACTCAGAGAGACCGAAGGGTAGAAATAGGAATTATTTTGCGTAGGTAAGGTCGAGGACCAGTCATTTCTAGCAGAAAAATTTAAGTAAGTAGACCTGAATATATCTAAATTTAAGGAAGCATATACCGATCGAATAGCTTTAGTACTGTAAAAATTCTTAGCTTGAACTGGTCCCTGAGTATTATTTAAACTATAGATAAATGGGACGATAAGACCATCAGAAGATTGGGAGGACTCTCGTATATTTCTTCTGAATGTGGAGG
>DAIQRP010000003.1:46897-56087 GCA_036786125.1 Sphingobacterium sp.
CCAACATAGATATTTAAGCCAAAATTATCCGACCATTGCTCCTGATAATTCGCCAAGAAATCGGCATCAAAATTTAACTGATTGGTATTAAAAAGCTTATAGTCTCCATTTCTTGAATCCCCATAATTCATATAAGATTTTGGACTTTGCATATCTTCAAACAGACTATTCTGCCGTACTGAGGTCCGCCCTTGAAGATTAAATTTTGGAGAGATGACCCATTGTAAAGAGGCCAAGCCTTGCAATACATCGCGATCATGCTGTTGATTAAGCTCGATCGCGGAGAAATAGGGATTATTATACCAGGCATAATTGTAGTTCGCCTGTCTATAACCTTCCTGACCAGGAATATATAAATGATTTTTTAAATCTTGCCCATTGACATCATCCCCCATCCATACTAAGATGGTATACATATGGTTCTTAGGACCATATCCATAACGTGGGTAGTTCGGAGAATAGACTTTAGCATAGGAAAGATTGACATCTAATTTTAAATCTGAAGTAAACTGATAGGAGGTATTTAAATTTAAACCTCCCGTCTGTAGGGAAGAGTTAGGAACTTGGCCCTTTTGGTAGGCGTACTTTCCACTCATAAATACCGCAGCCTTTTCCCCTTTGTAGGCTATGGAAAGATTATTTTCATTCACAAATCCGGTACTCAGAAAATCCTTTAAATTATTATGATACACCCAATCTGTAGGCACGCGCTCATAGCGGGACTTATCATCATATTTAGTTCCGCTGACATCCCCCCACCAAGGCGTCACCTCTCCAGTCTGCTTATCTCGAATGGGACTATTCCACTGCGGGATCTTGAGGCCGGTATTTAACTTAGGTCCCCAAGTCATATCTCCATCTGAAATTCCTCCATCTGCTCCATCCCAAAATTCATATTGACCATTGGAGCCACTTCCATATTCATTTTGAGTCTTCGGATAGACTGTAAACCCTGCGGTCACCATATTACTGGTAGAAAAGTTCACTTTTAAACCCTCCTCTTTCGCGCCTTTTGTGGTAATTAGAATCGCACCATTCTTTCCTCTAGAGCCAAATAAAGCAGATGCTGCTGTTCCTTTCAGCACATTTATATTATCAATATTTTCGGACGGTATATCAAATAGATCGGATTCAACGGGGATTCCATTAATAACAATTAAAGGCTCTTTTCCACGCAATTGAAAATTAGGTTTTTGAAAGATACCAGTAGGATTATTGACCGTTAAGCCGGCAACCTGTCCAGCTAGGGCATTCCCAATATTCATGGTTTTCGCTTCCTGAAGCGCTTCTTTTTTCACTTCTTGAGTCGCATAACCTAATTTTCTTTTTTGCTGCTTAATCCCTATGGCTGTTACGACAACTTCTTCCAAGCTCGATTCATCAGCCGTCAGCACAATCTGTAAAGAACTTCCTTTCACCACCTGCACCAGGGGTTTATAACCGATATAGGAAAAGGATAACTTATCTCCATCAACTGCAGCGATTTTAAAAAATCCCTGTTCATCTGAAGAGCTGATCTGATTGGATGAAAGCTGTCGAATAGAAACTCCGGAAATCGGACTGCCGTCTGCAGCCTTAATATAACCCGAAACTTCGGATTGCTGAGTCCGTATAAAAGGAGAAGAATAGGATGCGAACGGAACTGCTTGTCCCCGCATAGGAAGGGTGGATGCCGTGAAAGCCAAAATCGATATCACTACCGATAATTTGGACTTTTGAGCATGCCGTTTAACGTACATGTGGTTCATTGAGTTTTGTGGTTTTTTATTAATGCCACAAATCAACGATTCAGAAATTAATTAGGTATTAACCTAAAGTTATAATATCATTTATTTTAAGTAAAATAATCTTTCTTTATATTAAATTTTCACTGTTCCTGCCCTCGTGAAGTACTTATAATACCAAGGGTCTTTCAGGTCGGAGATTATTACTCCTTTCTTCGTGGAGACATGTACAAATTTATTATTATGCAAGTATACGCCTACATGATCTATAGTTCTTCCGCCAAAAGAGAAAAAAATTAAGTCCCCTTCTACAAGCTGATTTTCATATTTACGTTTTACTAAATCGCCCATCTCTCTGGAGCTACGTGGGATTATTTTGGCATAAACATCTTTATACAGGATACCGACAAAAGCAGAACAATCAATTCCCCTAGACGTCAATCCACCCATCTGATGTGGACTTCCTAACCATCTGGAAATAAAATGATACAGGTCTTTATTTTTCAGATCCCGGCGATCTACTTGAAGAATTCGCGCATATTCATCTAAATTTTTTCCGGTGAATACATCGGATCTTCCGGAACTTGCATCCGTCATCGAAGATGGATTTTTATGTGAAGAGGATATCAGCACTTTTTTCTTGGAGCTACAGGCTGTAAAAAAAAGGATAAACAAAGATATGCAGTATATTTTAATCGTATTTGGCATCGTATTTTATGAATTAGCGTATTCCTAAATATAAAGGTAATAAAGATTGCTAATTGTTATTACTAACTTTGCGACAAATTTTAAATTACCCATGGAGAAAATTAAGGGATTAATCGCCGTCTTTATTGGAGCGAGCAGTTTTGGTGTACTTTCAACAATCGTTAAAGGAGCGTATGAAAAAGGGTACACTTTAGGAAATGTGACAGGGATACAGGTAATATTTGGGATGGTCATCCTCTGGGCTATCTATTTACTTGTTTATTTGACAAATAGACAAAAGTTAAATGCATATCCACGTCAGACAAAAATTTGGAAACTTATTATTTCCGGATTCTGTACAGGAGCAGTCAGTTTAATGTACTACAAATGTGTACAACTTGTACCTGCATCACTAGCTATCGTACTATTAATGCAGTATATCTGGATTGGCCAGCTTATTGAGTATATCATCTTTGGAGCAAAACCAACGAAAAAACAATTTGTAAGTATTATCATTATCCTATTTGCCACAGTATTTGCAACGGGATTTTTAGAAAAAGATATTCAATCCATTAGTTTAGTCGGCATAGGATTTGGCTTACTAGCAGCAACAGCATATGCTAGTTTTATTATTGTGAATGGTAGAGTCGGAAATGATTACCCACCTATAGCCAAATCAGCGATGATGGTTACGGGCTCTTGTATATTAATTTGTACGATCTTCCCTCCTACAGCAATTATCCTAGGTCAGCTGCCTAACTTTTGGTTTTATGGCATATCCCTTTCCTTTTTTGGGACGGTAATTCCACCCTTATTGTTTGCCTATGGAATTCCTAAAATAGGAATTTCTCTAAGCAGTATATTAAGTTCTGCTGAATTGCCCGTAGCGATCAGTATGTCTTATTTTATATTACATGAATCGGTTAGTTTATTACAATGGGTTGGTGTAATCTTGATTTTAGCTACTGTCGTTTGGTTAAATATAGAAAAGAAAAATAAACTTGCGGTATAGCAATAGGCCACTTAGGAAAAGATAAACGAACTTCACTAAGTCGCAGAAATTAAATAAATACACTTATGGATCAGTTTTTAGTATTAATCATTCTCGTCTTAGTTATCCTATCGGTCATCGATCTGATGGTCGGTGTTAGTAACGATGCAGTCAATTTTTTAAATTCTGCCATCGGATCGAAGGCTGTGCCCTTTAAAACCATTATGATTGTGGCCAGTTTAGGTATTTTATGTGGTTCGTTATTTTCTTCCGGCATGATGGAAATTGCGCGTAGCGGTATTTTTGTGCCCGCCCAATTTTCCTTTCATGATGTGATGATTATCTTTTTGGCCGTGATGATTACAGACGTCATTCTGCTCGATATTTTTAATCATCTGGGGCTTCCCACCTCCACTACGGTTTCTATCGTTTTTGAATTATTAGGTGCGGCAGTTGCTTTAGCGGCCTATAAGATTTATTTAAGTACAGATTCCTGGGGCAGTATATTAGCCTATATTAATACCGAGAAAGCCTCGAATATCGCTACAAGTATATTATTATCTGTACTTATCTCTTTTAGTATAGGTATGCTGGTACAGTATATTTCGAGATTACTATTTACCTTCAATTTCACGAGTCGACTAAAGACTGTCGGCGTAGTGTTTGGAGCCATCGCATTAACTGCCATCTCCTATTTTATATTAATTAAAGGATTTAAAGAGGTGAGTTTTATTCCGCTAACAGCGCGGGATTGGATAGATCATCACGAAATATTACTGGTAGGATATTCGTTTATATTTTTTAGCATTTTAAGTTTTATTATTACACGTATAGGAATAAATATCTTAAAAGTAATTATTGTCGTAGGCACATTTGCGCTGGCACTTTCCTTTGCTGGAAATGATTTGGTTAATTTTATTGGCGTTCCTATTGCAGCATACCAATCTATTGGTATATTCCAAGCGCATCCTTCGGCCGACCCGGAAACATTTATGATGGGCGCCTTAGCAGATGATAATATGGTGGCTCCATTATTTATTCTATTAGCTGCCGGTTTAGTAATGGTATTCACCTTATGGACTTCAAAAAAAGCCAAATCCGTTATAGAAACGGAAATGAGTTTGACTTCCACACAGGATTCCGCAGATGAAAAATTTCAGTCGAATACCTTATCCAAAATTACTGTAAGGACATTTTTATATTTAGGTCGTGGCATCGAGTATATCCTTCCTAAGACCATTCAGAATCGGATAGATAAACAATTTGTCAATACCATTTCTGAAAAGAAAGCAGATGAGGAAGAACCGATGTTTGATATGGTACGCGCTTCGGTAAATCTGATGGTTGCTTCTTCCTTAATTGCCATGGGTACTTCCTTAAAACTTCCCTTATCCACGACCTATGTTACTTTTATGGTAGCTATGGGTTCTGCCTTTGCCGATAGAGCTTGGGATAGGGAGTCTGCCGTATATCGGGTATCTGGAGTATTTCATGTTATTGGAGGCTGGTTTGTAACGGCTGGAGTAGCCTTTTTAGGGGCTTTTATATTAGCCATTTTATTAAAAGTAGCCGGCATTATTGCTTTTGTTGGAGCCTTGGGATTTCTAGCTTATTTATTATATAGAAATACCAAATCACATAACTTAAAGCTAAAATTAAAGGAAGAACAAAAGAAGAAATATAAACGTGCCGAAGTCATTACCATGCAAGAAATTATCAGTTCGAGCTCCGAACAGATTACCGATGTTATTTCTCGTAGCAATGTCTTATTCAAGGAAGTTATTGAAGCATTAATCTCTCAGGATTTAGTGGCTTTAAATACGAGCAAAAAACTCGTTAAAAAATTACAGAAAGAGTTGGATTCGACCAATAGCAACTTATTTAACTTTATCCGCTCCTTAGACGATAACTCCGTAAAAGGTTCACGCTACTATATTCGTTCATTGGGTTATCTTCAGGATATATCTACGGCCTTAGCAGTTATCAGTTCCAATAGTTTAGATCATGTGGACAATAATCATAAGCCCATGAAATTTAATCAAATTCGAGATCTTAAATATATTGAACAGCAGCTAAGTAACTGGCTGGCGGATGTCTATATGATTTATAAAAGATTAGATTTCTCCAAAATTGAGGAGATCCTGTTGGAAAAGGAGGAGCTATCTAAGGCGATAAATGGGTTGTTGGATAAGCAGATTGCCCGAATAAGGACTTCTGAAAATTCAGCAAAAAACACCAAGCTGTATTTTTCTATCTTATTGGAAACTTCTGAATTACTGAATTCGACGATGAAGTTATTGAGATTACATGAGGAATTTCAAGCTATACATCCTACTAAATAAAAAAAAAGCTGTTTCTATAGAAACAGCTTTTTTTTTATTTAGTATATTTTTTTTAGTGCAGAAGCGGAGCCGCAATTTCTTCCACATCCACATCTCCACTGTCTGAAATTTGAATTAATTTCACAGGAATAATTTCATTCACTAATAACGGATCATACAAAGATCTGACTTTAACATAGTTTCTGCTGAATCCATGCATATATCCATCTTTGACATCTGATTCAAAGAGCACATCTCCGACCTGCCCTAATTGACTTTCATAAAATGCTCTTCTTTTCTTCTCAGAAAGGATATGTAACATCTTGGAACGATCAGAACGTTGTGCTCCAGGGACAGCGCCTTCCATCTGAGCGGCAATGGTATTCTCTCGCTCGGAATAGGTAAATACATGTAGATATGAAATATCTAATTCATTTAAGAAATTATAGGTATCTAAGAAGTCCTCCCGAGTTTCTCCAGGAAATCCGACGATAACATCTACTCCTATACAACAATCCGGCATTAAGGCTTTAATAGTCGCTACACGCTCCGCATACAGCTCTCGTTTATACCTTCTGCGCATAAGTCCTAAGACTTTATTATTTCCCGACTGAAGGGGAATATGAAAATGAGGCACAAATCTTTTCGACTGTGCAACAAATTTGATAATATCATTTGATAATAAGTTCGGCTCTATGGAAGAAATTCGAATTCGATCTATGCCTTCAACTTCATCTAAGGCTTTTACTAAATCTAAGAAATGATCTTCGCGCTTTCCATTTCTCAAGCCGAAGTCACCGATATTCACTCCGGTTAATACAATTTCTTTGACGCCAGAAGCAGCAATCTCTTGAGCCTGAACGACGATTTCTTCAATCTTTCCGGAACGGGAAGCTCCACGAGCTAATGGAATAGTACAGAATGTACAGGAGTAATCACATCCATCCTGAACTTTTAAAAAGGTACGCGTACGATCTCCAATAGAATAAGCGGAAACAAACTGATTGGTTTCATCTATAGGCGCATTATGGATAATCGTCTTTTCCTGTTTCGTCAGATCATTAATATGTTCAATAATATTAAATTTCTCCGCAGCTCCCAATACCATATCCACCCCTGGGATTTCCGCAATCTCTTTGGGTTTCAATTGAGCATAACAGCCTACAATAGTAATATACGCATTTGGAGAGTGCTTTAAAGCTTCCTTGACAACCTTACGGCACTTCTTGTCCGCATTATCAGTAACCGAACAGGTATTTATAACATACACATCAGCAGGGCTGTTAAAAGCGGTGGTTTCATAACCAGCATCTTTAAAAACACGACCTATGGATGAAGTTTCTGAGAAATTCAGTTTACATCCTAAAGTATAGAAAGCGACTTTTTTATTCATAATAAGTTGCAAAAATACATAAAAACCTACAAAAGCGACTTTTATTCTCAAAAATGATTTTAGCCTAACAATTTTCAAAGCCTTTTAGGCTAGAAATTATTTGCCGAAAATTCAGAGGCTATACCCAACTTAATTCTTTTTCCCTATCTTTATCAGTTGTATTCTATAAGCTAAAAAAGCTTTTCTAAAGCGTATAAACTAATAGTTTATTTTTCAAAAACTTTGGGTTTCCAAAGCATATAATTTAAATTCTAACATTTTTTTGTAACAAGACATGAAACAATATTTGGACCTTTTAAATCATGTATATACACATGGAGTAGATAAGACGGATCGTACAGGCACAGGTACACGTAGTGTTTTTGGCTATCAAATGCGTTTTAATTTAAAGGAAGGATTTCCGATGGTAACGACGAAAAAACTTCATCTTCGTTCGATCTTACATGAGCTGATTTGGTTTTTAAAAGGAGATACGAATATTAAATATTTAAAAGATAATGGGGTTAGTATCTGGGATGAATGGGCGGATGAGCAAGGAAATTTAGGTCCGGTATATGGGTCTCAATGGCGTTCATGGCCAACTCCAAATGGAGGACATATCGATCAGATTGCAAATATTATCAAACAGCTTAAAAATACGCCAGATTCCAGACGTATTATCGTGTCCGCATGGAATGTTGCTGAAATCGAGCATATGGCCTTACCTCCATGTCATGCATTTTTTCAGTTTTACGTCGCTCCTGCTAATCCGGAAAAAGGTATTTTAAAACCACAGTTATCCTGTCAGTTATACCAACGCTCTGCAGATATCTTTCTAGGAGTCCCTTTTAATATTGCTTCTTATGCCTTATTAACTATGATGGTTGCGCAAGTATGTGATATGGAAGCTGCAGACTTTGTGCATACTTTAGGAGATGCTCATATCTATAATAATCATTTCGAGCAGACAGAATTACAGTTGAGCAGAACGCCGAAACCCTTACCACAGTTAAAAATCAATCCTGCAGTAACGGATCTTTTTGCGTTTAAATTCGAGGATTTTGAATTGGTAGATTATGATTTTCATCCCCATATTAAAGCACCAGTAGCCGTTTAATTTATGAATGATTTAATAATAACGTTAATTGTTGCCGCCTCAGAAAACCATGTCATTGGGAAGGATAATGGTATGCCATGGCACTTACCGAACGACTTTAAATATTTTAAAAAGACGACCTTAGAACATTCCGTGGTCATGGGTCGTAAAACATACGATTCAATTGGAAAGGCACTCCCTGACCGAAGAAATATAGTGATCAGTAGAGATAGCAGTTACCAACCCGAAGATGTCGATGTAGCGAACAGTATTCAGGAGGTCTTTTCCTCCTGCAGAGATGAGCGTGAAATCTTTATAATTGGCGGAGCCAATATCTATGCGCAGTTTCTTCCGCTAGCGGACCGGGTCTTACTTACGCGTGTTCATACCCACATCGAAGGAGATGCTTATTTTCCGGACTTAGATCCACTTCAATGGGATATGACCGCTGAGGAAAAACATATGGCTGATGAAAAACATGCCTTTAATTATAGCTTTCAAGTATACGAACGTAAAAAATAAATATGTCGAATACCCTCATCTTTTGGTTTCGTAGAGATTTAAGGTTAACAGATAATCAGGCCTTATATCAGGCATTAAAAACAGGCTGTCAGGTACAGCCTGTTTTTATTTTCGACCGAGATATTCTCGATAAATTATCCGATAAGAAGGATGCTCGAGTGATGTTTATTCAGCAGACCTTATTGGATATCAATCGCCAATTAGCGCCTTTTGGGGCATCCATAAAAACTTATTATGCAAGCGCTGCGGAAGCCTGGGAGCAGATTGTGGAGGAGTTCTCGCCTCAAGCGGTTTACTTTAATTCAGATTATGAACCTTTAGCCCGCCAAAGAGATCAAGCGATTTGCACTTTTCTAGCCGAAAGGCAGATTCCTGCTTATTCCTTTAAAGACCAAGTTATCTTTGAAAAGCAGGAAGTAAGCAAAGATAATGGACTCCCCTATACTGTATTTACGCCATATAAGAACAAATGGTTAG
>DAIQRP010000123.1:0-1421 GCA_036786125.1 Sphingobacterium sp.
CTACAGAAGAGTCAGGTGCTATTGGAAACTACCTGCATGAGTTTTATGAAAACCGCTGGACGATTGATAATCCAAGTTCCGTAGATCCTAGAATTACAGATCGTTCGGATCAATATTATTCTTCTGGAAATACCTATTGGCTACATTCGAACAACTATTTAAGGTTAAAGAATGTGGAAATTGGATATAATTTAAACAGTAAAATCACGCAGAAACTCGGGATATCCAGTTTACGCGTGTATGCTTCAGGAATGAACTTAGTGACTTGGTCGAAATTAAAAATGTATGATCCCGAATCGACCAATACGCTTGGACACTATTATCCTCAAGCGCGATTAATTAACACTGGAGTTTTATTATCCTTTTAATTTGCTATTATCATGAAAAGAATAAAATTATTTTATATACCTGTATCCGCATTATTATGCACGGCCTTATTAAGCGCATGTAATGATGATTTTGTGAATACAAAACCTCTTTCTGAGGTTTCTGAAGATGCTGTATGGTCTGATGCTGCTTTAGCTGAAGCTTTTATTAATGACTTATACAATGGATTTGGACAGGGAGGATTTAACGAGCAGATGTTAGCTTCCCTAACGGATGAAGCCATGTTTACGCATCCCGGTAGAGGAATTAATACCATTACGGAAAGTCGCTCCAACCCTGCAGACCAAGGCTGGATTGTAGATTCTTATGAATATGGAAACCTTTACAAACGCATTCGTGCAACGAATATCGCCATTGAAAAGTTAAAGGAGCCTAAATTTGATAATCCTGCACAGGCAAACCGCATGCTTGGAGAAGCCTATTTCTTACGTGCATATTATTACCAGCAACTATTACGTTTCTATGGGGCAGTTCCGATTATTGATAAAGTATATACTTTAGCGGATAAGGATTTTACAGCACCTAGAAATACTTATGAGGAATGTGTCAACTTTATTGTATCAGATTGTGACCAGGCAGCGACCTTATTGCAGGGGGCTTCCAAAGTAGACGGGCGAACAAATGAAGCTGCAGCCCTAGCTCTCAAAGCACGTGTGCTCGTATATGCCGCTTCAGACTTACACGATATTCCTACAGCAAAGTCTAAGTCCAATGTGATTTCAGCTTATGCTAATCCAGAATTATTAGGCTATGTATCCGGAAATCGTATCGATCGTTGGCAGAAAGCTAAAGCTGCGGCAAAAGCGGTAGTGGACCATGCCGAATTAGCGTATAAATTAAATCTTTCTGCTCCTGAAACTGCAGCGCAAGGGAGAGCGAATTATATTGCGCTAGCTATGGGGGGAAACTCTAAGGTGGCAGATGCTTCAGCAAAAACGGATTTAATTTTAGGCCGATTTTTTATTGACTTAAAAGATGAGGGCGGAGCTTATGTAGGTCGTAATAATGGTCCGAATGGTTATCATAACTGGGCT
>DAIQRP010000123.1:1431-4024 GCA_036786125.1 Sphingobacterium sp.
ATAGCCCTACTCAACTTTTGGTGGATGATTATGAAACCAGTACAGGAGAGCCATTTAATTGGAATAATGCAGCGCATACGACTAATTTATATCAAAATCGGGACCCCCGTTTAGGAGCTACGGTTTTATATGATGGCGCTGGCTGGAAACCTCGTACAGATGATGTAAAAAATCGGGATCCCTGGAATCAAATCCAGACTGGACAGTATGAAGTTGTCAATGCCGCAGGAGTAAAATCTATTCAGTATGGTCTGGATACCAGAAACTCCCCTGTGGAAGATTGGAATGGATCTTATACCGGATATTATATGCGTAAATTTGTAGATGCAGATCCTGCTATCGTCGATCAAAATACCAGACAACGCGTCCCTTGGCCAGTTCTAAGATATACCGAAGCGGTATTAAATTATGTAGAAGCTTGTATTGAGCTAGGAGAGGAGGCAGAGGCCAGAACATGGCTGAATAGAATCCGCTTTAGAGCAGGTATGCCAGCAATTTCAGATGCTGGAGCAGCTTTAAAAGCACGCTACCGTAATGAAAGACGTGTGGAGTTAGCTTTTGAAGAACATCGCTTTTTTGATACTAGACGTTGGATGAATGCAGCCGAAACGATTGGACGTAAGGTAACTTTAATTAATGTATTTGCTAAATTAAAACCTGGGAAGCAGGTGAGTCTATATCAGTATAATACCGATAATTACAACTATGAATATACGGTGAATACCATTGATCCAGGAATTGAAAATAGACAATGGTTAGATAAAATGTACTTTATATCTATCCATCGTGATGAAATAAATAGAAATGTAAAACTCATTCAAAATCCAGGATATTAATTCAAAAGAGAGGCTTTAAAATAGCCTCTCTTTTTTTTACCTTAGCTTAAATATTTTATATATGAGCGCTGAAGAAAAATCACTAGGCGATGTCCATGGATCAGTTGATGTTAGCCAAGGAAAGTCCAAATGGAGAAAGATATTAAGCTTTTTTGGACCTGCATATTTAATTTCTGTAGGTTATATGGATCCCGGAAATTGGGCGACGGATCTGGCAGGAGGCTCTGAATTTGGATATACCCTAATTTGGGTGTTGCTCATGAGTAATATTATGGCGCTGCTCTTACAGAGTCTATGTACCCGCCTCGGAATTGTCCGCGGAAAAGATTTAGCACAGTGTAATCGAGAAACCTATCCCAAAGGGATGAATATGGTGTTATATGTGCTCGCGGAGATTGCTATTGCGGCCTGTGACCTGGCCGAAATTTTGGGTATGGCCATCGGTTTAAACCTACTTTTTGGACTGGATATCATCTGGGGAGTAACCATTTCCTTTTTAGACACTTTTCTATTACTCTATCTGCAACGTTTAGGGATGCGGAAGATGGAATTATTTATTATCGGATTGATATTTCTAATCGGAATGTGTTTTATGGTTGAAATGTTCTTCGCGAAACCCGATTTTAGGGAAGTAGCAAAAGGATTTATCCCTTCTATACCGAACTCAGCAGCCTTGTATATTAGTATTGGAATTATTGGGGCCACGGTTATGCCGCATAATTTATATCTCCATTCCGCTTTGGTGCAGACTCGAAAAATAGCTCGGGATTCAAGCTCTATTAAAAAGGCTATTAAATATAATTTTTGGGATTCTGCCATTGCATTAAACTTGGCTTTCTTCGTCAATGCGGCGATCTTAATTTTAGCTGCTGCCGCATTTCATAAAAATGGCATGTCAGATGTGGCGGAATTAAAAGATGCCTATAATCTATTGGGAACGACCTTAGGATCGGAATGGGCGCCTAAATTATTTGCTGTAGCCCTAATATTAGCTGGACAAAGTTCAACGGTAACGGGTACGCTTGCTGGACAGATTGTTATGGAAGGCTATCTGCGCTTACGGATCAGCCCGATGCTCAGACGTATAATTACGCGGCTATTAGCCATTGTACCGGCGGTACTCGTGATATTAATTGCCGGAGAAGCGAAGGTGGGAGCCTTATTACTCTTTTCTCAGGTGATTCTAAGTATGCAATTATCCTATGCTGTCATTCCACTTATTCACTTTGTTTCCGATAGACAAAAGATGGGGGATTTTGCGATAAAATTACCCTTAAAAATAGCCTCATGGCTTATTGCAGGTATAATTGCCCTATTAAATATACAATTAGTCTATGTGGAGGTTCGGAAGTGGATGGGTGAATATCAAAGTATATGGATTACAGCAGCTATCCTTATAGCCTCCTTAGGACTCTTTGTGCTGCTGCTGCTAACGATTTTATATCCTTGGATTAGCAAACGTAAACAACAGCATTTGGATGTGCATCCCCCTTTTGAAGATTTATCCTTTACGGGCGTTCAAAATTTTGAGAAAATAGTAGTCGCTCTAGATTACTCGAGTTCCGATACCAAGGTCGTAGATTATGCTTTAAAGCTGGCTAAGCCCGATACGATTTTTGTGCTTACTCATATTGTTGAAAGTGCTTCTGTCAAATATACGGGAACGCAAACCGATGATTATGAAACTCGACAGGATATGGAGAGGCTGCAGAAATATGTCTTATATTTTAAGCAACAAGGTTTTGAGGTACGCGCTA
>DAIQRP010000123.1:4034-5292 GCA_036786125.1 Sphingobacterium sp.
ATAGGCTTTAATAATCGCGTGAAAGCCATTGCTACGCTGTGTGCGGAAGAACAGGCTGACCTATTAATTGTAGGTTCGCATGGACACCAAGGAATTAAAGATTTTATTTATGGAGAGACGGTTAATAAACTTCGACATCGCGTACAGATTCCAGTATTTATAGCTCAGTAAAAGAAAAAAAAGAGTCTCTGAAATTCAGAGACTCTTTTTTTGAGTTAATTAAATTTATTTTTTAAGGCAGCTAACTTACTTGCTAAATCGCCTTGAGGCTCTTCTTGAGCTGATGATCGACGGTTTCTATTGCCGGGAGCATCTGATTTTGCTTTTCTAGGAGCTGATTTTTCTGCCGTCTTCATGGATAGTCCAATGCGGTTACGTTTTTCATCCACCTCAGTTACGGTGACCATAACCTGCTGTTGTACTTTGACAACTTCATTTGGATCGGAGATAAAGCGATTGGAGAGTTGACTTAAATGTACTAAACCATCTTGGTGTACACCAATATCAACAAAAGCACCAAAATTCGTGATATTAGTAACAATACCCGGTAGCTGCATACCTATGCGTAGATCGGAAACGGAATTCACACCATCGGTAAATGAAAATTCTTCAAACTGCTCGCGGGGATCTAATCCCGGTTTCGCCAATTCCGAAAGAATATCATTTAAAGTTGGAAGACCGACTGTATCACTGATATAATTTTTTAATGGTATAGACTTTCTCAGCTGCTCATCCTTTAACAAGTCAGCTACAGTTACTTGTAGATCTTTGGCCATCTGTGCGACTAAAGCATAACGCTCAGGGTGAACGGCAGATGCATCTAAAGGTTCTGCAGCATGTCGGATGCGTAAGAATCCTGCGGCCTGCTCAAATGCTTTATCCCCTAAACGAGGTACTTTTTTCAGTTCTTTTCTAGAGCTAAATGGACCATTGGTATTTCTGTAGTTTATAATCTGTTGCGCCAGAGAGGGGCCTAATCCAGAGACATAAGCCAAAATCTGCTTGGAAGCAGTATTTAACTCTACGCCGACAGCATTTACACAGGAAATTACAGTATCATCCAAGGCTGATTGTAATTTATTTTGATCGACATCATGTTGATATTGTCCTACCCCAATAGATTTAGGATCAATCTTTACAAGCTCCGCTAAAGGATCCATTAAACGGCGACCTATGGATATAGCACCACGTACGGTTACATCATGATCCGGGAATTCTTCACGTGCAGTTTCAGAAGCAGAATAAATAGAGGCTCCTG
>DAIQRP010000123.1:5302-8690 GCA_036786125.1 Sphingobacterium sp.
CTAAATGCTTCAGTGTACGAGCCGCTTCCTGCGCATTTCCAGCTCCAGTATGTGGAAATATAGCTGTATTTTCTAAAAGGGTACCTTGTTCATCTAAGCATACCGTCTTACATCCGGTACGGAATCCAGGATCTATAGCCATTAATCGTTTCTGACCGAGTGGTGCCGCCAATAATAATTGACGTACATTTTCGGCAAAGACTTTAATTGCCTCCTCATCGGCCTTCTGGCGTGTTAACACGCGAATTTCGGTTTCCATGGAAGGCTTTAATAAGCGCTTATAGCTATCTGTTAAAGCTAATTTCACCTGCTGTGCAGACTCATTATTAGCTAGGATATACTGATTTTCAATTTCCGGAATGACCAACTCCTCAGCGACATCAATATCCAAATATAAAAACTCCTCTTTTTCTCCACGGCGCATGGCTAACACACGATGAGATGGAGCATCTTTTAAAGACTCTGTCCACTCGTAGTAATCTTTATATTTTATGCCTTCTTCTTCCTTGCCTGGAACTACACGAGAGACAAATTGCCCCTTGTTGAGAAAAATTTTACGAGTTTTAGCACGTACTTCGGCATCTTCAGCAATGGTTTCGGCAATAATATCTCGAGCTCCAGAGAAAGCTTCTTCTATAGAATGCACTCCTTTTTCCTCATCGATAAGTGAATCCGCCAAGGCCTGAATATCGGCTTGATCCTGCTTTAAAATCAGATCAGCTAAAGGCTGTAGACCTTTCTCACGTGCCATGCTCGCACGGGTTCTACGTTTAGGTTTATAAGGTAAATAGATATCTTCTAAACTGGCCATGGTTTCTGCTGACCGAACTTGAAGCGCCAGTTCTGCCGTTAATTTCCCTTGATCATCAATAGATTTTAAAACGAATTGTAGCTCCTTCATCAAGTAGTTCAATGGTGGTACGTACTTGCTTTTCGGATAAGGTAAGTTCCTTCGAAATAAGGATTTCGTGCGACATAAATAATAAAATTAAGGGTATTTGAACAGAGAAAGCTGTTGACTTTTTGAATCAACAGCTTTTCATTGTTTTAATTTCTGCTTGAAATGATAACTGATTATGCTTCTTTAGATTGCGAAGGATTTGGGCTACCTGCAGGAGTTTCTTCTGTATTAGGAACTTCTTGAGGGGCAGCTTCTGTTTTCTGCTCTGAGGCAAAGTTATCTGTATAACCGTAGTTATAATATGCATCTTGCTCACCATAATCCGGCTGTCTACCTGGATTATGTTGATAAGTTCCTGCTGGAGCTGTAAATAGAGGTGCTTTTTTTTCTATAGCCTCTTCTTTTTCCGGAGTTGCTGATTCCGTAGACGCTGAGTCTTCTAAACTGCTTTGAGCAGCTTCATGTTCTGCTTTAACTTGAGCTTCCGCTTTTTGAGACTCCGCTAGAGGATTTTCATCTTTTATGTCAATTTCTTTCTCAAAGTTGTTAATTTGATCTGAAATCTCTCTTTTGATTCCCTCAGACGCATCTTTAAATTCACGAATTCCACGTCCCAAGCCACGAGCTAGTTCAGGTAGTTTTTTACCACCAAAAAGTAATAAAGCAATAATTAAAATGAGGAACATTTCTTGTGTTCCAATATTTAAAAAAGCAAATTCGAATGTGTACATAATAATCCTGTTTGAATGATGCTAAGGTAACGCATAATTTTTTTATTCGTATCATTATTATTTAAATATTATAAAGCTTTGATAAACTTTTCTAAAAGACTGTCAATTATGAATTAATTAATCCTAAATCGTTAAATATTGTCAATCAGAAGATCAGCTCATCCTTTTATAATTCTTTATCTTTGCCGAAAATAATTTTTTAGTAAAAATGGGAATCCTTAGAACTTATAAACCATACTTCTTAAGTACGTTTACTTTAGCAGGTCCAGTCGTAATTTCACAACTCGGACATACCTTTGTTCATATGGCGGATTCTGTCATTGTAGGGCATTTTGCAGGTACCATACCTTTGGCTGCAGTATCATTAGTACATGCCGTATTTATGGTGGTCCTGGTGATTGGATTGGGGATTGCTTATGGAATTACGCCTTTGATTTCCCAAGCCAATGGAAAGCATAATCGAGCGATCTGTGGAACTTATCTTTCTAATGGCATTTTAGTTAATATTATTGCTTCAGCAGTTTTATTTTGTATTGTATATTTTGGATCGATGTTCGCTATGGAACATTTAGATCAGGATCCGGCAGTAGTTGCACAGGCTAAGCCTTATCTGTTGATTTTGAGTATTTCTATCTTTCCCTTAATGATGTTTTCAGCCTTTAAGCAATTTGCCGAAGGATTGGGTTTTACCAAGCAGGCTATGAATATTACCATTTGGGGGAATGTATTAAATATCGTGCTCGCTATTATTTTTGTAAAAGGGATGTTTGGTATCGAGCCTATGGGGGTAAAAGGAGTCGGGTATAGTACATTAATTGACCGGATTTTAATGATGCTGGTGATGATGTTGTATGTCTTTAAATCCAAGTTATTTAAACCTTATCTGGTCGATTTCGAATGGTTTAAAGTGAATTATAATATTGTAAAAAACATCCTAAAAATAGGTATGCCCGTAGCCATGCAATTTGTATTTGAGATTGGAGCATTTGCTGCTGCAGCACTTATTGCTGGGAAAATATCCGCGACCGTACAGGCTTCACATCAGGTGGCCATTACCTTGGCTTCGATGACCTATATGATGGCTAGTGGGATTGCTGCTGCAGCGACCATTAAAACGGGAAATGCTTTTGGAAGTAATAATTTCTACCGGCTTCGTAAATTTGCAAATACTTCCTATGGACTAGTACTGCTATTTATGGTTGTCGCAGCTATTGCATTTGCTGTTTTTAATTCCTATCTACCTTATATATTTACCTCCGATCAGGCGGTGGTATTAATCGCTTCTCAACTACTGATTATCGCTGGATTATTTCAATTATTTGATGGAACTCAAGTGGTTGGTCTAGGCGTGTTAAGAGGAATGGGAGATGTGAATATTCCTACAGTCATTACCTTTGTCGCCTATTGGATTATCGGTATTCCTTCGGGATACTTATTTGGTATTACCATGGGCTTAGGTGTAAAAGGAATTTGGTATGGATTAACTTTGGGATTACTGACTTCTTCGATATTATTATTTTTTAGATATCGGTTTATGATTAACAAATTATCCGCTTCCGTAGCTTAGATTAAGAATTTATCTGCTTTAGTAGCTTAGATAAATAAATTTAGATTGCGATCATTCAAACGCAAAAAATCCCCAATAGCCTAGGCTATTGGGGATTTTTAACTTTAGTAGAATATGATTAGACTACTCATGGGCAACTTCTAGACTTCTCTATTCACATCCCATTTTTCTAAATAGTCTGCTACGCGT
>DAIQRP010000124.1:0-8678 GCA_036786125.1 Sphingobacterium sp.
TTCAGTATTATATGCTGATTCTTTCTCTCCTCCATTGACATCATAAACAGACACTTTCTAGAAACAAAGGAGATCCCGAATTATTCAAGATAAGTAAGCTACCATGCGGATGCCAAGTCCTATTATAGTAATTTATGACCTAAAGACATAATCTAGCGCTAGAATAAGCTGATCCAAGATATAGTTAATGGAAAGGATGAAAGATACATCCAGAATTAATTCAGTATTTTTAATTAACCTAAAGCCTCATAACTTAAATCAAATTATGAAAAAAATATACCAGCTTTTAGCCTGCTGTACACTTGCTGTATCAATTATATCTTGTAGCAAAGAGGAAAAGATAAAAATAGATCAATTAGAGGGGGAGTGGTTAGTCTATTCGGGTAAACTAGTGGAAGACGATAGTCGAGTAAGTTATACATTTAAAGATGATTCTCTTTGTATTATTCAAACTAAACATGCTATATCTTCAGGGGATACGATACTCAATCGAACCTATCAATTAAGCAATGATAAAAAATTAATTACCTTATTCAACGAAAATAAAATATATACAGAGCAGTATAAAATTTTAAAGTTGACTACAACTGAAATGGAATGGATTAATGCTTCGCCTAAGGATGGAAATACCGATAAAAAGTTAACGAAGAAAAGATAATATCCAAACTAGATATCCGTATAACAGCTTATTTCGGATAAGCTGTTATACGGATATTAGAATAATATAGAAAATCTGTTTAAGAGATTTTAATGAGCATGTATCATCCCGCTTTTAAGCGAGTTGAAGAAGTTTCAAATAGCTCAAAAAAGTGAAGAAAGCTATTATAATGTTTTGACAAACTTCTCGTCGTAGTTCTCAATATCAATAATATATCCATTTTTCGTCAAGAAGTCAAAAAGAGGTTTAGCTTCCTCGGATACGGGCATATTTTTCGTGGTTACTATGCTATTATCCTTTTTAAGCTTATAAGGGTAAGCATATAATTTCACGTTTTTATTAAACATTCCTGAAATATAAGAAAGCAGCTCATTAGAATATTGCTCTTTATTATACTGGTCTGAATTAAAGATATTACGCAGGTTGGAAACATTCGTTGCAATACCGACATGTTTGGGTTTAAACTGACTGATAAATTCAGCTAAATGATTATTTCTTCTAAAGTTAGAAACGATAATATTATTTCCTGTAGCGCATAAATACTCAGCACGCTCAGCAAAATATGCTAAATCTTCTCCTGTTAGAATATGTTCCTCTTCCAATACATTCCCCATAAGGACCTCAATAAGCACGACAGTATTTTCAGGATCTGCTTGAGTATTCTTCTTAAACTGCTCTACCGCGAGATTAAATAAATCAAAGTTCGGATTGGACTTCTGACGATATTTGGTTCTCAGAATAATAATATTCTTTTTATATAGATAATCTTTAATCTGTGCTGCTTTCCCATTGGGTCTAAAGATTGCCGCTTTAGCAAAGCCTTTAGCAATAAGGTATAAGTTGATTAAACGTTCGTTGACATTTTCAAATACTGGACCTGAAACCTTAACTAAATCAATTTCTACGGAACCTATAGCTAAATTATCCACTAGGGATTCAATTAAGGTTTGGATATTATCGGTATAATAATAAGCCGCAAAAACCAAATTAACACCAATAATTCCTAAAACTTTCTGCTGTAATTGATTATCGGAGTCTAAAAGACGAACGTGAATTACAATATCATTGATAGGACCGCAAACTTCCGATTGAAAGCGTAGACCAATCCATCCATGGGGATCATTAGTTTTTGTAAAGTTTAACGTTGTTACGGTGTCGGCAAAGGCAAAGAATTTTTTATTGCAATACTTTTCCCCATGTAAGCGCTCCGTCAACAGGTTAAATTCATGATCTAACATCTTGATTAGGCGGGTACGACTTACATAACGTCCAGACTCTTCTACACCATAGATCGCATCTGAAAAAGCCATATCATAAGCTGAAATGGATTTCGCAATTGTCCCTGAAGCAGCACCTGCACCGAAAAAATTACGAGCTACTTCTTGTCCCGCTCCAATTTCTGCGAAGGTTCCATAGATGTCTGGATTCAGATTAATTTTTAATGCTTTTCGCTTGGTTTCAAATATTTCTCTAGCCATGCCGCAAAGGTATAAAAAAAGCTATAGTGATGGAAGAGAAAAGCTTATAAAGGTGGTATAAGCAAATGAATTAATTAGGTTTGTTCGTTATTTGAACAAACCTAATTTTATAAAAGCATAAAATAAGGCCGAAGCATGTAGAGCCTGTCCAAATTTATTGCTTAAAAGAAGTTCTTTAGCTTCCTCTATAGAAACTAAAGTGACTTCAATATCTTCAGAGAAATCTAATTCCTGAGCTTGTACTTTCACTCCTCCGGTCATTAAGAATGTTCGCGTGATATTTCCGGAGGTAGCCGGATTGGCATATAGAGATGCAATCTCTTCCATATGTGTAAACCGGTATCCGGTCTCTTCCAACATTTCACGTGCTGCAGTTTCCTGAGGGTCTTCACCAGCTTCCATAGTTCCTGCAGGGATTTCTAAAAAGATATCTGCAGCGCCATGGCGATATTGACGAATAAGGATGATTTGCTGCTCTGTAGTAACACCAATCATATTGACCCAATCTGGATACTCCAATACATAATAATGGTCATTAATCTTTCCATTTCCCATAATACAGGTATCCTTACGCAAGGTTGCCCAAGGGGATCTGGAAATATACTCCGAAGAGAGGATAGTCCACTTTTTCATTTAGATAATATCTTGCATGATTAAATTAACTTTCTGCTCTAAAGCAGCGGCTACTGCATCATAATCTGCTAAAGAGGAAAGTTCTTCTTTCACTGAACAGTAAAATTTTATTTTTGGTTCTGTACCCGAGGGGCGTGCTGAAATCACATCGCCTGCGACAGTGATAAACTGCAATACATCAGAAACAGGTAAGTCTATGGCGCGCTTTTCTAAAGAAATTAAATTGGTAGCGATTTGATTTTCGTAATCACGGATTTCTGCAACAGGAATTTGCGCCAATGAAGTAGGCGGATTTTGACGCAGACGTACCATCATCGCTTTAATCTCTTCAGCGCCAGCTTTACCTTGTTTGGTTAATGAAACCAATTTTTCCTGGTAGAAACCATGCTGCAGATGTAAAGATTGTAGCACTTCAAATAAAGATTGCCCTTGGTTTTTGTAGTAAGCAGTCATCTCCGCAAGAAAAGCACAGGAGTTGGCGGCATCTTTATCACGAACTAAATCTCCGACTAAGAAACCATAGCTCTCCTCTCCTCCGACTAGATATTTACCCTGATCACCTATACGAGTTATCATTTCTCCGATAAATTTAAACCCCGTTAAGGTCTCATAGGAAGTAACCTGAAAATAATTCGCGATCTGAGTTATTAAATCAGAGGTTACAATGGTTTTAACAATATAATCCGAAGGATGTAAATGCTTAGATTCTTTTTTTGAAGACAGCACATAATGCACTAAAAGGGAGCCTATTTGATTCCCATTTAATAATTGAAATTCACCTTTATGGTTTTTTACAGCTACTCCAACGCGATCGGCATCCGGATCTGTCGCTAATACTAAATCCGCATCGATTTCAATTCCTTTTTTAGTCGCTAAAGACATAGCATCCACTTCCTCGGGATTAGGATAGATAACCGTCGGAAAGTTTCCATTGGGAACAGCTTGTTCTTCGACGATAGTCACCTGATTAAAACCCCAAGCTTTTAATAGCTGTGGCACTAGCGTAATTCCGGTTCCATGAATCGGGGAATAGACAATCTTTAAGTCGGCCTGTGCTTGAACAGCTTCAGGATGTAGACTTAATTTTTTATTGGCCTGAATATAGATGTTGTCTAATTCATCAGAAACAGGAATAATAAATTCAGGTTTTGCTAAAAATTTAATTTCAGATACCGATTGAATTTTATTGACTTCAAGGATGATATTCTTATCGTGTGGAGCTGTAATTTGGCATCCATCATTCCAATACGCTTTATAGCCATTATATTCTTTAGGATTATGGGAAGCCGTTAGCATAACCCCTGACTGGCAACCGAAATGGCGTATAGCAAAGGATAGCAGTGGGGTAGGGCGTAAGGCATTAAACAGATATACTTGGATATCATTTGCTGAAAATACATCCGCTACAAGTTGTCCAAATAGCTCCGAATTATTCCGACTATCGTAAGCTATAGCTACTTTTATCTGTTCATCCTTATAGATGGATTTTAGGTAATTCGCTAAACCCTGAGTGGCTTTACCTAAACTATATTTATTCATTCTATTTGTTCCTACACGCATAATTCCGCGTAGGCCACCTGTACCAAATTCTAAATCCTTGTAGAAGCTATCCACTAACTCTGTCGTCTGCTGCTGATCGATTAATGCCTGTACAGCAGTTACGGTTTCAACATCATATTCTGGAGTTAGCCATTGATTGATTTTTGCTTGAATAGCACTATCTATTGTATTCATATTGATTTTTTTTCGAATGGGTAAATATAGTAAATGTAAGTTTAGTATAATTTTTTAATGATATATAATTAAGCGTCACAGCCACCATAAGCACGGTCTATTAGCGTGAGGTACCATTTTCCCTCAAATAATGAAATATGGAAGATAAAGGAATCGGAATCATCTCCTGTAGCTATAACACGGAAGGATTGTTTTTCCAAACTTTTAATTTGTTTTATATCCTGATCTTCATAAGCATTTACATCGTACATGTTAGCGAACTCCACAATCTGAGATAGGATATCTGGATGGCAGGTTGTATCACAGAAAAAACCTTCCTTATTCCATTTTTCTGTTCCACAGTCAAATTCTGGAATAACCTCAAAGGATAATTTGCTGCTATTCTTAAATACCGGATACTGGTAATAATTGGGTGTCGGCTGCTCGAAATTGATACCATCAACTATGGTATAGGTATCCGAAGAACCGGGGCGATAGACGAGGTATAATCCCCATTCATTTCGAATATAATTATTAATAGTCACAGAATCCTGCTGTGCAAAAGCCGCAGTAATCGTCTCAATAGTGGATTTCAGATCTGCAGATAAGGCTGTAGTATCGCGTTTAGATAAATCGTTCTTCTTTTGATCTTTCTGATTCTTTGGATTACAGGAAAATAGTAATGGAAAGATTAAAAGAAGGTAAAATGCATATTTCATAGTTTTTATTTTGATGTTTTTCGGATGCTAGCTTCAATAGAATCCCACATTTCTTCCGGGATAGCTTCCAGTCCATTAAATTGACCGGCTCCTTGAAGCCATTCCCCTCCATCGATCGTGATAATTTCACCATTGATAAAGCTGGCATAATCAGAAATCAAAAAAGCTGCCAAATTGGATAATTCTTGATGATCGCCCACTCTTTTTAAAGGCACACGCTTAATAAAACTAAATTGTTCGGCCAGATCTCCAGGGAGGAGTCTATCCCAAGCTCCCTGAGTAGGAAATGGACCTGGAGCAATGGCATTCATACGAATTCCATATTTTCCCCATTCTACCGCCAATGACTTGGTTAGGGTAACCACACCACCTTTGGCAACAGCAGAAGGAACGACATATCCAGAGCCTGTAAAAGCATATGTCGTGACAATATTGATAATATTAGCTTGTTGTTTTTTCTTAATCCAGTTTTTCCCAAAAACTAAGCTGCAGTTCACAGTTCCTTTGAGGACAATATCAATTACCGTAGAAAAGGCATTAGCGGAAAGACGTTCTGTAGGAGAAATAAAATTACCGGCAGCATTATTTAGAAGTGCATCCACCTGTCCAAATTCCGCTTCAGCAGCAGCTAAAACATGTTCTATTTCTTCTACATTTCGGATATCGCAGGAAACGGCCAATACCGGATTATTGGTCTTAGCTGTAATTTCTGCAGCAGTTTGTTCTAAGACCTCTATTTTTCGACTCGCAATAACGAGGTTAGCTCCTAAGGAGGAGAAATAGGTACTCATGGCTTTTCCTAAGCCTGTACCCCCACCGGTTACCACAATAGTTTTTCCTTTTAAAGCATTTGCATGTAATGCTCCTTGAACGGCTATACTCATAACTAGGATTTTTTTTGGGTTAAATTCTCAATAATAGTCTTTATAATATTTCGGGAAGATGGTTTCCACCAATGATGTAGCATATTTTCAATAATCGTAGAATTATCTTTTTCTAGCTCATCTAATAGTTCAGTGCGGAAATTGATTTTACATTGCGACCAGGATTCTTTATCAAACTGGGTCAGAGTTTTTATTTTTCGGGTCGCTGCAGTACGAATACGGTCTACGGGAACTAGCTCGTCGACTAAGCCGATAGAAAGGGCTTCCTCAGGGCTATGTAACTTCCCTGTCAGCAGGTATCGATAAGCATCCGCCTGACCAATCCAGAAGCTATATAATTTAAAAATACTCGTCGGCACGATAATGCCTACAGGAATTTCATTTAATCCAAGGATATATGGTCCTTCCGCCATGACGCGATAATCACAGCATATGGCAAGCACACATCCTCCGGCAGGGCTATGCCCATTTATAGCCGCTACAGCAGGTTTTGGAAAGCGAACTAATGTTTTTATGGTACTGAAAAACTGGATAAATAGATTTTCTATTTCCGCTTCATTATATTGATATAGCGTGACTAAATCTAGTCCAGCGGTGAAGAAGCCCTCTTTCCCATGCAGAATAATTCCTTCAATGGCAGGGTCTACTGCTGCTTGTTGAATAGCCGTTTCCAGCTCCAATAACATTTCTGTATGTAAAGCATTAGATTTCCCGCGATCTAAATAAATATGTGCAATTCGCTCCTGAATATCAGTTTTGATAAATTCCATAATTCTTTCTCTTAGATTTATAACTCTGTACTACTGTAATTGTTTGATATTTGGTTATGTCGCCAGTTTAATGGCCTCTTTATAATGGGGTATTCCATGTAATTTACTAAATCTCCAGTATATTATTTATGATTTTCTGAAAAATAGTATGCTTGCTAACTTTCTGCAGGATTTTTATGCATTTATGTAACTGAGTAGGGGATGGGATCATTTTCAGGAGATTAATTTGAAATTTCTTTCCTGAACAGGTAAAACTCTTTACAATTAATTCAACCTATTCCCAACAAAAGAAATATATTTGTGATATGAATATCCTAATTATTGGTTCTGGCGGTAGAGAGTCTGCATTCGCCTACAAACTTTCACAAAGTAACAAGTTAGATAAATTATTTATTGCTCCAGGAAATGCCGGTACCGGCGCTTATGGGCAGAATGTTTCCTTAAAAGTCACGGACTTTGAAGGTATTGCTGCATTTGCATTAAGCAACAATATTGAGATGATCGTGGTCGGTCCTGAGGAGCCTTTAGTCAAAGGTATTCATGATTTTTTCTTAGATCGTGAAGATTTAAAACATATTCCAGTAATTGGGCCTCAGGCGGAAGCGGCACAGTTAGAAGGTTCTAAAGACTTTTCTAAGCAATTTATGCAACGCCATGAAATCCCTACTGCAGCCTATCAAACTTTTAATAAAGAAACTTTAGCAGAAGGTCTGGCTTATTTGGAGACCCAAAAACTTCCCATCGTATTAAAAGCAGATGGACTTGCTGCCGGCAAAGGAGTGTTAATCTGCACGGATTTGGAAGAGGCTAAAGCTGAGCTAACAGCTATGATTGCTGATTCAAAATTTGGAGAAGCTTCTACTCATGTAGTTATTGAAGAATATCTTTCCGGAATAGAACTGTCGGTATTTGTCTTAACAGATGGACAGACTTATAAGGTATTACCTTCAGCTAAAGATTATAAGCGTATTGGAGAAGGAGACACAGGCTTAAATACTGGTGGTATGGGTTCTATTTCCCCAGTTCCTTTTGCCGATGAGACATTTTTGTCGAAAGTAGAAGAGCGTATTATTAAACCTACCGTAGACGGATTAAAGAAAGATGGCATCCCGTATAAAGGATTTATCTTTATCGGTTTAATGAATGTTCAAGGAGAGCCATTTGTAATTGAATATAATGTCCGTATGGGGGATCCTGAAACAGAGTCTGTATTACCTCGAATTGAATCCGATTTATTAGACCTATTTGAAGGCGTGGCGCAAGGTAATTTGGAAACTCGTTCATTTACTGTATCTCCAAAAACGGCGGTTACCGTAATGTGTGTAGCAGGAGGTTATCCTGGAGCTTATGAATCTGGGAAGGTGATTTCCAATATTGAAAATGTGAAGGAGTCTATTGTATTCCATGCAGGAACGAAATTAGAGAACGGTCAAGTGGTGACAGCAGGAGGGCGTGTTATCGCTGTAACCACTCTTCAGGATACCTTATTTGACGCTTTACAACAAGCTACGGCAGATGCAGGACGCATTTATTACGATGCAAAATACTTCCGTAAAGACATCGGTTTTGACTTAATTTAAAAAAAATCAAAAATATTTTTTAGAATCAAAATAAGTAGTATATTTGCATTCCCAAAAGCAGAGATGCTGCCGGGAATACAAATATTTTGGCCCGTTCGTCTAGGGGTTAGGACGCCAGATTTTCATTCTGGAAACAGGGGTTCGATTCCCCTACGGGCTACCAAAAATATTTGAAATACCATCTTACGATGGCCCGTTCGTCTAGGGGTTAGGACGTTAGATTTTCATTCTAGAAACAGGGGT
>DAIQRP010000004.1:0-3511 GCA_036786125.1 Sphingobacterium sp.
ATTCGAGAAGCTTCAGTTTCATTTTTAAAATTAATCCGCTCCTTAACAACGGCCTATGATGCCGTGTATATTGCCGATGCGGTGCAATGTGGTTATGGACGTACTGGAGACTTCTATTCCCATGACTGGGCTGCTGTAGATGCGGATATCTATGCGATGGCTAAAGGGATAGGAAACGGTTTCCCTTTGGGAGCTATTAGTATTGCACCTAAATTCAAAGCTACTTTTGGGATGTTAGGCACTACTTTTGGTGGCAATCACCTGGCTTGTGCTGCTGCAATTGCCGTATTAGAAGTGATGAAAAAAGATAATCTATTAGCTCATACCGCTCAAATAGGTTCTTACTTAATCGATGAATTAAAGAAATTCGATCGTATTGAAGAAGTACGAGGTCGTGGTTTAATGATTGGTATTGAATTACCTGCTGAATTAGCTCACGTTAAAAAAGACCTCCTATTGAAAAATAGAATCTTTACAGGAGAGGCTAAGCCCAATGTTATACGTTTACTTCCAGCGTTGAATCTATCCAAAGCACATGCTGATCAATTTTTAACTGCTTTAGACGAACGTCTGAAAGCTTAATTATAGAAAATGAACAAGTTTTTTTCCGTAAAAGACGTAGATAATGTAGCTGATGCCGTTCAGGAAGCGTTATCTCTAAAAGCAAATCCCCATGCGAATGAAGCATTAGGAAAACATAAGATGTTAGGTTTAGTTTTTCTGAATCCTAGTCTACGTACCCGTATGAGTACACAAAAAGCTGCATTGAATTTAGGTATGCAGGTTATCGTGATGAATATGGACAAAGAAGGTTGGGCTTTAGAAACTCAAGATGGTGTTATTATGAATGGTTCTACCGTAGAACATATTCGTGAAGCAGCAGCTGTCATGGGTGAATATTGTGATATCCTGGGATTACGCTCTTTTCCAAAGTTACAGGATCGTGAAGAGGATTACTCGGAAGATCTATTTAATAAGTTTATGGACTTCTGTCAGGTTCCCGTAGTCTCCTTGGAGTCTGCAACTAGACATCCTTTACAGAGTCTGACGGATATAATTACCATTACTGAAACTTGGAATAAGCCTGGGAAGCCTAAAGTTGTTTTAGCTTGGGCTCCTCATGTGAAAGCTCTTCCTCAAGCCGTACCGAATTCTTTTGCAGAATGGATGTGTCGTGCGCAAGAAGAAGGTTTAGTTGATTTTACTATTGCGCATCCCGCAGGTTATGAATTAAGTGAAGAGTTTACGACTGGGGCAACGATTTCTCATAATTTGGAGCAGAGTTTAGATGAGGCAGATTATGTATATGTAAAAAACTGGTCTTCCTATAAAGAGTATGGGAAAGTATATCCTGTTACGGAAAACTGGATGTTGGATAATGAAAAATTAGCGCTCACTCATGATGCTAAAGTGATGCATTGTCTTCCAGTCCGTCGGGATTTGGAGCTTTCTTCGGAAATTTTAGATGGTCCTAATTCTTTAGTAGTTAAAGAAGCAGGAAATCGGGTTTGGGCTGCACAAGTCGTATTAAAAAGAATGCTAGAGAATTTAGGTCAGTAAGACCTAAATTCTTACTATATAATTTTTGTAAGAGATAAAGTGAGAATAAATGTCATCTAATAGTGTATTAAATATTATTAAAATCGGTGGTAACGTCATTGATAATGAAGAGGCTTTAACCTCTTTTTTAGAGAAATTTGCGGCCCTTCCAGGAAAGAAGATTTTAGTTCATGGAGGAGGGAAGATTGCAACACGTATGGCTGCAGATTTAGGTATTGAAGCTAAACTAGTAGAAGGTCGTCGCATTACCGACGCTGCCATGTTAAATGTGGTAACGATGGTCTATGCAGGTCTGACAAATAAAAATATTGTAGCCAAACTACAGCAATTAGACTGCGATGCCATTGGTCTTTCCGGAGCCGATGGAAATACCATTAAAGCATTAAAACGTCCTATTCGTGATATCGATTATGGTTTCGTAGGCGATATTATGCATGATTCCGTGAATACGGGTTCTATAAAGAAATTTTTAGATGCTGGTTTTACGCCTGTATTTTCAGCAATTACGCATAATGGAATGGGGCAGTTGTTAAACACCAATGCAGACACCATCGCTTCAGCTTTGGCGGTAGGCTTATCCAGTCTATATGAAACGGCTTTGGTATACTGTTTTGAAAAAAATGGTGTTCTTCGCGATGTAACAGACGAAAACTCCGTGATTCAACGCATTGCAATGGAAGAATTTGAGCCGCTAAAGGAACAGGGAGTAATCTCTGATGGCATGATTCCTAAATTGCAAAATGCATTTGATGCTATTGGTAAAGGGGTTAAAAAAGTGTATATTGGTAATGCAAACAACTTACACTTATATCAGCAAGACCAATTTGGAACTTGTATGATACTTAAATAATCAAGCCCCATGAAAAAAATAACCATTATCGGATCCGGTAATATCGGTCTGTCTTTGGCCAATGGCTTAGTCAGCAGAAATTACTGTGCATATTCAGATATTACTTTAACACGTCGAAGCTTAAGCAGTTTACAAAAGGAGCAGGAATTGGGATTTTTGGTATCTGCGGATAATAAAGTCGCGATTCAAGAGGCTAAATTTGTGATTTTAGCTATCCTTCCGCAGCAGTTGAAAAAAGTAATGGAAGAAATTGCTCCGGTAGTGGATCTACAGCATCAGATTTTCGTCTCTGTCGCTTCGGGAGTTAGCTGTGCAGATATTAAAGCTGTCTTAGGTGCAGATGCACAGGTTGTCCGTGCAATGCCCAATACAGCCATTGCTATCGGCCAATCGATGACTTGTGTATCGACGGATAATGCACCCTCGGAAGCGGTAGAAGCAGTGGTCGAAATTTTTGAAAATGTAGGTGAAGTCGTGCAGATTTCAGAGGAGCTTATGACTTCAGCAACCGCCTTATGTGCCTGTGGTATAGCTTTCTTTTTACGATCGATTCGAGCAGCTTCTCAAGGAGGGGTAGAGATTGGTTTTCATGCGCACGATGCGCTTAAAATGGCTATTCAGACGGCTAAGGGAGCGGCAGATTTATTACAGATTCTGGGGACTCATCCAGAGAGTGAAATTGATAAAGTTACTTCTCCTAAAGGATGTACTATTGCAGGCTTAAATGAAATGGAACACCATGGCTTTAGCTCTGCCTTTATCAAAGGGATAAAATTATCTGCTTGTAAAGCAGGAGGATTATATGAAGAAGGATAAGCAGCTGCTTATAGCTGAAAGTGTGGACTTATTAAAGGCGTTAATTCAAACGCCTTCTATATCTCGTGAAGAACAGGATACCGCCAAGTTGATCGCTGATTTTTTTGAACAGCGTGCTGTGCCTATCTATCGGCATCAACATAATATTTGGGCTTATAATAAACACTATCAAGAGGATAAACCAACTATTCTTTTAAATTCACATCATGATACGGTAAAACCTAATTCCGGCTATACGCGGAATCCATTTGCAGCAGATGTGGAAGGGGATATCTTATATGGTTT
>DAIQRP010000004.1:3521-26314 GCA_036786125.1 Sphingobacterium sp.
CAATGATGCTGGAGGATGTCTGGTATCCTTAATCGCGGTATTTTTATATTATTATGATAGAACGGATTTAGCTTATAACTTCTGTATGGCGGCGACAGCGGAGGAGGAGGTATCTGGCAAAAATGGCATAGAATCTATCTTCCCCAAATTAAAGCCGATTGATTTTGCCATAGTCGGGGAACCGACCTTAATGGATCTAGCGATAGCAGAAAAAGGATTAATGGTCTTAGATTGTGTTGCAACAGGAGCTTCAGGGCATGCCGCTCGGGAAGAGGGCGATAATGCAATCTATAAGGCAATTTCTGATATTCAATGGTTTCAGCAGTTTAAGTTTCCAAAAGAATCAGCTTATTTGGGGCCGATTAAAATGTCAGTTACTGTTATTCAAGCAGGATCTCAGCATAATGTCGTTCCAGCGAGCTGTGAATTTGTTGTTGATGTACGTACGACAGATGCCTATAGCAATGAAGAAACCCTAGCTATCATACAAGAGCATGTTCAATCTTCGGTGAAAGCCCGATCTACACGCTTAAGATCTTCATCTATTCAGGCTGAACATCCTATTGTTTTAGCAGGAATAGCACTCGGAAGGAAGACTTATGGCTCTCCAACCATGTCGGATCAGGCATTATTGCCTATTCCGTCTCTTAAATTGGGGCCTGGATTCTCGGGACGTTCCCATATGGCGGATGAATTTATCTATTTGTCTGAAATTAAAGAAGGAATTGAAATATATATCCAAATATTGGATCAAATTTTATAAAAACGCATAAAAAAGGCCATTTCTTTAGAAATGGCCTTTTTTATGAGGGAAGATTAAGCTTAAACTAAGCTAATCTGTCTTTTGATACTTTCTTCTAAAGAGATAATTGTCTCGGTGCGTTGAATACCTTTTACCGATTGAATATCTTCATTTAACACCTTTCTTAAATGAACGGTATCGCGGCATACTATTTTGGCAAACATGGAGTACTGGCCGGTACAATAGTGTAATTCTACTACTTCTTTTATCTCTTTTAGGTGCTGAACGGCATCAGAATACTGAGATCCTTTCTCTAAATAGATTCCTAAGAACGCTGTAATATCAAATCCAACCTTTTGAGGGTTGATAATTAAGCTGGAACCGCGAATTATTCCTAATTCTTCCATCTTTTTCATGCGAACATGTATAGTTCCGCCTGAAACTATTAACTTTTTTGCGATTTCTGTATAAGGAATGGATGCATCATTCATTAAAATAGATAAAATTTGAATATCTAAGTTGTCTAAATCGTAATTTGTGTATTTATTATCCATAAAAATGGTTTATTTTCTCTTTAAATCTGAATGTTTTTTAAAAATTACAAAAATTTTTATTTAAAATTGCAATAAATCAAATATATTTTTATATTTGTGATAACAAATCAGCAAAAAGGCTGATAAGTTTTTAATTTGTATGTTACTTCCCTCAAAATAACATAGGTTTATAATTGGTTAGTGTTGAAGCTCCTGCTCGGGAGCTTCATCCATTTTAGCCAATTCCATCTTTCGATAGTCACCTAAAAATTTTAAATTATTGCAAAAATACTAAGTTTTTTCTGCATAATAGTGTCATATTTTTAATTTTTTTCAATTTGTATTTCCTAATTCTTAATATGTGTACCAAGTCTATGGACCTTATTATTTTATAGATTGGGTTTAAAGGATTTAAATGCAGATGTGACTTTGTTTTTAATATAGTAGATACGTTCATTTTTAGAATTTCGTATATTTAATTAAACTAAAGTTGAGATGGAAATAGAAGATGTAAAGATTTCTAGGAAAAAACCTATTTTTCCGGTGGCTTCCGCACTGACGAAATATTTAAAGAAATATCAGCGTGATGGAAAATTTCCAATTTCCTATTATGACCTCTTGTCATTTCACGAGGCTATCCCAGTACTGGATAAGTATGGCAACGATACCTTTTGGGAGACTCCCTTATATCCGCCTTATATTCAGGATCAGTTATATGATGGGCTGAAGATTGTATATGCACAGCTTAAGGCTTCTGGAAATACGCGGATTGTAGAACATAAATATATCGATCGCATAGAATACTGTGCTTTTGGAAATACTAGACCATTTCGAATTCGTATAGTCAATCGTCTCAATGATGTATATGATTATTTCTATATTAAAAAAGCGGATGCTTCTCGAATCTATGGTTTGGAATTGGAGGAAATTTTATCCCCAAATCAGGTTAATTATATTGTGGATCATGATACTTTAGTCGAAGAGCATATTGTCGGGATTCCAGGAGATATCTTTTCCAAAGGCCGCATGTTCGATCCGGATTATAACCTCACCCGAATTGCTAAGGAGTTTGTGAAATTTAATGAACGCTGCATTATTACCTTATTGGGAGATATGCGAGCCTATAATTATGTGATGCAGATTACTCCAGATTTCGATGATTTTCAATTTAGAATTCGGGCGATAGATTTTGATCAGCAATTTTACGAAGGAAATGCCAAGGTATATATGCCTCAGTTTTTCAAAGAGAACTATCCTTATGTGAAATTGGCAATGGAACATCTGACCGATAAAACCGTACTACAATATCAGCAGGAGGAGCGTTCTTCGATTGTACACCGTGTACGTTCGGAGCGCCACCGTATTGCCGATCTACGTGATGCTTCGCAGTTACAGCAATTGTCATCTCCAGAAAATATAAAAAGGCTAAAGGAAGAATATGCGGTCTTCTTTAATAATGTAGATTATTTAAAATGTCAGACGATGACGGATATTGTAGAGCTCAATGTGAAGAATGTTATTCGTTCAGTAAAATTATAACCAAGTATCCAATACCTTCAGGTTATTTAATACGCTTTTCATTATCCTTTACAAAGGCTGCCCATCCTGAATAGTTTTTCCCCATGCTGCTGCTGGAGCTTTTCTGAAAGGAGTGACATACGGCTACAGCTAGCCCATCTGTAGCATCTAAAAATTCTGGAGTTTCCTTAAACTTAAGGAGGTTTTGAAGCATGCCTGCGACTTGTTCTTTAGTGGCATTCCCATTCCCTGTAACGGCTTGTTTGACCTTTCGGGGGGCATACTCTACAATCGGAATATCCTGATTTAAGGCGGCTGCCATGGCCACTCCCTGAGCACGGCCTAATTTCAGCATAACCTGAATATTCTTTCCATAGAAAGGGGCTTCCAAAGCCATAAAATCGGGTTTATATTCTTCAATAAGGGCAGAGGTTTTCTTAAATATACGCTGTAATTTAAGTGCATGGTCATCCAAATGCCCCATCTTGATTACGCCCATAGAAATTAAGCTGATTTTACTGCCTTCCTCTTTAATTACCCCATATCCCATAATGACAGTCCCTGGGTCGATACCCAAAATGATTCTCTCCTTAGCTTTTTCCTTCTGCATATACAATATTACAGATTTTGAAGCTATTATTAGATAAGGAAACGTGCATTTGCAGAATATTTAGTAACATTGTGCTCGAATAAAAAAATACAGTTTGACAGCTTCATTAAAAAAATATATTAGCATTGTGTTAAAAGCAGGGATCCTCCTGTTTGCAGGTTGGTATATTTATGTCAAATTAAATAATCATGAGAATCTTTTAGAATTTAAAAAGCTGACTAAGGGCTTGCAGGTAGAAACTGTATGGTGGACATTAACGGGAGTTATTCTGCTCATGTTCGTCAATTGGTTATTGGAGGTTGTGAAATGGAGATATCTCTGCAGAAAGATTGAAGAGATTAGTTTTTGGAAAGGCATTCAATCTGTATTCTGTGGGTTAACCTGGGCTATATTTACTCCGAATAGAATTGGTGAATATGGCGGGAGGGTGATGTTTTTAGCTCCAGAAAATCGCGCTACAGGAGCCGTTGCAATGGGTGTGGGCTTATTTGCTCAGCTCGTATTAACTTCGGTTGCCGGTTCCTTAAGTATAGCTTGGTTTGTCAGCTCCTTTTTGGCAGTATCTATTTTCCTGAAAATTGGGTTATGCTTATTAGCCATTCTCTATTCAGCGGGATTTCTAATTTTATTTTTTAATGTGCATTGGATTGAGGTCCTGGTTGGGAAGATTAAATTTCTGGCTAAGATTCAGCCTTTTTTTGCTGTTTTAGAAAAATACTCTAGAAAGGAACTCGCTTGGGTGCTGCTGAACTCTGCAGCCCGCTTTATTATCTTTACTTCGCAATATGTGATATTGATGATGGTCATCTTACCCGAACTGCCTTTTGCGTCTATGGTATTTATGATTTTCATCTTATTCTTTGTGCAGGCTGCTGTTCCGTCTTTAGATCTTTTTGATTTTAGTGTTCGAAGTTTCGTAGCCAGTAATTTATATAGTTATATTACCACACAGGAAATTGCTGTTATGGCTATTGTTTCTTGTATATGGTTTGTGAACTTAATATTACCAGCTATATTAGGTTCTGTTTTTGTATTGAAAATAAATTTTTTCCGTGATTCTAAGTTTTAAAATCCTACTGGTTGTTTTTGCCCTAATCTATTTTGTGCTTGTTACAAAAATGGGTAAAGGCTGGAAACGTATTCCATTATTTGCTCCAGCTCATCAGGCGCAGCGCGCTGTTTCTGTAATTATTGCGGCGCGAAATGAGGAACATAATATCGAACGTACTATACAATGTTTATTACAACAGCAGTATAATCGGGAGCTATTGGAAATTATTATTATCGATGATCATTCTACAGATGCCACAGCCGATATTGTCCGTAAATATACTGCAGAGGGCATTCAACTGATACAGCTGAATGAGTCGGACAAGCTCAACTCGTATAAGAAGTTAGCCATTGCAAAGGCGATTGCTATAGCCAAAGGGGAAATTATTGTGACTACAGATGCGGATTGTCGCATGGGACCTCAGTGGTTATCTACGATAATTGCTTATATGGAAGAGCAGGATTTATTTCTGGTGTCTTCTCCGGTTGCTTACCATGAAGAAAAAAACCGATTTGAGCGTCTACAGACTTTGGAATTTCTCTACTTAATCGGCTTGGGTGCTGCAGGTATTGGAAATGGTCAGCCTACGACCTGCAATGGAGCAAATTTAGCTTATCGAAAAAATATATTTGAAGAATTAGGCGGTTTCCAAGGTATTGATCAGCTGGCTTCTGGGGATGATGAACTATTCTTACATAAGGTAGCCGAAAAATATCCAAGTCGCATAGGATTCTGTAAATCGCGAGATGCTATTGTATATACTGATGCGAAACCTGATTTATCATCTTTTATCTCACAACGTAAACGTTGGGCCTCCAAGTCGACGAAATATAAGGATAAAAGAGTCGTTGCCTTAGGGGTCAGCATCTGGTTTTTTAATTTATTTTTAGTGGTCAATATCGCTTTGGCCATTTGGGCACCTTTTCAATTTGCACCCTTATTATGCTATGTGTTATTAGCGAAATATTTTGCCGAATATCAATTTATGCGAGGCATCTGTAATTTTATGAGGCGTCCAGAATTAATGCAGTACTTACCCGTATTAACTGTCGTTCATTGTATATATCTTGTATATATTGGTTTAGCAGGTAATATTGGAAAGTACACTTGGAAAGAACGCCTCGTGCGTTAAGCTGGATTTACCTTCGCGCGAATATATTGTTCTGCCTCGGCTACGAGTTCTTCTACAGACCTTCCTGCAGGTTCTATCGGTGGTAGTACCTCCCAGCTCATGGAGGTGAACGGCATTAGTGGATAGTTTCCAAATTGGGTCATCTCATAGGATCCATTGATGGCAATTGGAACAATTAGCGCATTTGGATTTTTCTTTAATATCGTTGCAATTCCGCCTACAGCAAAGGGTTTCATATGTCCTGTTTTCGTGCGGGTTCCTTCTGGGAAAATAAATGTCGACCAGTTTTTCGTTTTCATATGATTAGCCAACTTTAAAATTTCTGCAATAGACTGCTTGGAATCTTTCCGATCGATATTGGCTGCTCCACCATGTTTTAGGTTAAAAGAAATACTCGGAATACCGGCTTTAACGAGCTCTATTTTCGAAATAAACTTCCCATGATGTTTTCTGAGAAAATAGATTAATGGAGGAATATCAAATGTCGACTGATGATTGGCCACAAAGATAATAGGCCGATCAGTAGGAAGGGTATAGGTATTTTTAAATTTTACGGTATTAAATAAGCTGTAATATGTCGCTACAAGAGCAGCATTAAGTATATCTACTGATTTTTTATGTGCTGAATAACCTCCCAATTTTAAACTTAACCATTGAATGGGATGGAAGATAATCAGCATCAGAAAGAAGCAGATATAAAATATAGGAGTCAGGATATAGCCTAAAACTTTTCTCATGAGAATAATTACAATTGTTTATGCAAATATATTATTTACCGATTAATATTCATACATCTGAATAATTATGCAATAATATTAAGGTATAATTTGATATTATTTAAATAATTATTAATTTTATTTAAATAATAAATCAAAAAATGAAAATTTTACCTAATATATGTCCAGCTTGTCAATCTCAATTAAGCATTACTAAACTTCGATGTGGAGCTTGTGAAACGGAAGTGTCCGGATCTTTTGAGATGCCCATATTGACGCAGTTACATGTAGATGATCAGGAATTTATTTTAGAATTCTTTATGTATTCAGGCTCATTAAAGGAAATGGCTTCCAAGATGGGGAAGAGTTATCCTACAGTAAGAAATAAATTAGATGATTTAATTGAAAAAATCAAAGTTATTCAACGTCAAACCTAAATATTATGAACAAATTAATAGACCTATTCGTCAATCCTTTTGAAAAGACCTCAGATCGCTACCTCCTTATCTATGGCATCCTACTCTTATTCGCAGGTACATTTTTCGCTTATTTGAATGGCTATCACTATCCCGATATGCTATCCATTAAAAAAGTTCCCGGAATACCTCTACAGACGATTTTTATACAAAATACAAGTTATACGATTTTATTGACCTTAATCCTTTTTATTTTAGGTCGAGTCAGTTATGCAAAAACAAGATTAATAGATATACTAAATGTCGTGATGGTATCGCGTTCTGTATTCTATTGGATCGTTATTCTAAATTTTTTCAGCTTAAGTGCTTCGATAGACAAAAAAATTGTAACCGAGGATGGGCGGTTGATTGAGAATCATATCCAAAACTTGACGAATATAGATATCACGGTGATGTTAATCATAGGCATTTTGGCTATTCTGCTCATGGTTTATTCCTTTTATTTAATGCTTACAGGCTATCGCATAGCGATAAATTCTAAACGAAAGTTGGATGGATTGTGGGCTTTTCTAGCTTACCTATGTAGTTTAATTATCAGCTTATTCATTTAAAAATGGTTTTATTTAAAGAAACACAAAAATTCAATTCGCCATGGCTATGGCTGATTTTATGTGGGCTTTTAGCTCTACGTATAACGGGGAAGTTGGTTGCTCTATCGCAGTCTTCAATAGCGGAAGTATTTTCACTTTTTGTCCAAGATATCGGTTTATGGATGCTGTTGTTGGTCATTGTCTTTATCGGGATTTCTAAACTCAAGACCGAAATTACGGATACCGGGATTCAGCTTTCCTTTTTTCCCTTATTAGGGCAGAGAACGTATAGATGGGATGAACTATCGGCCGTCTATATTCGAAAATATACCATTTCAGAATTTGGAGGCTGGGGTTGGAGAAGGTCTTATGGTAAAAATTGGGCTTATACTACTTCTGGTAAGCATGGCCTTCAGCTGATTTTTAAAAATGGCAAGAAAGTTTTAGTAGGCACGCATCAAGTCGAGGCTTTACAAGAACTTAAATTTGAAAATTATTTAGGCAAGCCTACTGAAAAAGAAATTTTAAGCAAATAGCTCGATTTCTTTTATCGTTCTTTCTATAGCTGATTAGGAGTGCCACTCAACTAGGAAGTTATAGTCTAAATAAAGTTATAGCGGCTCTTCAGCTCGAAGAGCCGCTATAGCATCTTTTATGGGGTAGAAACGGCTACGGGAATAATTTTACCGTTAAAGTATTTACTTCCTGTTTCTGCAAAATCCGCAATATATCTACCCATTTCAAAGGCTAGTACTGGAGATTCATAACCTGGGAAAGCGGCTTCCAACATTTCTGTCTGTGCTGAACCTAAAGCCAGGCAGTTGACTTTAATACCTAAGGGCGCAAATTCGGCTGCCAAACATTCCGTAAGCGTATGTAAAGCACCTTTTGATGCTGAATATGCCGAAAGACCTGAAAATTTCACAGAACCTGCAAATCCACCCATACTTCCAATATTCACAATATGCCCACCTTCTTTCATAAAAGGTAAGACTGCTTTAATCATTTGCACATGTCCGATAACATTGGTTTCTAACATACTGGCAAAGTCTGCTACTGAAGTATCTTGAAAGCTTTTATTAACTAAAATTCCTGCATTATTAATCAGGATGTCTACCTGTCCAAATTCGGAAGCTATAAATTGAGAAAGCCCCTCATAATTATCCTTTACGATATCAAACTCAATGGGATACAATTGACCTCCATCGTAATTGAGTGAATTCGCAATCTCCTGAAGTTTTGCTAATTTATCTGCTGATCGAGCCAGGGCTATTACCTTATTCTCTTTTTTTGCGGTCAGGTCTAATACGGCTTCAAAGCCTACTCCAGAGCTTGCTCCAGTAATAATAATATTTGCCATAAAATTAATCTACAAGATTTTTATCTGCTTCAAGCTCCTCTTTAGTCGGTAATTTCTCTTCCCCTAACTCCTTAGGTTTGAAGATGAAATAGATGCCTGTAAGTGCTGTAAGAGCAGATATAACATAAAATACTAAACTAAATAAAACAGCTAAATGCTGATCTAAATGGAAGATTCCAGCTCCCCAATAATATACCATCTCCCGCATGCCGAGTCCGCCTACATTAAAGGGGATGACAGCGACTAAGGAGGAAGCTAAGAATAGAAATAGAAATGGGGAGAACTTTCCATTATAACCCAAGGCATATAGAATCATAATGGCCGCTAGTACCTGCATGGATTGTACGCAGATAGCTTTCAGATGAGTTTCTATAAAACGGGGAGAAAATTCTTTAAAAAAGCGATGGATAATTAGATAGTAGACAATGGTTCCGACAATAAACACAGCTATGGGAAGGTAATTAGGGATATTCAACTGTGGAATAAAAATTACTAATGCCACGATAATTAAAGCGAGTGCCCAGAGTCCACTTAGTCGGTCGAAAAATAAAGCTGAAAGCAATTTTCTACCTCGGACATGAAATCTTTTCTTTAAAAAGAAGATTTTATATCCATCACCACCCACTCCTCCAGGTAGGAAGAGATTATAAAATAGGCCCAGTTGATATAATTTAAAGTTATATTTTTCGGGAAGATTTAAGCCTATACCGCGTAGAAATCCATTTAATCTATAGGAAGAGATGATGATGGATATCGCATAAAAACATAAGGCTAATATTAAATAGGCCGGATTAGAATTCCATAATGCCTCTTTTAAATCTGTAATGGATACCTTATTAAAGACATAAAAAAGCGCCAAAGCAGTAATAATTACTTTTAATGGGGTCTTTACTGTATTCCAGAGTTTCTTTTTATTCATTGTTTGGCAACCTTAAATGAGGAGGTCTAATTTTATTATGAAGCAATAAGTTGGGGAAGGATGCGACTATATAGCAATAATAAATAGATAATTAGAAATGCGGCATTTAAAGAAAATAGCCAATTTATATCTATTTTATTATATTTATGCTTTAACATGACAATAAGTAATACCACGAATATCACAAAAAGTAGGATCGGAAAGATAAAGGCATAACTATTTGCAAATTGCAGATGCATCTGGTCCAACTGATTGTTATTCTTATTGTTTAGAAGGGGTACAGCAGATAAGGCGAGTATAATTAAAAATACACGCAACAATACTTTGGCAATTAATTTGCTTATGCTTTGCTTTTGACGACTTTTCTTCATGAACAGTTATTATATTTACAACAAAAATACAATTAAGAAACTAATATATTTGATTATGCGTAGACTATTCCAATCAATTTTTTCAATAGGCTTGTTGAGTTTATTGTTAACCTCATGTAATATGCAGCAAAAAGGTGCTGTAGCTTCGAATCCCAACACTTCTGTTCAGCAGTCGAATGATGGTCCTTCAGCTTCTGCATGGAAATCAGCTGTAAAAGGACAGTGGGTATTGAATTCGGTAGATCGAGAAAATCTACCTCAATCTTATACGGTAAAGACGGTATTTGAGGAAGCTCCACCGGAGTGTTTTATTGGAAGTATTTGGAACTTACCAGCGAATGGGAAGGGCACGATTTCTTTCTCTGCAGATGGTCGCCTATGTGCACCTGGCGCTGTTCGGAATGTAGTATGGTCTATCTATAATCCAGGAAAAGGAATGGGTGAGCCACAATTTCAAATGAAAAAAGTATATGCAGGAGAGAAGGCTTCAGCAGTTCAGACAGGATACCGTTTGCATTTAGCTTATACAGATGGTAACTCCTTGATTTTACGTATGCCTGTTTCTACAGATAGTGGAAATTCTTTCTTGGTATTTAACTTTACAAGAACCAACTAATATCTTCCGTTCTAGGGACAAAAAAGAGCTATAGGTTAATTCCTATAGCTCTTTTTACTAGGAAAATTCATACTTTTACCAGATAATTAGTCCGCAGTATTTATTTTGCTGCAACAGACTATATTTAGTAACGCAAACAATGTCACAGAAGCAAGTAAAAACGGCCTTAATCACAGGTATTACAGGTCAAGATGGTGCATATCTAGCTGAATTTTTATTAAAAAAAGGTTATATAGTGCATGGTTTAAAAAGAAGAAGTTCTCTTTTTAATACCGATCGAATTGATCATTTATATCAAGATCCGCATATTGATAATAGGAATTTTACCCTTCATTTTGGTGATTTAACAGATTCGACCAATATTATTCGCATAATTCAGGAGACTCAGCCTGATGAAATTTATAATTTAGCGGCTCAATCTCATGTTAAAGTGAGTTTTGATACTCCAGAATATACAGCTAATGCGGATGGGATTGGTACCTTACGTATTTTAGAAGCTGTACGTCTATTAGATATGACAAAGCGCTGCCGTATCTATCAAGCATCCACTTCTGAATTATATGGATTAGTACAAGAAGTACCTCAGAGTGAAAAGACTCCTTTCTATCCGCGAAGTCCTTATGCTGTAGCTAAATTATATGGCTACTGGATTACGGTGAATTATAGAGAGGCCTATGAGATGTATGCCTGCAATGGTATTCTTTTCAATCATGAATCTCCCGTACGTGGAGAGACTTTTGTTACGCGTAAAATTACACGTGCAGTTGCTAAAATAGCCATGGGCTTGCAGTCGAAATTATATTTGGGAAATCTCTCTGCACAACGGGATTGGGGACATGCGAAAGATTATGTGGAAGCCATGTGGTTAATCTTGCAGCAAGAAATTCCGGAAGATTATGTTATTGCAACTGGTGTTACAACAACAGTTCGAGATTTCGTGCGTCATAGCTTTGCGGAATTGGGAATTGAAATTGAATTCTCTGGAAAAGGAGAGGCTGAGAAAGGCGTTATTATAGATGTTGATGCCGAGCGTATGAAAGCCTTAGGCTTAAATCCAGAGCATATTAAGTTTGGAGATACCATTGTTAAAGTCGATCCTCGTTATTATAGACCTACTGAAGTTGAGCTTTTAATTGGAGATCCTACAAAAGCACAAACAAAATTAGGCTGGAAGCCTAAATACGATCTACCTGCATTAATCCAAGAGATGGTCCAAGCCGATTTGCAATTAATGCGTAAAGAAGAATACCTTAAAAAAGGTGGTTTTACAACAATGAATTATTTTGAATAATTGTTGAGATAACTTTTTTAATCCAATAATGGTAAATATTTGAATTTTCCGTTAATTTTGAGAGTTTGGAATGTTTTTTGTTTCATTAGATTCAAAGGCATGATGTCTTCACCATTATTGGATATATTTTAAAATTTCGAAATGAAAAAATCAGCCGTTTCGTCTACTGAAAATATGCTAGAGAGTAAAAAGAGAGATACTTCAAAAATTTACTTTTTTATATTTGCAATCGTAGCGCTATTAGCTACAAACATATATTTCTACGTTAAATTTCAGTCTTCAGGGGAAAAAATAAATGTACTTACAGTTGAAAAGGAAAATATTCAAACTGAAATCGATCGTATAGAGGCCGAGTTAGATCGGGTTAATGCGCAGAACTTACAACTGACCGACGCTTTAAAAGAATCTGAATCTCAAGCGCGCGACATTATTAATAATCTACGCGATAAGCTGGAAGCTCAAAACTTGTCTGAGTCTGAGTTATTAAATGCCCAAAAGGAAATTAAGAAACTCAAAGCTGAGGTAGCGATGTATCTGTATCAAATAGATGATTTGAAAGCTTCGAATCAACTATTGGAAACTAAAAATGCCGATTTGACATCGCAGGTATCCGGAGCTAATTCTAAAGTTTCCGATTTACAAAAGTCTAATGAGACTTTAAAGAAACAAATTTCTTCAGCTTCTGCATTGAAACTATCCAATATTACAGTCAATGGGGTCAATGAGAATCGTAAAGGAAATCTGCAAGTAGAGTCTCGTGCTAAACGTGTGGATAAGCTGGAAATACTATTTACTGTAGTGGAGAATAACCTAGCTAAAAAAGGAGAACACCCTATTTATTTTAGAATTATTAATCCTCAAGGTAACCTTATTGTAAATGATAATAATATCTTTTATGTACATGGGGAGAAATTACAGTATACCTTTAAAGAGGAAATTAATTTTACCAATAACGGCGAGGAATATAAATTATTCTGGTCGGATGATAGTGGCTTTGAAAAAGGAGCTTATACAATTCTCTTATATTCCGATTCTGCGATTATGGGAAGATCTACTATTATTTTAAAATAAGAAAAGATAACTAGATACAAAGGGCGAAAGTTTTACTTTCGCCCTTTTATATTAATCTGCTTCAAAGACTTCTGGAACATGAATCGTAAATGTCGTCCCTTTACCTTCAGCGGTTTCATAATCGATATCTCCACCCATTCCTTCGACCGTTTGTTTGACAAAGGCTAATCCTAAGCCCGTACCTGAGCTTTTAGTCGTGAAGTTAGGGGTAAATATCATTTTCTGTACATCCGTTGGTATACCGCTTCCATTATCCCGAACTTGAATCTCTACGATATGATCGGGAATAATATTTATAATGATCTGAATGGTAATTCTCTTTTTAGAAATTGCCGCTTCAATAGCATTTTTTATTAAATTATTAAATAACCTGAGCAGTTGACCTTTGTCTCCCATAACAAAGACTTTCTCCTTCTCCGTAGCATTTATAATTTGGATATTGACATTTGGATTATTGCTATATACATCGACAGACTTACTGACTTTATCCAAAATATTAATAGTGACCAATTTGGCTGTTGGCAGCTTAGCGAAGGCTGAAAATTCATTTGCAATATCTGTAAGGCTATCGATCTGCTCAATAAATGAAGTAGAAATCTGTTTAAACCGATCTGGAAACTTAGGGTCATTGGCCTCAAATGAGCGAGAGAGATGTTGTATCCCGAGTTTCATAGGGGTTAATGGATTTTTAATTTCATGAGCCACCTGTTGAGCCATTTCTCGCCAGACATTTTCGCGTTCTGCACGCACGAGTTTCTTGGCCGTATCATCCAATTTCAGAATCATAATATTATATTCCTTAATTAATGCGCCAATTTCATCATTTCTCTGCCAGAATATAGGTTCATTATTCTGATCTATACTGGTCTCTGATAACTTTCGTTTTATAATATTTAAGGGTTCGGTAATTTTGTTCGCTAGAAAGGCTGCTATAAAACCAATGATTAAGAGGATTAAGGCATAGATATTAATTAGCGTATTGGACAGGATATTCTTATTGATATCACTATCCTTATTTGCCGAATAAAAAGGAATTCCAAGGTAAGCTACCGTTTTGAGATCGTTATTTTTAATAACGGTATAACTCGAAGGGTAGGTAAAAGTACCTATTTGCTCCTGCTCTAAAACTTCGGACTTATGTAATTTAGAAAGCTGGTAGAATGCATTTGGATTAATATACTTAGATAATAATTTCTGATCGAAGATTTTAGGTTGCGAGCTATAAATCATCATACCCGCTTTATTATAAAGTGTAAAATCTGTGCTTACGGATCTCGATAATACATTTAAGTAATTCGACAGCGTAGAATAATCATCAAAGGCTTGATTACTATTTAAGGTAAGCTCTATCCGTTTTCCAATTTCAGCAATATACTGCAGGCGGTTATTCTCATTATTCTGCTCTAATTGCTTATCGATACTGATAAAAGAAATTAAACCCGAAAATAATAGAGACAGAATCACCGTAATCACAAAGTAGGTCTGAATTCTTGAACTATATTGTACCTTATTACGAAGGAGGTAGATACTGTATTTAAAGTTCTTAAATTTAAAATTTCGATTTTTTAAAATTTTAAATGACCACATAATCAGACTGGAAACGGCCAGAAAGATAAAAAGGATAATAAATATAGTGGAAGTCGTTGTTAAGTATGTCCATAAGTTGATCTTAGGGCAACTCATAACAATTAAGGTATAGTCATCAGGCCTAAAGGACATATGAATATAGCCATCATTTTTTTCTAAGATATCGTATTCAAATTTCTGTTTCGAAAATTCTCGAGGCGTTAAAGGGTAGGAGAAATTACCGCTCTGTTGGATAATTTCATCATCTTTATAGATCACAAAAGAATTTTTCTTTAAGATATCCATCTGCAGATTATTCAATCTACCTTCCGATAGAATGCCCGGGTAGGACAGGTTATAGCTGAAAGATTTATTCGTCAGCTTGACAATGACCGTTCCCCAATTATTCTTAGCATATGGAATTTTAAATTGCGCGAAGTAATCGTGACTTCCAATCTGACTTTTTAGTCTATAAAAATTACTGGTTACCTTAATGGATTGTTCAATGACATTTTTCCTGAATTCCTCAATTTCATTTTTGCTGTATTTTCCAAGGGGCTGATTATTTGCATCATAGAAATAAGACTCATAATCAAATTTGGCTAAATAGCCGCTGATATATTTCTGACGGATATATTCATTGATATTCTTTTGGTCATTATAATTGCTTGCATGCAGAAAATAGTTTTGCAGCTGTTTGTCCTTGCCAATCTCGGATTCGATATCCATAAATAGAGAGATGGCATTGATATCATCTTCAGCTTCTATCCCTTTAATTCCTATTTTTAACTCATTGGTATTTTTAATATTGCTATACTCGCCATGCTTGATGGAGGCAAGGATAGAAAAAAACAGCAGGTATAAAATTTGGGAAGCAAACTTATATTGAAAATTCTTCTTAAAATTATACGACCTAACAGCAATCATTAAGCAAATGGTCACATTGGCAATATTCAAAGAAGCATACATATTATGCAGCAGCAGACTGAAGAATAATGTCGTAATATGAATGGCTATTAGGGTATTGGTGCTGGTAATTAAGCGATTGGTGAGCTCCTGAATAATATCGATATAAAATATGATAATTCCCGTACTGATACAGAGCGCAAATATGGCATACCAGCTAAACATCGTCAGCCCTAAAATCTGTGTGAGATCTGTGGTCAGCCCAGAATCGCTAATTATAGTTCCTAATATGGAGAAGGTGACATTGACGACAATATAAATGCTTAAATACAGAATAAAGGTGCTAATAATGGCCACATTTCTCTGATAGAAGAATTTTGAAATCTTTAAATCTGCACGTATAGACCAGGCATAAGCAATCAGCCAAAAGACCAGAATAAATATAAGGACCAGGATCCCTAGATTTGGGAAAAACTGGCTTAGTGCATAATTTTTAGGGTCGAATATGCTATGGGTAATATGTGTCGTCAGCCAGTTGGTTTCAAACTCCACCCATCTTAATAGAGCAAGGAAGACTGCAAATAAAAATATGGACGACCAGGCAAAGCCTTTGCTACAGATCCACAGACAGAGGTTATGAATTAAACTGATTAAGGCTATGGTTCCAAAGATCCACATCAAAATCTCCAGGGAGGTAAAGAAATTATTTATTTTACCCTTATGAAATTTGACGGAAAATAGTAGATTCCCATTTTTACTATATACATTTTCTACGCCTTTGGTATCCTTATAATCTGCCAGTTGCAGATTTCTATCGGGATCTAAGTTCGCATAGAAATTATTATCTAGGTATAGATTTCGGTCTTGAAAGTTTCTTTTAGTAGGAATTAAAGCGACTAGAATATGGCTTCCAATGGTCTTTTTTACAGCAATAAAGTATCTATTTGTTTCATAGATAAAATTTTCCCCTTCATTCAGATGATTGGGATCGTCGGGAACATAAATATTGGTGCCCCATTGAATCAGGTTATTATTCTCATAGATATAGACAAAAATCAGGTTTTTTTCGTAGGCATCATTTAAGATTCTGGCCGTTTCTAAAGGATATTGACGGACATTTGTTAGTTTTTTCACCGATTCCGTATCGGTAAATAGATCCTCTATAATGGTCTCCTTATAATGAATATTTTCAGTGAGTGTTTTGGTCTCTAACTTCAGCATAATATCCTTCGTAACAGAACGTCGGATAGTGATTGCTGTACCAAAAAAACTGAGGGTCAGCAAGAGGAGAAGTAGCCTGATTTTAATGGTATTATTCACAATGGGAGTTTTGATGTCAAGTAAATATAGCAAAAAAAAATCCTCTTAATCGGTGATTAAGAGGATTTTTTAACGCATGCGATTTAATTAAGCATGTACATCTTCTTGACGGAATACTTTAGCTGTTAAATATTCACGGTTTAGACGTGCGATATTTGTCAATTTAATTCCTACAGGACATTCCGCTTCACAAGCACCTGTATTAGTACAGTTACCGAAACCTTCAGCATCCATTTGATCTACCATAGCTTGAGCACGTTCATAACGTTCTGTTTGACCTTGAGGTAATAAGGCAAATTGAGAAACTTTTGCAGAAACGAATAACATAGCAGATGCATTTTTACATGCTGCCACACAAGCTCCACATCCGATACAAGTTGCAGATTCAAAAGCTTCATCGGCTATACGCTTAGGAATAGGGATTGTATTCGCATCAGGAACACCACCTGTATTCACATTCACGTAACCTCCCGCTTGTTGAATACGGTCGAATGAAGTACGGTCTACCGCTAAATCTTTTAATACTGGGAATGCTGCTGCTCTCCAAGGTTCAATTACAATAGTCTGTCCATCATGGAAAGAACGCATATGTAACTGACAGGTTGTAGTCCCTTGTTTAGGACCGTGAGGGCGTCCATTGATAACCAATGAACACATACCACAAATACCTTCACGACAGTCATGGTCGAAATATATAGGATCTTCTCCTTTACGAGTCAAATCATCATTAACGATATCTAACATTTCTAAGAAAGACATGTCATCAGCGATATCTTTCGCTTCAATTGTTACGAATTGACCTTTAGTTTTATCATTTTTTTGACGCCAAACTTTTAGCGTTAAATTCATATGTCCACTCATCTGGTGTAGAATTTAGAGATTATGCTGCCAAAATCTCAGATTTTACAATAAATAAGTTTGATTTAGCTGAAGCTAAATCAAACTTATTTTATTTATAACTTCTTTGTGTTAATTTAACGTTTTCGAAAACTAACTCTTCTTTGTGAAGCTCTTCAGGTTGATTATCACCTTTGAATTCCCAAGCTGAAACGTAAGTAAACTCTTCATCATTACGTTTTGCTTCTCCTTCTTCAGTCTGACTTTCTAAACGGAAGTGACCTCCACAAGATTCAGCACGTTGTAATGCATCGGTTACCATTAATTCACCTAATTCGATGAAATCGGCAACACGACCTGCTTTTTCTAATGAAGCATTTAACTCTTCATTTTCACCTAACACTTTAGCATCTGACCAAAATTCTTTCTTTAAATCTTGAATTAAGCCAATTGCTTTAGTTAAGCCTTCTGCAGTACGCGCCATACCACAGTATTCCCACATGATATGACCTAATTTTTTATGTAGATCATCTACAGTTTGTGTACCGTTTAACGCTAATAATTGGTTTGTTTTTTCAACCACTTCTTTGCGTGCTTCTTCAAAAGCAGGGTGATTTGCATCTACTGGAGCAAATGAACCTAATTTTGCTAAGTAATCTCCTACAGTGTATGGAATAACGAAGTAACCATCAGAAAGACCTTGCATTAATGCTGAAGCACCTAAACGGTTAGCTCCGTGATCAGAGAAGTTAGCTTCTCCTAATGCATATAATCCAGGTACAGTAGTCATTAAGTTATAATCCACCCAGATACCACCCATAGTATAGTGAACAGCAGGGTAGATACGCATCGGTTGTTTGTATGGATTCTCATCTGTAATTTGGTAGTACATGTCAAATAAGTTACCATATTTAGCACGTACGGTATCTTCGCCTAAACGCGCAATTGCATCTGCGAAATCTAAGAATACCGCTACCCCAGTTTTACCTACACCACGATTATCATCTACCGCTTCTTTAGCATTACGAGACGCTACGTCACGAGGTACTAAGTTACCGAAAGATGGATATTTACGTTCTAAGAAGTAATCTCTATCATCCTCTTTAATATCAGATGCTTTTAATTCTCCTTTTTGTAATTTTTTAGCTAATTCTTGAGTTTTTGGAACCCATACACGACCATCATTACGTAATGACTCAGACATTAACGTTAATTTAGATTGGTGATCTCCTGTTACCGGGATACAAGTAGGGTGAATTTGAGTGTAACAAGGGTTAGCAAAGAAGGCTCCACGTTTGTGTGCTCTCCAAGCTGCAGTTACGCTACATCCCATCGCATTAGTCGATAAGAAATATACGTTTCCATAACCTCCAGTACATAATAAAACCGCATGTCCTGCATGAGATTCAATAGCACCTGTAACTAAGTTACGTGTGATAATACCTTTTGCATGACCGTCGATTTTTACTAAGTCCAACATTTCATGACGGTTGAATATCTCTACTTTACCTTTTTTAATCTGACGATTTAAAGCAGAGTATGCACCTAATAATAATTGTTGTCCAGTCTGACCACGTGCATAGAATGTACGGGATACTTGCGCACCACCGAATGAACGGTTGTCTAATAAACCTCCGTATTCACGTGCGAAAGGAACTCCTTGCGCCACACATTGGTCGATAATATTTACAGATACTTCAGCAAGACGGTATACATTGGCTTCACGAGCACGGTAGTCACCTCCTTTAATAGTATCGTAGAATAGACGGAATACAGAGTCACCGTCATTTTGATAGTTTTTTGCGGCATTGATACCCCCTTGTGCTGCAATAGAGTGCGCACGACGAGGTGAATCTTGGTAAGCAAATGCTTTTACGTTATAGCCTAATTCAGCTAATGAAGCTGCTGCAGAAGCTCCAGCTAATCCAGTTCCAACAACGATAACGGTAAATTTACGTTTGTTAGCTGGGTTAACTAATTTTAGATTAAATTTATGATTTGACCATTTCTCGGCCAATGGACCTGCTGGTACTTTTGAATCTAACATATCTCTTAATTTTATTTCTATAGCCTACCGAATCGGAAAGGCCTTAAAAATGACTTATTTACAAAAGAAAAAATACAATGGCATTAATGCAAATGCTACTGGAACAATCACACCAAAGATCCATACACCTAAGAAACGAATCACAGGGATGTATTTTTTGTGGTCGAAACCTAATGTTTGAAATGCAGATTGGAATCCGTGAATTAAGTGGAAGGCTAATGCTGCCATCGCAATTACATAGAATGCCACTAAGAATACATTTTCAAACGCAAAGGCTACTTGCTTGTACAAGTCTCTTGCTTTGATAACTTCCACACCATTTTCAACAACAACTGAATAATCGTGAAAATCTGCGGCTTGAATTTCAGTATGTGTTGTTACACCAGTAGATAAATCTGTTCTATACTCAATGTAAGGAACTTCATCATTATGGTATTTCCACCAAAAGTTAGCCATGTGTGTAGCTATAAATACTAAAAGGACAGTTCCTAAGATTCCCATATTACGAGAATTCCATTTACTGTTCGCACTTCCGCTTGAAGCAGCATAACCAATAGGGCGTGCAGCTTTGTTTTTTGAAGTTAAAATAACTGCATATACTGCGTGAACAATCACTGAAGCATATAACAAATACGAAACCACCTTAATAGGTGCAAAATGGGTCATAAAATATGCGTACTGGTTGAACGCAAAACCCGCGTCATCTTTAAATAACTGCAAGTTACCAACCAAGTGAACTATCAAGAAAGTACATAAAAACAATCCTGTTAAGCTCATGATTAGCTTCTTCCCTAGAGAAGAACTTAAAACTGGCTTTGATTTACTCATTATCCTTGTAATTTAATTTAATTAAGCAAATCTACCATTTATCTGAAAAATGTGACAATGAAATTGGAAAAAGGATTAATTTAGAATTATTCTAATTATGGACACAAAAAAAGAGTTATGATTTGACTCATAACTCTTTGCATATATTTTTTATAAATAGGAATTAAAATAGGCGGTATCCTACTCCGATACTCCATAAATTTAATTTCCTAGCGTCTGTAGCTCCTTTGTTAATATCCGATAATCCTAATTCATAACGTAAATCTACGCGTAATTTGAAAATATCCGCACCTGCGCCAAATGCCCAAGCCGTATTACTTTTTTTAATATCGTCTACTTTTTTGAAATCTGTCTTCTCATTGAAGTTTAACGCAAATACAGGACCTGTGTTAATACGAGCTCCTAAAGGACCGATGCCAAAACGCTTACCAATTAAAACGGGAATATCTACGGATGTATATTTAATACTTCCACCTTTTACGTTATCAAAATCTGCTTCTAAATTTTTTCCGGTCACATAAATCTCCGGTTGTACATGGAAACCCAATACGCCAACACGTGCATAAGCACCTGCCTGATAGCCCGCTTTATCTTTTGTCGAAAAATAAGCGCCATCTGATTTTAAACTGGTGAAATTTAATGCTCCTTTTAAACCAAATTCAATAGAAGGTAATAATTGAGCTTGAGAAAATTGGATACATGCAAGTAGTAACGCTAATGTAAAAGTTAGTTTTTTCATAATGTTAATTAATTTGAATTATATTTCTTAATCCAAGTGCAAGTTAATATTTTTTTTTAACTTATATTAGTTTAGAATTGAACATTAACCTTTTATACATCTATGAGTCAGCAAGTCAACATCAGTTCTCAGGAATGGGAATTGTTAAAACTGAAGTTTCAGCGTAAATATAACCATCTTTCAGAGGCGGATTTAGAATTTGTTCCAGGTCAAGAAAATGCGCTTATTCAGCGTCTTGCCATGCGCGTTCGTCGGGATGAGGCCTATATACTATTTACCTTAAAAAAAGAATTAGTAGATTTAGCCTCAAATAGATTGTAAAAATATGCTCACTTGGGAAGAATTTGAAAAAGTCGATCTGCGCGTAGGAACTATTATCGCAGTATACGATTTTCCGGAAGCCAGAAGACCTGCCTTTCAATTGGAAATAGATTTTGGACCTGAAATAGGGATTCGTAAATCCTCCGCTCAGATTACGAAACATTATACCAAAGAAACCTTATTAAACCGACAGATTGTCGCAGTGGTGAACTTTCCTAATAAGCAAATTGGTAAATTTATGTCGCAATGTCTAGTCACTGGTTTTGCGGATGAACAAGGAGATATTATTTTAACTGCTGTAGAACGTGAATTGCCTAATGGAGCTAAACTCTGTTAGCATAGAGAGAGGGATATGAAATATATAAACTTTGAAGATCAGACTGATGTCGCTTCCGATGAATTTTTTATGCGTCAGGCCTTATTGGAGGCTCAGGAAGCAGGCAGGCAGGATGAAGTGCCTATAGGAGCTGTAATTGTACATAATGGGAAGATTATAGCTAAAGGACATAACCTGGCAGAACGCTTAAAAGATGTAACAGCTCATGCAGAGATGCAGGCCTTTACTGCAGCAGCCAATTATATCGGCGGAAAATATTTAACCGACTGCACCTTATATGTTACTATAGAGCCTTGTGTGATGTGTGCAGGAGCTGCCTATTGGACACATATATCACGAATTGTCTATGGGGCAAAAGATGATAAAAGAGGCTACTCTGCTTTTCATGATCGATTGCTGCATCCCAAGACGACAGTTACTTCTGGAGTCTTGGAAACGGAATGTGCCGAGTTGGTAACATCATTTTTTCGTAATAAAAGGAAATAAAATAAAAGCTAGCTGCTTCTCGCGAAACATTAGCTTGATTTATTCGTTATATTTGTACTGAAACAACGATTAATAAAATTTAAAAATTATAATTATGTCATTTGAATTAGAAGCGTTGCCATACGCATACGATGCATTAGAGCCACATATTGATCAAGCTACTATGGAAATTCACCATGATAGACATCATCAAGCTTATGTAGATAACTTAAATAAAGCTATCGCGGGCACTGACGCTGAAAATTTATCTTTAGAGGAGATTAATAAAAATATCAGTAAATATGCAGCTGCTGTTCGTAATAATGGTGGCGGTCATTTTAATCATAAATTATTCTGGTCTATTTTAGGCACACAGGCAACAACTCCTTCAGGAGATTTAGCGGCTGATATTGATGCAACTTTTGGTTCTTTCGCAGAATTAAAAACTCAATTGCAAACTGCTGGTGCAACACGTTTTGGTTCAGGATGGG
>DAIQRP010000004.1:26324-39864 GCA_036786125.1 Sphingobacterium sp.
AGTGGTTACTGCTGATGGCAAATTAGCTGTGACTTCAACTCCAAATCAAGATAATCCATTAATGGATATCGCTGAAGTAAAAGGAACTCCTATTTTAGGTATTGATGTTTGGGAACATGCTTATTATTTAAACTTCCAAAATAAACGTCCAGCTTATTTAGAAGCGATTTTCAATGTAATTAATTGGGATGCTGTAGCAGAATTATATGCTGCTGCAAAATAAGTTCCCTTTAGCATAAGGATTAAAGCGATACCCTTTTCCGGGGTATCGCTTTTTTTATCTATACAGCCGGCTATAGCATACGTGTAGAAATGGAAGAAAGCTTAGTAAGTATATGATTAGCTGTATTTTTTATACCGCGGCAGAGCAGGGATAAGGTCAATACGCAATTATACCAAAATTGGAAAAGTTTAAACAGATATTTTCCGCTAAGCTAAAACCTAAACACTAAACTTGGAACAGTTTGAATTTAAGGGTAAATTTAACAAGTATCAGCCTTAGTGCTGAAATTTATGACTGTTAAACATTAAAAATAAAGTATATGTTAAAAGGATTTTTTAATGTACCTACACCGGTTAATGAGGTGGTCAACAGCTATGCTGTGGGTACTAAAGAACGTCAATTATTGAAAGATGCCTTAGTTGAAGCTAGAGCGCAACAAGTTGATATTCCTATGTATATTGCTGGTAAAGAAGTACGTACGGGAAATAAAGTTTCTATTCACCCACCACATGATCATAAATTTCTTCTAGGTCATTACCATGAAGGTACTCAGGAAAATGTAAGTCAAGCTATTGATGCTGCTTTAGCTGCTAAAGCAGATTGGGAGAATTTAGCATGGGAAGATCGTGCAGCAATCTTTTTGAAGGCTGCAGAATTAATCTCTGTAAAATACCGCTATAAAATTAACGCTGCGACTATGTTAGGTCAGTCAAAATCTGCTTATCAAGCAGAAATTGATTCGGCATGTGAGCTGATTGATTTCCTACGTTTTAACGTTACTTATATGTCGGAAATTTATGCGCAACAACCTCCAGCGAATTCTAAAGGAGTTTGGAACCGTGTAGAGCAAAGACCATTAGAAGGTTTTGTATTTGCATTAACGCCATTTAACTTTACTGCTATTGCGGCTAACTTACCTGCTTCAGCAGCATTAATGGGTAATGTGGTTGTATGGAAACCTTCAAATACACAGATCTATTCAGCACATGTTATTATGGAAATCTTCCGTGAAGCAGGTCTTCCGGATGGTGTAATTAATTTAGTGTATGTAGATGGTCCTGCGGCAGGAGAGGTTATCTTTAAACACCCAGATTTTGCAGGAATTCACTTTACGGGTTCTACGGCAGTATTCCAAAATATTTGGAAAACTATTGGTGAAAATATTCATCTATACAAAACTTATCCACGTATCGTTGGGGAAACTGGAGGTAAGGATTTTATCTTAGTTCACCCTTCTGCGGATTTAAAAGTTACCAATACGGCTTTAGTAAGAGGAGCTTTTGAATATCAAGGACAGAAATGTTCAGCAGCTTCTAGAGCCTATGTGCCTCAATCGTTATGGCCAGCTTTAAAAGAGTTGATGACGGCAGATCTGGCGAGCTTTAAAATGGGTCCTACGGAGGATTTTGCCAATTTTATCAATGCGGTAATTGATGAGAAGTCATTTGATAAATTAGCGAAATATATTGATCGTGCCAAAGCGTCTGCAGATGCCGAAATTATTGCGGGTGGAGGATACGACAAGTCTACAGGATATTTTATTGAACCTACTATTATTGTAGCCTCAAAACCTGATTATGAGACTATGTCTGAGGAATTGTTTGGTCCTGTATTAACGATTTATGTCTATGAGGATGAGAAATGGGAAGAGACCTTAAAGATTGTAGATGAGACTTCAATCTATGCATTGACAGGATCTATTATTTCTCAAGATCGTTATGCTATTAATCAAGCTACAGTAGCGTTGAAAAATGCTGCAGGTAACTTCTATATTAATGATAAATGTACTGGTGCTGTTGTGGGTCAACAACCTTTTGGGGGTGCGCGTGGCTCAGGAACAAATGATAAAGCTGGTTCAGCAATTAATTTATTACGTTGGGTTTCTCCACGTACTATTAAGGAAACTTTTAATCCCGATACGGATTACCGTTATCCTTTCTTAGGAGCTGAATAATAGTTTTTCTATTAAAAATATAAGCCGTCCTTTTTAGGGCGGCTTTTTTTATAGTATAGTTATTCACATCATGTGAATAATTTCAGTATAACTTGAATGGTGGAATATTATCCAAGTTATTCACATTTTGTGAATTATTCTAGTATAGTTGTGAATGGTGGAATATTACCTATAGTTATTCACATCATGTGAATAATTTCAGTATAACTTGAATGGTGGAATACTACCTATAGTTATTCACATGATGTGAATTAATCCAGTATAACTTGAATGGTGGAATATTACCCATAGTTATTCACATCATGTGGATTATTCCAGTATAGTTTGAATACAGGAATAGACTGTGGAGAAAAATGCCTTTATTTTTAAAATAAAAATAAGATCTATATTATCCGTCTAGGTCCAAACAAAAAAAAGGTTGCTTCAAGAAGCAACCTTTTTAAATAGGGATATAGAAATTATGATTCAGGTTCAGAAACTTCAACTTCTTCGCCAGAAATTTCTGCACGAATTTTAGCTTCAATTTCATCGGCTAAATCTGGATTATCTAAAAGTAGGTTTTTTACGGCATCACGGCCTTGACCTAATTTAGTATCTCCATAGCTAAACCATGAACCGGCTTTCTTAATAATATTATACTCCACACCTAAGTCGATAATCTCACCAACTTTAGAAATACCTTCGCCGAACATAATATCAAATTCTGCAATACGGAAAGGAGGAGCGACTTTATTTTTAACAATTTTTACTTTAACACGGTTACCAGAAACCTCATCAGAATCTTTAATCTGTGAAGTACGGCGGATATCTAAACGTACTGAAGCATAGAATTTCAAGGCATTACCCCCTGTTGTCGTTTCTGGGTTACCGAACATCACTCCAATTTTTTCACGTAATTGGTTGATGAAGATACAACAACAGTTTGTTTTTGAAATTGTTCCCGTTAATTTACGTAAGGCTTGTGACATTAAACGAGCTTGAAGACCCATTTTAGAATCTCCCATCTCACCTTCAATCTCTCCTTTAGGAACTAAAGCAGCAACGGAGTCAATAACGATCACATCAATTGCGCCCGAGCGAATTAAGTTATCCGCAATTTCCAAGGCTTGTTCACCATTATCGGGTTGAGCGATAAATAGATTTTCCACATCTACACCTAATTTCTGAGCATAGTATTTATCAAAAGCGTGTTCCGCATCAATAATTGCAGCGATACCGCCTTTTTTCTGTGCTTCAGCGATAATATGTGTAGCTAATGTAGTCTTACCCGATGATTCCGGACCATAGATTTCAATCACACGTCCTTTAGGGACACCACCGATACCTAAAGCGATATCTAAACCCAAAGAACCTGTAGAGATAGCTTCAATTGGTTCTACGGCATTATCACCTAATTTCATAACGGCACCTTTACCGTATGATTTTTCTAATTTATCTAAAGTAAGCTGTAAAGCTTTTAATTTATCTGGATTACTCATATTTTTAGTATGTATGCGCCAAAAGTAGGCATTAGTTTTCGAATAAAAAAATATTATTACTAATTATTTTAGTAAAATTTATAATTATTTTACCTGACTTAAATTTACTGATTTAATTTGATTTTTTTCTCTTTTTCGAAATACTTACACATCCAGGTAATTTGACATTCATCGCATTTCGGACTTCTAGCTAAACAGGTATAACGGCCGTGAAGAATAAGCCAATGATGTGCTACGGCAATGGTATCTTGAGGCAAAAATTTAACTAGCTGTCTTTCTGCGGCCAAAGGGGTGGTCGCACGATAGGTTAAGCCTAATCTATTGGCTACTCGAAAGACATGGGTATCTACTGCCATAGCGGGCTTATTATAGACAACTGAAGAAATGACATTGGCGGTCTTTCTACCTACTCCAGGTAATTTAATTAAGTCTTCAATCTTTTCAGGTACGACATTATTAAAAGTTGTAATCAACATATTTGCCATACCATGAAGGTGTTTTGCCTTATTATTGGGATAACTTACCGAGCGGATATAGCTAAATATTTCCTCCACTGATGCTGCAGCCAGACTTTCAGCTTCCGGAAAGCGCTCGAAGAGGGCAGGAGTGATTTGATTAATACGTTTGTCGGTACATTGGGCAGAAAGGATTACCGCAACTAAAAGTTCATAGGGATTGCTATAGTGTAATTCCGTCTGTGCATCTGGGCTGTGCGTAGAAAAGTATTCTACAAACGCTTTATATCGATCCTTTTTAAGCATAGATTCAAAGATACAGAAACATTTTTTTAAATAAAATTGACCTTTCTGGGATATGTTAAAGGCTACCCAAAGGGTAGCCTTAATTTATGTTTTATAAGATTTCGAGTACAGGAGTATCTTTTCTATGACCTCATCGGAAGGACTCTTTAGCAGGCCTATGAATTCTACTTTAAATGAATCATGTGCATTTGCTGAATCTTGAGTTTTTGAAATTTCCCGATTAGACTTAGCAAGACTTTTATTTCTAGTAAGACGCTCTATCATAGGCATTTTATTTATCGATTTTACTTAAATATAAAACGGCAAATGTCCTTTGATAGTATGCTGGTGGCTTATTTTTTTGACATTCTTAATTTGTCTGCTTCAATAATAGCTTGATAAGCATTTACAATACCTCCACTTACAGAGATTTCATCTAAGAAAACCTCTTGAGTCGATCGATCATCCGCTGAAATTTTGACTTTTTCATCTATTTTAGTGACTGAAGCCATAATAACCTGTTTGGTTTCTAAGGCTGTAAATTCCGGGTAGTAGGAACGGATTAATGAAGCCAGACCTGCTACTACCGGGGAGGCCATACTGGTACCATCCATTTCTTTATAAGTAGATTCTGGGAGTGCAGAATAAATCCGTACACCCGGAGCAAATACGTCTACAGATTTTAATCCATAATTCGAGAAGTTGGCCACTAACTCATCGTTTAGTTCCCAGCGTGTCGCTCCTACGGTAATCCAAGGTTCAGCTTCCCCTATGGTATAACCTAATGAATCTGTAAAAAATTTATTTGGAAAACTCGGATGTGTATCTAAGTTCTGTCCATCATTTCCTGCTGCTTGAACAAGTAATACATCTTTAGAAATGGCATATTTTACAGCCTCATCTACAATTTGTTTATTTTTTGAAAAGGCTTTACCAAAACTCATATTAATAACTTTGGCTCCATTATCCGCGGCATAGCGAATCGCATTGGCAACATCTTTATCACGTTCATCTCCATCAGGGACAACGCGTAATGACATAATCTGCACGGCATCGGCCACGCCTTTTATACCTAAATCATTAAATCTATTAGCGCCAATAATTCCGGCTACGTGTGTACCATGTTCTGCATCGGCACCTTTCACATCATTATTGCCATAGAACCTTTCGCTAGCATTTTCATAATCATCTCCTACGATATTCCTTGGATCAAATTCTTGATTTAAATGATAATTAACCTGGTTAGAATAATAGTTTTTAGCTTCTTTCAATTGATTATAAAACTTGTCAAAGGTACCTTCCTCTTCCACACCCTTATAGATAATCTGTAGGGCTAATCTATCTTTACTATCCTGTGGATCGAAGGACTCAAAATCGGAAAGTTGTATGGTTTCTATAGATTTTCCAACCTTCTGAGCAATGGTATCTACCTTAGCAATAAGGCTACTGTAGTTCAGTTGCCCGTAATTGGCATCTTCAAGTTTTTGATTATAGGCACGTAAGGCTTGATTATAATGAATAAACTCCTTATGCTCCGTAGGGCTCATCAAGGATGTAGGGACCTTATCTGCATATTTAGGGGCAAGTTCACGCACCAGACGTGTCACTTCTAAATTATCGTAATGAACATTTTCTCCGGATGGATTACCGATAAAACTCCAGCCATATTTATCATTAATATATCCATTATGATCCTCATCTTTCCCAGAATTGGACGCGTCTTTTTTATTAATCCAAAGCACATCTTGTGCTTGGCCAAATAAGGGGACTATGCCAATAGCTAATAGTAAGGTTAATTTTGTTAATCTCATATATTAATTCTTCAGTATCTATCAAATATAACGCAAACAATGAACCAAAATGTATTCCAAATTATAAATTCAAATAAAAAAGCTAAATTTAACTGTAATTAGAGTTTTAAATCAATCTTTAACTAAATTATGTGAAAATATGAAAAAGGTCTCCTATATGATAATTTTAACTGCAATGGCCTCTTCCTGTGCACAACCTAAAAAGTCCACAGAAGTAATTTGGCCCGATGCTACAGCTCCTGTAGCTTTAAAAAAAGAACATGTTCGTATCATTCATAACGATACAGTCTCGGATCCTTATTATTGGATGAATGACTTCTTTAAAAAAGGTCCGGATTCTACTGCTGTGGTCGCTTATTTAGAAGCTGAAAATGCCTATACTACAGCGAAGATGAAAAATACGGAAGCTCTTCAATCTAAATTATTTGATGAGATGAAAAGCCGTATAAAAGAAACGGATGAGTCTGTTCCATATTTTAAAAATGGATATTACTATTATACACGAACTGAGGAGGGACAGCAATATTTTAAATATTGCCGTAAGAAAGAATCATTAGATGCTGCCGAGGAAATAGTGTTAGATATCGACAAATTGGCGAAAGGATATGCGTATTATTCTGCATCTGGATTCTCGATCAGTCCGGACAATAAAATTTTAGCTTTTGGCGTAGATACAGTCTCTCGGAGAGAGTATACCATTTACTTTAAAAATCTAGAGACTGGGGAATTATATAAAGATCAAATTCAAAAGACGGAGGGCCGTGCGATATGGGCGAATGATAATAAGACAGTTTTTTATACGGCCAAAAATCCCGTAACCTTATTATCTGAAAAAATTAAAAGACATCGCTTAGGAGAGACTTCAGATGTGGTGGTTTATGAAGAGAAAGATAATACCAATTATATAGGTGTTGGGAAATCCAAGAATGGAAAATATATATTTATCAAATCTGAAGGTACTTTATCTTCTGAAGAGCGTTTTATTTCTGCAGATGATGCTGAGGCTACTTTTAAAGTCTTTCAACCTCGTATTAAGGATGTATTATATGATATCACTCCCTTGGAGGATCGTTTCTTAATAGTCACCAATGACCAAGCACAAAACTTTAAAGTGATGCAATGTCCCTTAGATCGTACGGGCAAGGAAAATTGGACGGAATTCATCCCGCATCGTCCTGATGTCTTAGTGGCAGGTATTGATGAATTTAAAGATTATATCGTTATTTCGGAACGTAAGAATGGATTAACGCAACTTGCAGTTCGTTCTTTAAAGGATAATAGTCAGCATTATTTAGATTTTGGAGAAGCTGCTTATACGGTTTTTCCAAGTACAAATGTAGAGTATAATACCGATGTTGTGCGTTATGGATATACCTCCTTAGTGACGCCTTCCTCCACGTATGAATACCATATGGGGACTAAGAAAAAAGATTTATTAAAACAGCAAGAAGTATTGGGAGGTTATAACCCTCAGGAGTATACGACGGAACGTATTTTTGCTAAAGCGAAAGATGGGACTGCAGTACCCATTTCATTAGTCTATAAAAAGGGCACCGCATTAGATGGTAAAGCTCCTTTATTATTGTATGCATATGGTTCTTATGGAGCTTCTATGGATCCGAGTTTTAACTCTACGCGATTAAGTCTATTAGACCGCGGATTTATCTATGCTATTGCCCATATTCGAGGAGGTGAAGAGATGGGTAGACAGTGGTATGAAGACGGTAAGATGATGAATAAGATCAATACATTTACCGATTTTATTGACTGTGGACAGTTTCTGATAGATAAAAAATATACTAGCGCTGGACATCTTTATGCTCAGGGAGGTTCTGCCGGAGGTTTACTGATGGGAGCAGTAGTAAATATGGCTCCAAGCTTATGGAATGGGGTCATTGCTCAGGTTCCATTTGTGGATGTGGTAAATACCATGTTAGATGAGACTATTCCTTTGACGACCAATGAATATGATGAGTGGGGGAATCCAAATGAAAAAGCAGCGTATGCGTATATGAAGAGCTATTCTCCTTATGAGAATATCGAAGCTAAAGAATATCCGAATATGTTAGTGACTACGGGGCTTCACGACTCACAGGTTCAATATTTCGAACCCGCTAAATGGGTAGCTAAATTGCGTGCCACTAAAAAGGGCAATCAAATTTTACTATTAAAAACAGATATGGACTATGGACATGGTGGGGCGTCTGGAAGATTTGATTATCTGAAAGACTTAGCATTAAACTATAGCTTCCTTTTCGCTTTAGAGGGCATTCATAACTAGATAAAAAAAGAGCTTCCATTTTGGAAGCTCTTTTTTTTATCTATTGTCCATTTCTTCCTGATTATCGATCTGTCTTTGTTTATAGTTATCCATCGCGACTTTACTTGCTTTCTGAGAAAAGTAAATGGCTAGGACAGCTATTAAGGAAATAATCGAAATTCCCCAAGCAGATTTCTTTTTATCTTGTTTTACTAACCAGAACATCAGGATGATATATGGTACAGCAAATATTACATAGAAGATAATACTAGGTATTGTCATGATATCTAAAATTAAGTAATGTCCGCAGACATTGAAGTATGCTACAAAACTATTCTTTTTTTCTGTAGATAAAAAATAGGTTAAAAATTAAGACCCCTAAAAAAGTCAATTTTTACGTTCAAATTAGGGACTGTAAAAAGGTTTTTACCTTTTTCTTAACATTCCCTTAAAAATGGCATCAAAATGATAAGTGATTCAGAGAAAAAGGACCGCTGTAATTTATTGGTTTACAATCGTTTTTGGGTAGTTTTGTCTAAAATGCTTGACTTTTACATTTTTTCAAAAAAACGACACAATTATTGCGTAAAACAAAATAAATATTTTTTACATTTGCACAGTCAGAAAATAAGACAATAACTAAAATTAAAAAATGAAAATTGAATCGAGATATACCATTGACCCTATTTCTTCTTTTGAGAAGTTTATGGGCAGGTTATGTCAACGCGTTTTAATTTTAGATATCCCCGTACTACGTTTCCGACGACCCATTCTACCTCGGGCTTGATTTTGAGGTAGGTCATTTCCAATTTAAGTCAGTGCATCTAGTCCGATGACACTACTTCAGGTATTTATTTATTGTTTTTTATAACAAAACGCAGCCTAGGCTGTTAGTTTTATTATTTGGGTCGTATATCAAATGACAATTTCAGAATTTTTAATTATTCCTGCAAAGGCTGAACATCTACATTATGCAGAGCAGATTTGTGACGAAATGTTTGAATCCGCAAAAGCGCGTGGAACTGGAATCGCACGTCGTAAACCCGAGTATGTAGCTCGGAAGATGGAAGAAGGTAAAGCTGTTATCGCTTTACATAGGGACGGAAGATGGGCAGGATTCTGTTACATTGAAACCTGGGGACATGGCGACTATGTGGCGAACTCCGGTTTAATTGTAAACCCTGAATTTAGAAAAGTAGGATTAGCGAAAGCAATCAAAAAGCGTGTATTTGACCTTTCTAGGGAGAAATATCCTAAAGCAAAGATTTTTGGATTGACGACAGGTTTTGCCGTGATGAAAATTAATTCCGACTTAGGTTATGAACCGGTACCTTATTCTGAACTGACAGATGATGATGAGTTTTGGAAAGGATGCCAAAGTTGTGTCAATTATGAGATCTTGCTTTCCAAGGAGCGTAAAAACTGTATGTGTACAGCTATGCTTTGGGATCCGGAAGAAAAAGAAAGAGAATTAAAGGAAAAATTACAACGTAAAGCTGAGGCTAAAGAACGTTTAGAACGTATTGCTAAAAAGCAGTCTCTATTAAAACGTATTGAAGCCAAATTATGGAAGTCTACGAAGAAAGTGATTTCAATTATTCTTCCACATAATAAAAAAACAGTAAGAGAATTTTAAGATTTTTATATTTTTGTTGTCATACTGGCAATAAATTAACCCAAGAAGATGAAAAAAGTAGTTTTAGCATTTAGCGGTGGATTAGATACTTCATTCTGTTGTATTTATCTATCTAGAGATTTAGGCTTAGAGGTACACTCTGTAATTGTAAATACTGGTGGCTTTTCTGAAGAAGAATTAGCACAAATTGAAAAACGTGCGTACGAATTAGGCGTAACTTCTCATGCGGTGGTGGATGAAACTGAAGACTATTATCGCGATAGTATTAAATATTTAATTTTTGGTAATGTATTAAAAAATGCGACTTATCCACTTTCTGTTTCTGCAGAACGTGTATGTCAGGCTACGGCTATTGCCAATTATGCCAAAAAAATCGGTGCTGAATGTGTTGCTCACGGAAGTACAGGCGCTGGAAATGACCAAGTGCGTTTTGATATGATCTTTAATATCTTAATTCCTGGAGTAGAAATTATTACTCCAATTCGTGATTTAAAATTAAGTCGTGAAGCAGAGATTGAGTATTTAAATAAACATGGAGTGGAATTCTCCGCTGAAAAGGCGAAATATTCTATTAATAAAGGAATCTGGGGTACTTCAGTAGGTGGGGTGGAAACCTTAACCTCTAACCAATATCTTCCAGAATCAGCATGGCCTACGCCGATTACCTCGACGGAAACTCGTCGCGTAACCATAGATTTTGAAAAAGGAGAGCCTGTGGCTTTAGATGGACAGAAGATCGGTCCAGTACGAGTAATTCAAGAATTACAAGCTATTGCTCAACCTTATGGTATTGGACGTGATATTCACGTTGGAGATACAATTATCGGAATTAAAGGACGTGTGGGATTTGAAGCTGCGGCTCCCGTAATTTTAATTAAAGCACACCATACCCTAGAGAAGCATACATTAACTAAATGGCAATTAAGCTGGAAAGATCAAATTGCTGGTTTCTATGGTAATTATATGCATGAAGGACAGATGCATGATCCTGTAATGCGTGATATCGAAGCATTTTTAGCGTCATCTCAGGAAACTGTAAATGGTCGTGTATATGTGGAATTAAATCCACATCGCTTTACTATAATTGGTATTGATTCAGATAATGATTTAATGTCTAATGCTTTTGGTACTTATGGTGAAGAAAATAAATCTTGGTCTGGAGAGGATGTTAAAGGTTTCTCTAAAATCTTCGGTAACCAAACGATTATCTGGCATAAAGTTAACCCTAAAGGCTAGTTTCTAAGCTTTTATCATAGATTTAATGGGTATAATGTCGGCATTATACCCATTTTTTTATATTTTTAAATTATATGGAAAAGATTAAAGTCGGAATTATAGGTTCCGCAGGTTATACAGGCGGTGAATTATTACGTGTTTTAATTTACCATCCACAGGTAGAAATTGTTTTTGCACATTCGGGTTCCAATGCTGGAAATAAGGTGTATGAGGTACATAATGACCTTTTCGGAGATACAGAATTAAGCTTTTCATCGGAAATTTCATCGGATATTCAGCTCTTATTTTTATGTGTAGGACATGGGGATGCGCGTAAGTTTCTGGAGGAGCATACGATAGATAGTTCGATTAAAATTATCGACCTTTCACAGGATTACCGCCTTAAAGCACATACCGCTTATCAAGGAGAAGATTTTGTCTATGGACTTCCGGAATTAAATAGAGCAGCGATTCAGAAAGCAAAATATATTGCTAATCCGGGTTGTTTTGCTACAAATATACAATTGGCATTATTGCCATTGGCAGCCGCACAACATTTGCCTGAGGAGATTCATATCAATGCTACTACAGGATCTACAGGAGCGGGCCAACGTCCAGGAGCAACGACACATTTTTCTTGGCGGAATAATAATCTCTCGGCTTATAAGTCTTTTGAACATCAGCATCTACAGGAAATTTCTGAATCTTTGGATCAGTTGCAAGAAGGATTTTTACCTCAATCGCAAGATAGCTTATTGGCCCGTGCTGCAGAAAAAATACATTTTGTACCTCAGCGTGGAGATTTCACAAGAGGGATATTCTCGGCCATCTATTTAAAGACTGATTTAAGCTTAGCAGAGGCCTATGAAATTTATGAGGCCTATTATGCTACACATCCATTTACGCATATCAGCAAGTCTAATATTGACTTAAAACAGGTCGTTAATACCAATAAGAGTATGATACATTTGGAGAAGCATGGAAATCAGCTGTTGATTTTAAATGCTACAGATAATTTATTAAAAGGAGCCTCCGGGCAGGCCGTGCAGAATATGAATTTACTTTTCGGTCTGGATGAACGGACGGGATTAAATTTAAAATCTGTCGGATTCTAAATAAAAAAAGCGCTGAGGTATATGCCTCAGCGCTTTTTTTTATTGTTCTAAGAGTTTAATATCTCGATCGATTGAAACATTATCTCCTGTTACGGCATTTCCATCTTTATCCACTAAAGATAATTTGACTTTTACATCACCATATGGAAGACCTTTAATTTCATATGGTCCCCATTTATCTAGGGTAAACTGTTGTCCGTTAATATCTGCTAAGACTTTATTTCCATCTGCGGCAAGATTGGTATTAACCACAAAGAAGTCTAATAATAGATTTTTTGCATCTTCTCCTTTATACTCTCCTTTAGGACGGCTATAGAATAAAGACGGTTCTGTTGGAGTTGGTAATTGCGCGATAGCCGCATTTGCGTCTACTTTAAATTTCACTAACTTCGATGCCGACGCCGTTTTAATGGATTCATGATATGAACGCGAAAGGAAAGACATGAGGTAATGTTCTGAATTTAAGGCTACAGTAACTGAATGCTCTGGCTTATATAAAGCTGCATAAGGAGTATTATCCAAGATAAAATGGATATGTTGCCCTTCATGTGAGTTGGCTAGATGGTCGCTGTGATCATGCGCTGTCTGCTCGGTTAATTTAAAGTTATTCACTTCATATTTTACGGTCACTTTAGCAGAATCAGTACCCACTTTCGTTGCTGTAATCGAAGCAATCTTTAATTCTGCTCCAGGGAACTCTTTGGAATCCGCAATAGGGCTTACAGAAATGGAAGAACTGTTGTTTTCAATTATACTATCCGTCACTGTTGTCGTCGTACCTGTTTTTTCCGTTTTAGGATTACAAGCTACAAAAGCTGAACTCGCTAATACGATGGCTAATGCTGATTTTAAATACGTTCTTTTCATGGGATATTTATTTTTTATGAAAGATTTTACTAATGACAACAAGTGAAGATTGATAATTGTTTGCTTTCTGGAAAATACGGATCTGCTAAGCGGCCTTTATGACTCCACTAAAATAGAAAAGACAGCCTCAGGCTGTCTTTTCTATAGAATCTTTAGTATAGAGCTTAGCTTTATGCTCAATCTATTAGTATAGAGCTTAGTTTTATACTCAATCTATTTATACTGTTTCCGTTAAAGCGAT
>DAIQRP010000004.1:39874-50973 GCA_036786125.1 Sphingobacterium sp.
GCTGCAAAAATATGTTGTTTTGCGATTTCTAAATCTGCTGCGGTATGGGCTTCCGAAATAAAGCCAACCTCATAACCCGAAGGACCAAAATAGATACCTCGGTTTAGTAATTCACGGTGCATAATTTTGTAGAACTCCATGCTATGAGCATCAATTTCATTGGATTTCTGAATACTTTCACGGGATGTGAAAGCAATCCAAAATATAGAAGCGATATGGAAAACTTGAACAGCATAATTCTTTTCGGAAATATATGCACGCAGCTCTTCTACAAAGGCTAAGGTCTTCGCATTTAACTGGCTGTAGAAATCTGGCTGTAAAAGTGTTTTTACAGTCGCAATTCCTGCTGCCATAGCAATTGGGTTTCCGGATAAAGTACCGGCCTGATATACATTTCCATCTGGAGATATACAAGCCATTAACTCATGAGAAGCACCATATGCACCTACAGGCATACCACCACCGATAATCTTTCCATAGGTGATAATATCGGGTTGTACATCGTAATAAGCAGCTGCTCCTTCAAATCCTAAACGGAATCCGGTAATAACCTCATCAAAGATTAGAAGACTTCCATTTTTTGCGGTAATATCACGTAGGAAATGAATATATTCTTTCGACTGCAACAATAGTCCATTGTTCGCTGGAATACCTTCGATAATAACTGCGGCAATCTGATCTTTAAATTGGTCAAATACGGCTATTAAAGCTTCGGTATCATTTAAATCTATCACTATGGTTTCGTCCGCAAATGATTTAGGTACTCCTGCGGATGAAGTTTCCCCAAAAGTAACTAAACCGGATCCTGCCTGAACTAAAAGGGAGTCCGAGTGACCATGGTAACAGCCTTCAAACTTCACAATCTTATCTCTTTTGGTATAACCACGAGCTAAGCGAATTGCTGACATAACCGCTTCAGTTCCAGAGCTGACAAAGCGAATCTTATCGATATATTTATTATTCGATAGGATTAAATCCGCTAATTCATTTTCCAGTTTCGTAGGAGCTCCAAAACTTAGACCATTGCCTAAATTTGCAGCTACTGCTTCCCGGATATGGCTATTATTATGTCCTAAAATAAGGGGACCCCAAGAGCAACAGAAATCGATAAATTCATTTCCATCAGCATCCCATATATGGGCTTTATCTCCACGTTCAATAAATAGGGGAGAGCCATATACCGATTTAAAAGCACGTACTGGAGAGTTCACCCCTCCAGGAAAATAAGTTTTTGCTTTTTCAAATAGCTGGGCAGATTTCTCGCGAGAGATATCTGCAGTCTTTTTATTGTTCATATCTGATTTATTTCAACCAACCTTTTTCTAATACTTCCTTTGCATGGTAGGTTAAAATTGCTGTAGCACCTGCTCTACGGAAGCCCATTAAAGTTTCCATAATCGCACGTTCTTCATCTAACCATCCATTTTTTACAGCAGCTTTCAGCATGGCATATTCGCCAGAAACATTGTAGGCTGCAATGGGTAAGTCGAAATTGTCGTGTAATGATTTAATAATATCTAAGTAAGGCAATCCGGGTTTGACCATTAAGAAGTCAGCTCCTTCTTCCATATCTAACTGCGCTTCAATTAAGGCCTCTCTGGAGTTTGCAAAATTCATTTGGTATGATTTTTTATCTCCTTTTTTAGGCGCAGAACCTAATGCATCGCGGAATGGACCATAGAATGCGGAAGCATATTTTGCGGTATAGGACATTAAAGAAACATGGCTATATCCATGTTCATCCAGCAGTTGACGTAGGTATCCTATACGGCCGTCCATCATATCTGAAGGAGCAATAATATCAGCACCCGCTTTAGCATGGGCAAGAGCCATTTTTCCGAGCACAACTAAGGTCTCATCGTTTAGGATTTCACCATCTTCAACAATACCATCATGTCCATCGCTGCTATAGGGATCCATTGCAACATCGGTGATAACACAGGCTTCAGGAAAGTTTTTCTTAACCGCTTCAATAGCTCTTAAATATAAAGTTCCTTCCCGATGTGCTTCTGTTGCATATTTATCCTTTAAAGATTCCTCCACACTCGGAAATAAATCAAAGGCTTTTAAGCCTAATTTCATACAGCTTTCCACTTCCTTTAATAGGTTATCTATGGAATAACGGTATATGCCTGGCATTGAGGCTACCTCTGTTTTTTGATTCTCTCCTTCTATAATAAATAACGGAAAAATCAGGTTTGAAGCTGATAATCGATGTTCTTGAACCATGTCACGGATGACAGCGGATTTCCGATTTCTTCTAGGACGTTGTAACATATAAATTATATTTTAGGCGTACTTGGTATTAATAATCAAGACCAAATACAGCTTCCGCTAATCCAATTTCATCTGGAGAATAAGGCAAGGTATAAGGAATGCCCATTTCATCAAACTTAGCACCCGTAGAGTGACCTATACAGATAACTTTCTGATCGGGATCTAAAAGGTTATCGGCAAAATATGCTTCTACATTGCTTGGACTTGTGAATATCAGTACGTCTGCGTTAGTTTTCGATATATTTTCTTCTAGCACAGTTTCATAAACTGGCATATTAATGACTTTTGTAGCTTCGGTCAGCGCTTTTTGAATAGTTTCTAAGGACTCTTTTGCACGTGGAATTAATACAGTCTTTCCATCGGCTAGAGCCGCGAATTCTTTGGCAATCTGATCCATATTAACGCCTAGCGCTTCTCCAGAGAAGTCAGCTACACGATCAAATTGGCGTAAGGTTTCTTCAGAACCTCTGCCTACAACTGCGATTTTCGTCTTTTTAGATAACCGAGGTTCTAACTTAAAGAAGTTCTCAATACCATTTTTGCTCGTAAAGAATATCCAGTCTACATGTTTTAAAATAAAGGGATCCAATTTATTAATAATCGGGTAAATCTTGATTAAAGAGCGTGCATCAAATTGGATATTATGTTTGGCTAAAGACTTGTATAAATAGGAATTTTCATCCACATCTCTCGATATAAATACGGAAGAAGGTAATTTGCGGTCTTCAGCATATTTTTTAAAAATAGCCTGCGCCATTTCTTCTGTATTTTTACCTTTTAGGTATAAGCGATCTGGAAAGTCCTCGGAAGTTTTAGCAATAGAAGTCCAGGACTCATATCCATCGGCTGTCTTGCGGCAGTAACATCCTAGGGGTGCATGGCATCCCGCATCAAATAGGTTTAATACTTTACGTTCTACGGCAATTGTTTGAGCTACTTCCGTATCATTAAGCGGTTGTAAAGCTTGGAATAATTCGCGGTCAGATTCTCGGATCTGTACGGCTAATACACCTTGAGCTGGAGCAGGAATAATTTCTACAGGAGGAATGACTTCCACATGGAAATCAGAAAGATCCATCTCTACACGATCTACACCAGCTTTAGCAAGTACAATCGCATCATAATCTTCATCACGTAATTTTTGAATACGCGTTTGAAGGTTTCCACGAAGATCTGTAAATTCTAAATCTTGACGAACGGCAGTAAGTTGTGCTTTTCTACGGTTTGAGGAAGTCCCTACCGTTGCATTGAATTTTAAAGAAAGGCGTTTTTTAATATCCACGCAGTCTTTATGAATAATTAAAAGTTCTGAAGGGTCTTCTCTTTCAGATACCGCTGCAATAATTAATCCTGGAGGATTTACTGTAGGTAAGTCTTTGTGGGAGTGAACTGCTAAATCGATCGTACCGTTTAATAATTCTTCTTCAAGTTCTTTGGTGAAGAAGCCTTTACCTTCTAACTTATCTAAACGTAAGTGTTGAATAATATCACCTTGGGTTTTGATAATTTTTAACTCCGCAGTAATACCGATTTCCGCTAAGCGATCTTTAATGAAATTAGCTTGCCATAAGGCTAGCATAGATCCGCGCGTTCCAATGATTAATGTTCTATCCACAGTCTTTTAATTACTATATGTTTTTATAAAAGTTATGCTTTTATACTCAGGTACAAAGCTAACCAAAAATTGACATATATTAACGACAAAGTACTGTCAGAATATAGCAAGGATTTTAGTTTACGCTCGATTCAGAAGACTTTACGAGAATTTCTTTAGCCATAACCATCGGAACTTTAATGTATTTTTTCTCCATATAGTTAATAACTTTTTCCAGGGTAATACGTGCTTCTGGATCTAATGCTGAAACTTCAGCTGCAAAGACTTCATTTAAAGCTAAAGATTTTATCTCTTTAATTTTCTCCGGCACAGTACGCATAGCTACTTCAATACGACGTTGCTTGACTAAAGGCAGGAATTCTTGAATATTATCTTCGATAATTTTCTCTGCATTTACTAACTCATCATAACGCTCTTGAATATTCTTCTTGGCGATAGCTTGAAGGCTAGATACTTCGATATAATAGATTGGATTATTGGCAATAACTTCTTCTGAAATATCATTTGGAATAGCCAAGTCAATAATAATCTTTTTGTCGGTATCACCATTTAAAAGCGATTGATATAATTCTTGATCGACTATAGCTTCGGCAGAGCCTGTACAAGTAATCATAATATCAAATCCTGCTTTATAATCTTTTAAGGCTGTAAGTGGGAATACAGGCGCTTTCAGATCTTCAGCTAAAACTTTAGCATTTTCTACCGTACGGTTGAAAATAACAAAATTGCTGAACTTATATTTTTGTAGGTATTTTGCTAAATTCTGATTCGTTTCTCCCGAGCCGATAACTAAAATACGCGGGTTACTCATTAATTTTAATTCTCTGAGCTTACGGTAAGCTAGGGAAACGACAGAAATAGGATTTCTAGAGATTTTCGTATAGGTATAGACTTCCTTCGCTGTTTTTACGAGGCGATCCATCATTAAACGTAAGTAATCTCCGGTAAATCCAGCTTCTTTACATCTTTCATAAGCACGGCGAACCTGAGCAAGAATCTCTTTTTCTCCGACAACTAGACTTTCTAAAGAACAGGACATACGTAATAGATGGTTTAAAGCATCCATCCCTTCGTATTTATTAACCTGACCCAAGAAACACTGCATGCGTTCCTGAGGAACACAGAAGTTTAATTTATCTAAAAATTCGGAAATAAAAGAATCCGTCAGTTCATGTGGTCCATAGAACACAAACTCTACACGATTACATGTACCAATATAGAATATTTCAGGAATATCTAGGGTATGCTTAAGGTTGATAAGTCTACTTTCCAACTCCTCATTACAAATGACTAGATTACCTAAATCTTTTAGGTCGATGTGTTTATGTGTAAATGCTATTACTTTAAGATTGTCCAAAGCTGTATCCTCACTGAATTTAACTCTGCAAATGTACTTTAAAAGCATTGACGTTCTGTCAAAAATCTGTCATACAGAGGAATTTAGAATAATTATAAATAACAAATTAGAATTGTGTAACTTCTTGATTATTAATCTGGTATTTTAATTTTTTAGATAACTGTAATTTGCGTCATATTTAGAAAATGCGTTTTTTGACGAATATCATATATTTTTTCTGAGGCTACATGCAAATCTGAACGATAAATTAATAAATTTACCCTGTTCTTATATATACGTCAATTATGGTGATTCTCCGTAAGTATTTTGCGCTTTTGGGATTAATTCTCGGTTTTTTACTGATATTAACTCCGATGTTGAAAGTTCCAATTAAAGGAAATTGGAATTTGTATCAAACCGACACCTTGTTGTTTGGTTTGACTTATCTGCAACTAGCCGTCCTTGCACTTTTATTTTTTATGCGTTCTGTGCAAGCTTTTCGATGGATGACTTTGCTGTATTTCGGATGGTTTATTCTAGCGCTAGCAGCAGTTTACTTGAAGATAAATAATTACTTTGGATTTTCTTTAGTAGACGGACTATTGGCAAAATCAATTCACCTGCGTTGGGGCTGGATTGTATTTGGCCTTTCTGCTCTATTGCTCTTAGTGAGCACTAAGAAATCCGCGTTAACGGTATCATAATTTTCCGTAGAAAAAATAAAAGCTTGAGATTATCTCAAGCTTTTATTTTGGACGATGAGGAATAAAATGTGATTTTAATTTCTCTAAACCAATATCTTCCTCTTCTTTATCAATTTCATAAAACCAAATTCTCTCCCCTAAAATTTCATTCGACACTTTCGGATTTGTCAAATCTACAGGGCGTACGCGTAATTCTCTATTGATCGGATTGGTAAATACCTGCATAGAAGGGGTAAAGCGTAAAATTTGAATTCTAAAAGTAGGCCATTTACCTACGGTAGCAAAATTGGCCGAATAGAACTGCACTGAATCATTGATGCTGACCTTATCTGCAAATACACCCTTGGTTTTATTGCCTGTAATTTCAGATATACTCACTAATAATTCATAGGAGGTTTCATTGATGATATGCAGCTTAGCTAAACCATCTTTATGGTCTCCAGAAACAGCGAATAATATACCTTCTTCAATAAATTTTAAAGGGATATGTGGCGTACTTGCTTCTAAGTCATCATCTTCACGTCGCATATTTCCATGTACCAATGTAATCTTACTGGCTAATACAGGAATCTCAAAGCCCGTATCGTCCGTTACACCAATAAGGTCGTCTTTTTGAAAAGAGGTAATATGACCTTCAATAGGCTCGTCGACAAATCGGACTAAATCTCCAATTTTAAATTTTCCCATGATCTAATATTTTTAATAAGCTATTTAAATCATCCTCCGTATTATACAGATGGAATGCAATGCGTATTCCTTTTCCTCTAGGAAAACATTTGACTCCATGTGCTATTAGATACGGATAATGTTTAGGATCTATATCTAGGTTAAAGATAGGCGATTGATTGCTTCTTTTAATGATATCTTCAGATAAAAGATTTCGAGCGATAAACTCTTCTCGAGCTAAGTGACTGATAGTTTTGAGATAAGCTTGAATATCTGCTAATTTTTTTTCTTGTAGAAATTTTAGGGACTGCTGCATGGTGCCTTGAGCTAAGGTATCTATATGTCCGGGTTCAAAGTAGATATTTATCTTTTCCCTTCCTTCCCACATCGGAGCGAGGCTCGCGTTTTGACTATCCTGAAACAACAGGGCTTGTAAGCGATTGGATATATACATAAAACCATTCCCAAAACCAGAGAGTAGCCATTTATAACCCGATGTTCCTATTGCATCTATTCCGGATTGCTCAAAATCTATAGGTTCAGTACCTAAAAATTGCGTTCCATCGACCAGAATATATAGATCTGGATACTGGGCTTTAATTTCCTGAAGAAAGGAGATATCGATCTTTATTCCTGAAATATACTGCACTAAAGATAGCGCTAGAATATCGGGTTTTCTTTCTTTTAGCGCTTGCGTTATATGCTGTTCTACCTGATGATCTAAAGGAACAAAAGAATGTTTAAATCCACGACTAATAATCGGATAGTTTAAGGAAGGGTAGTCATCAGCTAACAGTAAGAATTCTAAATTTCTATCTAGTCCGGACAGTAAGGTGTTAAATCCGACTGAAAAGTTAGCCGTATTAAAAATTTGATTCGTTTGGCAGTGGAATACCTCAGCAATGGTTTGTTTTACCCCTTGGATAAATGCTGGTTGCTGCTCTCTTAAATTACCGTCGGCTTCAAAAAATACGGTATCGCGCTCCTTCCGCCAGGTTTTGATTGTATCAGGAATTAAACCATTTCCTGCGGTATTTAAGTAGATGGTCTCTGCTGGAATAGTAAAATGTGTTCTATAGGACATAAGAGTCTTGTAATGCTTTTCGAAATTCTTCTTGACTCATATATGCAGCTCCTAATGAGCGGAGATGTGCAGATTCTATTTGACAGTCAATAAGTTTAAATGTAAATGATTTACATAAATATATCAAGGCTAATTTTGAAGCATTTGATACTTTGGAAAACATAGATTCGCCGCAAAATACATTTCCGACTTGAATTCCATATAATCCCCCGACTAGTACGCCATCTTTCCAGGTTTCTATAGAATGGGCGATACCAAGCTGATGCAATTTAATATAAGCCTCCTGCATGTCAGCGGTAATCCAAGTTCCGGCTTCTCCCGCTCTTTTTACCTGAGCACAGGATTGAATCACTTCAGCGAAGCAGGTATTATGCGTTAAGCTCAATTCCCCTTTACGCAGGACCTGCTTCATGGATTTCGATATTTTTAATTCATTGGGCTCTAATACAAAGCGCTGATGTGGCGCATACCAGCATATGGGGCTATCTTCGGAAAACCAAGGGAATATGCCATTTTCATAAGCTAATAGGAGGCGCTCCGGACTTAAATCACCTCCAATAGCCAGTAAGCCGTCTTCCTCCGCTAATGCAGGATCCGGAAAATATATTTCTATAGGGTCTAATTGAAAAACCATCTATTTATTAAAATTAACCATCCAAAAAAAAACCAGATTTATTAATCTGGTTGTCTTGTTTCTTTGCTAATCTCATCGAAGAGCTTATCCATATGTTCTACATATTCATTGGTGTCATCCAAGAAGAAATCGAGTTGAGGAACGATACGTACTTGATGTTTTATTTTTGCGCCTAATTTAAAACGGATTTCATTCGTTTTAGTGCGAATAGCCTTTAAATCAGCTTGCGCAGTATCAGTCTTTAAGAAACTTAAGTAGACGCGAGCTATTGCTAAATCTGGAGTTACACGTACTCGGGTTACTGTAATAAATGCCCCTGGAGCCCATACTGAACCTTCTTTTTGAAATAATTCCGCTAAATCCTGTTGTATAACCCCCGCAAATCTTTGCTGTCTTTTACTTTCTGTTCCCATGATATTCGTATTATAACGTTAACTATTAGTAGCATGGCCTCTGAACTATAAGTCATATGGAGCCAGCTTGCCACTCCTTACAAAGATAAATAATTTTATGGTTTTATTTTATACATCTATTTGGAGTAGATAATATTCTTTTCAACTTCGGAAAAGGGGGTACTGCATGCTGTTAACTTCGGAAGTCGTAAGACTCCCTAAGCTTAGATGTGGAAGCTATTTCAGAATTTTAGGCATTTAGCTCTAGACCGCTTTCAATTTTTAAATAAAAGCTACTCGCTATTTAAAAATTCGAATGAGCTCCAAAAAAAAAAGAGACAGATTTCTCTGTCTCAAAACAAACATCACAATATCTGCTGTATATATACGTATACTTTCAATCTAAAAAATGCATAAAAAAAGGCATATTGTGAGAGATATGCCTTTTTCATAATTAGTTTATAACTGGTTAGGTTAAATATCTTCAAGTTTTAAGACATTGTGGTCTTCATAATTGCGGTTAGTTTTTTTGGTTATCCAGTTGTGAGTGTCTGCTCACTTGAATTCAAATCCTCATTGGATTCTGCCCCGTTGTTGATACAAACGTAGCAATATAATATCTTATAATAAAGCTATTTTTTTAAATAAAGTAATCACTCACTTACTTTTATATCCTTCAAAATATCAAAATATCGTCATAAATCTCGCTTAACAATATGTTAACACGCGTTTTGTTAATAAATGTTAAAATTTAAAAAGGGGACAATAATTTTAAAAATAATGTAACAGTCTACAAAAAACTACAGTTAAGTCCCCTTTATCTGATTGCTTTATTCCATTTCAAATGGTACTTTTGTATATATAATTTGAAATATACTGATTCACAGATACGATGAAAATTTGGCAAAAAAATATTAATGTAGATTCTTTTGTGGAATCGTTTACAGTAGGAAATGACCGCGTTATGGATTTGCAATTGGCAGCTGCCGATGTGTTAGGGTCTTTAGCCCATACGCGTATGTTAAACAGTATTAACCTCATGACGGCAGAAGATTTGACACCCGTACAGCAGGAGTTAAAACATATCTACGCTGATATTTTAGCTGGTAATTTTGAAATTGAAGATTCTGTAGAAGATGTACATTCCCAAGTGGAGATGTTATTAACGCAACGCATTGGGGAAGCAGGCAAGAAGATTCATTCTGGAAGATCCCGAAATGATCAAGTTCTGGTAGATTTGAAATTGTATTTCCGTTCTGAGATTCAGCATATGGTTAATAATACCGAAGTATTATTCCATCAATTAATCCGTCTGAGTGAGCAGCACAAAAATGTATTAATTCCTGGATATACTCATCTGCAGATAGCGATGCCTTCTTCGTTTGGATTATGGTTTGGAGCTTATGCGGAAAGTTTGGTAGATGACTTAGCGCTGATGCAGGCCGCTTGGAAGGTATGTAATAAAAATCCTTTAGGTTCTGCTGCAGGTTATGGATCTTCCTTTCCTTTAAATCGTAGCCTAACGACAGCGTTATTAGGTTTTGAAGATTTAAACTATAATGTAGTATATGCGCAGATGGGTAGAGGGAAGACTGAACGTATTTTGGCTCAAGCGATGTCATCTATTGCGGCTACTCTAGCGAAATTTGCTATGGATGTCTGCATGTTTATCAATCAGAATTTTGGATTTATCGGCTTTCCAGCACATTTAACTACAGGCTCGAGCATTATGCCGCATAAGAAAAATCCAGATGTATTTGAATTAATTCGCTCACGCTGTAATAAAATTCAGGCGCTACCGAATGAAATCGCCTTAATGACTACGAATTTACCATCGGGTTATCACCGCGATTTACAGTTGTTAAAGGAAAATCTTTTTCCAGCTTTTCAATCCTTAAATGATTGTTTAGAGATTGCTCACTTTATGCTGGATCATATTCAAATTAACGATGGCATATTGGAAGATCCAAAGTATGATTATTTATTTTCTGTAGAGGTGGTTAATAATGAAGTGTTAAATGGAACGCCATTCCGTGAAGCATATAAAAATATAGGTTTAGCTATTGAAGAGGGAACATTTAAACCTTCTAAAGAAGTGAACCATACACATGAAGGAAGTATCGGTAATCTATGTAATGATCAGATAGAACGGATGTTTGCTGAAATGAAGGCGGGTTTTGGATTTGAAAAAGTTGAAAAGGCGCTAGACGACTTGTTAAAATAAAAAGAAAAGGCTCTAATTAAGAGCCTTTTTTTTATCGTTAATATTGGAGTTATGAGCGGAAAACATTGGAGTTATGAGCGTAAGCTAAACCGATAATGTGTTTCCGATAAGTAGGTCTCCTCTGGACTTAAGCTACTGGACGGAAATTCTTCCACATTGGGGCTATT
>DAIQRP010000004.1:50983-55036 GCA_036786125.1 Sphingobacterium sp.
GTGTTGAGTTTCAAAACAAAATCCACCATAGGGCAGATAATGATTTCCGGCTTTGCCTATATCTTTATCAGAAAGGAAATTTCCAGTATAAAACTGTAATCCCGGCTCCGAGGTAAATACTTCTAACTGTATGCCTGTAGTTGGGGAGTAGGCGGTTGCTGCAGGTCGGGATATAGGCGCTTTATTAATAAAGTTATGATCATATCCTCGTGCAGATTTTAACTGTATATCATCTGCTTGAATATCCTGATGGATCGCTTTAAAATCTCTAAAATCAAATGCCGTCTCTGCTACAGGAACTTCCTCCCCTAAAGGAATTTGATTTTCATTATTGGGTAAATAGTAATCGGCATCTATTTTCACCTGATGATTTAAAATATCTCCGTTGCCTTCTCCATTTAAATTAAAGTAGGCGTGGTTAGTTAAATTCACGATGGTTTTTTTATCCGTATTAGCCCGATATTTAATAATAATCTGATTTTCTTCGGTCAGGGTATACGATATGCAGACTTTCAGATTGCCTGGGAAGCCTTCTTCTCCATCTGGAGAAACATAATAGAACTCGACGGAGTTACTTAAATTAACTCGGCGGTCCCAAACTTTTCGATGGAATCCTTCAAATCCTCCATGTAGATTATTATGTCCATTATTAATGGCTAATTTATATCTATGACTATCCAGTTGAAACTCGGCATTTGCAATACGATTCGCATAACGGCCTATACTTGCCCCGTGATATTGTTCTTTCGCATTGAAATATTCTTCAATGGAATTGAAGCCTAGGACTACATCCGTTAGATTTCCTTTTTTGTCAGGTACAATAATACTCACGATACGTGCTCCATAATCTGTTAATGCGACTTCCATTCCTGAGCTATTGCGTAAGATAAGTAAGTGCGTATTTCTGTTTTGGAGTTTAGCTTCAAATTTTTCTACTGCGGGAAGATGATATTTACGCATGACTTTATAGATTTATAAGCATTAGTTATTCCTATAAATTTACAAGATTTAAATGGGGATTAAAAATCTAATCCATGATTTCGGAACTTTAAAAATTCTAAAAATGTATATTTGTATTCTTATCCGAGTAAATTTATGATGAATTGGAAACAACTGCTTTCAGCAAAGCGCTGGGGCTATGAAGAGCGAATTTCTGAGAATGATTTGGCGGCACGTTCTGAATTTCAGCGTGATTATGATCGGTTGATTTTTTCTTCACCTTTTCGAAGATTGCAAAATAAAACGCAGGTATTCCCACTTCCGGGAGCCGTATTTGTACATAATAGACTTACCCATAGTTTGGAGGTCGCTTCGGTAGGGCGTTCATTAGGACGGATGTTTTATTCCCGAATGAAAGACCTTTATCCGAATGTGGATGAGGAGTATCCTTTTCTACAGGAGGTCGGTAATATTGTTTCTGGAGCTTGTCTATCGCATGATTTAGGGAACCCTGCTTTTGGGCACTCTGGAGAGTCAGCGATATCGTTTTACTTTACAGATGGAGAAGGCTCGAAATACCAAGATCAAGTGACTGCTGAACAGTGGGCTGATCTGACACATTTTGAAGGTAATGCCAATGCTCTGCGTATCTTAACACATTCCTTTCATGGTAAGGATGATAAAGCCTTTGCACTGACATATAGCTCCCTTGCTGCGATTGTAAAATATCCCTGTGCTGCCATAGATGGACATATCAAAGGCTCACATCACCGTAAGAAGTATGGCTTTTTTGAATCGGAAACCCATACCTTTAAACGGATTGCAGAAGAGTTGGGGCTATTAAAGGATAAGAATAACCCCAATGGATATGTACGTCATCCCTTAGTGTATCTGGTAGAGGCAGCAGATGATATCTGTTATAATATTATTGATTTAGAGGATGCACATCATCTGAAATTACTTTCTTATGAGGAGGTTGAAGCATTATTACTGCCTTTATGTGGACCTACGGATCTGACGGAACGCTTGAGTTTACTTATTGATAAGTCCTCTCGAGTTTCCCTATTGCGTGCTAAGGCTATTAATACGTTGATAAATGCATGTATTGATGTATTTGTGCGTGAGCAGGAGCAGTTTTTAAAAGGAATCTTTCCTTCGGCTTTAATGGATGCCTTAGATCCCGATATTGTAGCACAGATGAAACGCATATCGACGATTTCTGTGGCTAAAATTTATAATGCGCCTACAGTAGTTCAGATTGAGGTGGCGGGTTATAAAGTAATGAATGCTTTATTGTCGGAATTTATTCCGGCGTATGTGAAGACCGTTAAATCCAATTACGATAAGAAATTAGTCGCTTTAATACCTCAGCAATTTTATACGGAGCGTACGGATACCTACGCCAAAATTCAGGCGGTCTTAGATTATGTTTCAGGTATGACAGATGTGTATGCGATAGATTTATACCGTAAGATAAAAGGAATTACAATTCCTTCGATAGATTAACATGAATTTTATATTTGCTATTCCACTATATTTATGAAAGTTGTCATTGCAGAAAAACCTTCAGTAGCGCGAGATTTGGCTCGAGTTATGGGAGCCAAAGAGGTTAACGATGGTTATATTTCAGGTAATGGCTATGCTTTTACCTATGCTTTTGGGCATTTAGTCCAACTTTGCACTCCTCAGGCTTATGGGTATAATACCTGGTCGATGGCGAATCTTCCTATTATTCCTACAGAATTTCGTTTGGAATCCAAAAAGGTAAGACGGGACGGTAAGCAGGTTGATGATGCTGGAGCCTTAAAGCAGTTGCAAATTATCAAAGGCCTTTTGCAAAAAGCAGATGAAGTTATTGTCGCTACCGATGCGGGGCGTGAGGGGGAATTAATTTTTAGAAATATATATTATTACCTCGGGGTTAAATTACCTTTTAAGCGTCTTTGGATTTCCTCGCAAACGGATAAGGCTATTAAAGCTGGTTTTGCAGATTTAAAAGAAGGGACAGAATACGATAGTTTGTATATGTCAGCACGTTCTCGATCAGAATCAGATTGGTTAATTGGTATTAATTCCACGCAGGCAATAACTTTGGCTGCGGGAAATAGAGGTTTGCTGTCCTTAGGACGTGTGCAGACCCCCACATTAGCGATGATCTGCTCGCGTTATGTGGAAAATAAAAATTTTAAACCTACGGCATTCTACAAAATTCAGGCGGCTTTTGAAAAAGATAATATTAAGTTTAAAGCGAGCTCCAATCGAATCGATCAGAAAGATTTAGCCGAAGAAACAATAGCAAAAATAACTCCTGGAACTCCGGCATTAGTCTCTAAAGTCGAAGCTAAGGAAGTGAAAGAACCTCCTCCCTTATTATATGATTTAACCACCTTACAGCAGGATGCGAATAAAAAATATGGCTATTCTGCCGATCAGACCCTAAGTATAGCGCAGACTTTATATGAGAAGAAAGTCATTACCTACCCCCGTACCGGAAGTCGCTATATTGGAGAAGATGTATTTGAAAAGATAGAGGAGCTTTTCCAGCACCTGGCAGATACCGCTGAGGATCATATTGCAGCCATTTCTAAAAATTTAATAGGTGCTAAGCTGAATAAGCGGTCTGTGGATGATAAGAAAGTGACCGATCACCATGCCCTTCTTGTAACGGATGAAAAACCTTCGGCTATGCTTAAGGAGCAATCTCAAATTTATAATATGATTGCAAAACGCATGGTGGAATCTTTTTCTGATGTCTGCTTAAAAGATATTACTACAGTGGTATTAGATACTCAAGGGGTGGAGCTTATTGCGAAAGGAACGGTGATTAAACAGTATGGCTGGCGCCTTTCCGCGGATCAGATTGAACAAGTGGATGAGGATAAAAATAATGAAGATCAAGATGCCGAAAATGCACAGCTTCCGAAGCTACTGATTGATGAATTATTAGATATCCTACAGTTGGATCTGATGGAGAAGTTTACCAAAGCTAAACCTATTCATACGGAGGCTTCCTTATTGAAAGCCATGGAAACTTCAGGCAAAGAAATTGATGATGATGAGATGCGTCAAGCGATGAAAGACTGCGGTCTTGGAACTCCTGCTACACGTGCAGCA
>DAIQRP010000125.1:0-3090 GCA_036786125.1 Sphingobacterium sp.
AAAGCTATAAATGGAGGAGCTGCTATAGCGTTGGTTTGGGCTATAGATGCTATTCGGAAAATTACGATGATGTGGAGCATCTGGGAAATTTTGAGGCTCCAGACAGAAGGCAGTCCTAAAGCTGTCCTTAGCTCCATTTTTTAAGCTAACTTTTTCAGCCATAAAATTTCCACTATAAAACTGTAAGCCGGGTTCCTGAGTATAGATATCCATAATAATTCCAGATTTGTCGCCTATTACTTTTGCCGCATGGCGGTAGTCTTCTTTTTTAGTAGTATTCAAGACGTAGTTATGGTCATAACCTTTTCCGAATTGCAGCTGTATATCTTCATTTTCAATATCTTGACCTATTTCCTTAGCCTTAGTAAAGTCAAATGCTGTGCGATAGACTGACTTGATTTCTCCGGTTGGAATTAGGGTACTATCTACAGGGGTAAATTCGGACGCATATATCTGCAACTGATGTTGCAGTATAGTCCCCGAACCTTCCCCATTTAAATTAAAATAAGCATGATTGCTTAGATTTAGTGCAGTTTTTTTGTCGGAGACAGCTTCATAATCTAATTTTAAGCTATTATCATCCAGTAGGCTATACTTTACTTCAATTTGAGTATTTCCAGGAAATCCTTCCTGTCCATCGGAGAAGGTATACCTAAAGGTGACAGAGCTGCTATCTTGTGTAGCATCCCAATGCACAAAATGAAGTCCTTTGATCCCTCCATGTAAGGTATTGGGACCATTGTTGATGCTCAGATGATATGACTGTTTATCAATATGTAAAACAGCATTTGCAATTCGATTAGCGAAGGGGCCGACAATGCTTCCAAAATAAGGTTCCTCCGGATTATTATAATCGCTAGCCTGCTTAAATCCTAAAACGACATCCGTAGGTTTATGATTTCTGTCTGGAACGATAATTCCAACAATGCGTGCTCCAAAATTAGTGAGGTCTACCGTCATCCCATTTTTATTTTTCAATGTATAAAGCTCCACAGTTTTGCCCTCAATAAGGCCATTAAAACTTTTTGAATGTAGGCTGGTGTTTATTGTATCTGTCTGCATAGTAGATCCCAGAGAGGAGTCCCCGGACTGACAGGAACTGTAAAATAAAGCGAGGCCACATAAGGCCATGGAAACTGGTTTGTATATCATATTTTATTTATAATTGGCATAATTAATATACATAAATTATTTGAATAGAGGAAGATAGATAGGAATTTTTTGACATATGACGCTTAAAATTAATTTCCTTAATTTTGAAGACTGAAAACTATAGGAATTTATGCTTCAAGGCTAAGTTCGGATTTTCAATAGGGGTATCTGCATAGGCTTCATCTGTACATGAATCAACCTTCTGCCGATAGCTATATCTCAGGGAACCCTGATAAGGAATTATTAACGATATGCCTTAATGAGGAATAGGCTAAACTAAACCGCATGAAATATTACTTTATTCTGCAATGGAAAATGTTAAACCGATATTTGGATAATTTTGGCTTAAATATCTATCTGGCCTATCCCGCCTTATTGGTGTTATTTGTCTTAAGCTCTGTTTATTTTTTAAAGGAGGTTCAATATGCATCATACCTATATGCGCTAATTCCCCTAATTTTTATTGGGCGCCTAAGCGGAAGAGATAAGAATGATTTTTTAATTACCTGTTTTTCCAACAGGCAATATCTGCAAGTCCGGATGCTGGAGCATCTGATAATCTGTCTGCCGTTTTTAATTTTTTTATGGATTAAGGCGCATCATATAGAGAGTATACTGCTCTTATTTTCTGCGCTTGGATTGGCATTATTCAATCCTTCCAAAAGAACAGCCTTCGTGCTGCCTACAGCATTTAAAAAAAATCCTTTTGAATTTATTGTAGGCTTTAGAAAATCAATTGTTCTGCTGAGCTTATTATATCTAATAGGAATTATAGCTGTCGTAGTGGATAATTTTAATTTAGGGATGGTCAGTTTATATGGCATTTTTATCAGTTGCTTTTCTTTTTATCTGTTACCGGAAAAGAAATTCTATGTATGGATTTCAAATACTAGCCCGAAGAAATTTTTAATCGCAAAAGCGCAAATTGCCTTGCTATATAGCAGCTATCTGACCCTTCCTTTAGTTATATTACTTAGCGCGGCTTTCCCTGAGAGTGTATGGGCTGTCCTGCTACTTCAATGTATTGGCTATTTGGTGGTATTTATGGGTTTATGCAGTAAATATGCTAATTATCCAGACGAAATTATACTCCCAGAGAGTATGATGATGATATTATGTATCGTCTTTCCTCCTTTATTATTGGCGATGATTCCTTATTTTTATATCAAGTCTCAACAGAAACTTAAAGAGATTTTATAATGATTCAAATAGAAAAACTTTCCAAATCCTTTTCGCATAAAGAGATTTTAAAACAGATAGACCTGCAGTTTGAAAGGGGGCAGGTATATGGTATAGTGGGTAATAATGGAGCAGGGAAGACCACCTTATTCAGATGTATTACTGGACTTGAGAAATATGAGGGGCTTATTCAATGTGATCGGGATTCTTTAAAAAATCATATGGGCTTTCTGCAGACTGAACCCTATTTTTTTCCTTGGATTACGGGAGAAGAATATATTCAATTATTATGTAATAGCCGGAATATCAAGCTGGAAAACTTGGAGAAGAGAAATATATTTGACCTTCCCTTAAAAGAATATGCAGTTAATTATTCCACAGGCATGAAGAAGAAGTTAGCCATGACCGCCTTATTATTGCAGCAGAATGAGTATTTTATTTTAGATGAGCCTTATAATGGTTTAGATATTCAAAGTAATATTATCGTTTCAGAAATTATTTTAAAACTTAAAGCACTTCAAAAAGTGGTTATCATATCCTCTCATATCTTTTCTACATTAAATGAAGTCTGTGATCGTATTTATCTATTGAAAGACGGAGAAATCGAACGTAGCATCGAGCGCAAAGACTTCCCTCAGCTGGAGCAAGAGATGAAAGAAATGACTATTGGCAGTAAAATCGATGATTTAGCACTCTCTTAGTAATACTTTGTTATTTCTTTAATTGTGCTTTGTTATTTCTTTAATTGTGCTTTGTTAT
>DAIQRP010000125.1:3190-6400 GCA_036786125.1 Sphingobacterium sp.
TACTTTGTTATTTCTTTAATTGTGCTTTGTTATTTCTTTAATTGTGCTTTGTTATTTCTTTAATTGTGCTTTGTTATTCTTTTAATTAGATTTTATCACTTAAAAATTCGCTATACCACTGACCCGAAGATTTAACAATACGTTCTTGATTTTGGAAATCTACATAGACTAAGCCGAAGCGAGGTTCATAGCCTTCTGCCCATTCGAAATTATCTAAGAAGGTCCATACAAAATAGCCATGAACTCCGATACCTTCCTGCTGTGCGCGGTAGACCTGTTCGATCGCTTGTTGCAAATAGGCTTTCCGTTGCGGATCGACTACTGTATTTCCAGTTCTTGTATCCTGGAAAGCGGCTCCATTTTCAGTAATCAGCAATGGAGGAATAGCTGGATAACGACTAAACCTTTTCAGCACATTATATAATGATTCGGGATAAATCTCCCATTTCATGGCAGTAATAGGAACTTGACGCTGGCTAGCACTTACAATTTTAGTCTGCAAGTAAGGAACGAAGTAAGAGTGTCTGACTACCTCGCGTGTATAGTTTTGTAAGCCTATAAAATCCATTTGAAAAGCGAGATCCCTTTCGTCATTCGCTTGAATATATTTTTCAATTCTGCGCAGTGCTTTTATCTCTTGTGTGGGATAGCCCAACCCTAAGAGTGGCTCTATAAAAAATCGGTTAAAGAGCACATCCGCCTTTTGTGCGGCAGCAATATCCTTCGGTTTTTTCGTATAGGCTTCGACATGTGAACAGGAAAATGTAGTGCCTACATAGGCGCTACTATCGATGGATTTTATAAGCCTTGCGCCTGTAGATTGCGCTAAAGCAGTATGATGTGCTGCGGCTAAAAAGTTATCTAAACCTCTTCTGCCGGGAGCATGCACACCGAAAAAATATCCAGCTGCCGTAAATACCGTAGGCTCATTTAAGACCATCCATTTTTTAACACGGTCTCCAAAATAATGCACCGCTATGGCTACATAATCGGCAAACCAATCTTTAATATCTCGGTTAACCCAGCCTCCTTTCTGCTCCAAAGCATGGGGGAGGTCCCAATGGTATAGGGTAATCCAGGGGGTAATTCCCAGCTCGAGAGAAAGATCTATTAATCGATTGTAAAAATCTATACCTGCCTGATTAACCTGTCCTTGACCTTGAGGTAAGATGCGACTCCATGCAATAGAAAAGCGATAATTTGGAATATTCAAACTTTTCATCAGATAGAGATCTTCCATATATCGATGATAGAAATCGCAGGCAATATCAGCATGCTGATTACCGAAAATTTTGTTCTTTTTATGGACAAATATATCCCATATGGAAGCTCCTTTTCCGTCTTGGTTATGGGCGCCCTCAATTTGATATGCTGCAGTGGATACTCCCCAAATAAAATCGTTCCCGAAATCTTTTTTTGTTACGCTCATTTCAGGAAATAACAGTTGAAATCATCTTTAGTTCGATTTGATTTTTTATTTTCTCGTCGCTCGAAGTGGAGAGTATAGGGAATAAAACTGTTCGATAAAAATTCGAAATAAGATTCCTTGGAAAAATTGACTGATGGCTTTCATATGAAATGGATTTATAAGGTAAAGCATTCAATATCTAATAGTGAATTTAAGTATATCGTATTAAATTTCTGTGCGTTACAGGTTAAGTTTTGGTTATTTTCTGCGAATAAAAGTAACTGATAGACTGCTTCTTTTTGGAATTAGATCGTATATATTTTGCAAATATTTGAGATTATGCATAATATTGCAGGTAGAAACCTGTTTTTTAAACAATATACATGCTTAAGGAAAAAAGATTTGAATTTATATTAAAGCAGTTGGAATCTACTGAGCTGCTTTCTTATGAAAATTTAGCGACACAAATAGGCGTTTCTGAAGATACCATCCGCAGAGATATAGATTATTTGCATAAGAGTGGACTGTTATCAAAAGTTCGGGGAGGGGCAATGCAACGTTCTAAAAACCCATTAAGCTTTCAGGATCGGGAAAATTATTTGAAGCAGGAAAAAGAAGTCATAGCGCTAAAGGCTCAGCAGTTTATTACAGAGGGCATGACTTTATTTATGGATGGGGGAACGACCATCTGTGCCATAGCCAGCTATTTTCCAAGAGATATAAAAATTCGCGTGGTGACCAATAATATGATTCTCATCCCTATATTAATGGACTTTAAAAATATTGAACTTATAGTATTGGGCGGGCGTTATGATGCACAGACGGCAACATCTACGGGATTAGTAACTTGTCAGGAAGTGCAGGAATATATTGCTGACTTATATTTTATGGGAACCTGCGGAATTGATGCTAATTTGGGAATTTCAGCATCTCAACAATATGATGCTGAAGTAAAAAAAAGCATGTTAAAATCAGCAAAAAGGAGCATAGCCTTAGCAAATCATGATCATCTATCCATTCATGAATCATTTAAAATCTGTAATTTTCAGGAAGTAGATATACTGATTACCAATCTGGGTAGTGATGATGAGCTCCTTAATCCTTTTCGAAATCTATCGGTAAGCTTAGTCTAAATATCACCAATTCAAAATAAAAAATAAATCATGATGAAATTAAAAATTGTACTGTCTGGCTTATTGCTTTTAGCTGTTTCTGGAATAAGTACTTCAGCGATGGCACAAAAAAAACTGCCTAAAAAAGAGATCGGGCTGCAGTTATATTCAGTACGTAGTATGCTTGGAAGCCATGTGAATCCCAATGCTTATAATGCGGATAATCTTTCGGTATTAAAAAAATTAGCCGCAATGGGCTATACAACAGTAGAGGCTGCAGGATACCGCGATGGACAGTTTTATAATACTGCTCCTGAAGTATTTAAAAGTAATGTGGAAAAAGCGGGTATGAAATTTATTTCTTCCCATGCCGCAAAATCTTTAAGCAAAGAAGAGTTAGCTTCCGGAGACTTTTCAGAATCTTTAGCATGGTGGGAAGATTGTATTAAAGCACATCAAGCGGCAGGAGTAAGCTATATTGTCACTCCATGGTTAAGTGTTCCCAATACGGTGAAAGATTTGGAAACTGAATGTCGTTATTTAAATGAAATCGGTAAATTATGTCAAAAATATGGTATTAAATATGGATACCATAACCATGCACATGAATTTCAAAAGGTAGAAGATCAGGTAGTCATGTTAGATTATATGTTGGAGCATACCGACCCAGCATATGTATTTTTTGAGATG
>DAIQRP010000125.1:6410-8613 GCA_036786125.1 Sphingobacterium sp.
GACCCCCGTAGAGTATTTTAAAAAATATCCAGGACGTTTCACTACCTTACATATCAAAGATCATAAAGAAATTGGACAGAGTGGAATGGTCGGTTTCGACGCTATTTTTAACCATGCCAAAGAAGCTGGTGTAAAGCATATTTTTGTGGAATTAGAAGAAGTGACGAATGATTTAGAAACAGGACTAAAACAAAGTATTGATTACTTATTAAAAGCTCCTTTTGTAAAATCTACCTATAGCAAATAAGTAGATTAGAATCTCATATAAAAAAAGCTCCGAATATCTATTCGGAGCTTTTTTTATTATAAAGTTTTAATTTTTAAATTTCTAAAGGATACGCCTCTGGACCAATCTTGTAAGGCAATTTTACCTTTAGTATGCTGGCCAAATTCAGGGTAGTCTTTAAAGTGACTTTGCTTAATCAGATCTTTCCACTTTTGTGATTTAAAATCCATCTCTGCAGTCTGCACACCATTTAGATAGAACTTCACCAGTCCATCTTTTTGTATAATACGGCTATCATTCCATTCAGTACGCAGTTTATTATTGACTAAGTTTTTCTGAGGAGCAAAAGTATATAGACAACCCGACTTCTTAGCGGGGATATCATTATCAGCATGCTGAATATCGAGTAACTGATATTCTGGCCCCGAACTCCAGGTTGAAGCAATCTCAGGGTCTTCAATTACATTGACAAAGACTCCACTATTTCCTTCCTTTTCTAATTTCCATTGAAACTGTAGCTCATAATTTTCATATTCTTCATTACTTACTAAATCTCCTTTAGGAGCATCACTGCTTGGATCACAATATAGTGCCCCATTTTGAATCGTCCAAGATGATCCTTTATTGCCTTGATTATAAATATGCCACTTATCAGCCGATTTGCCATCGAACAATAATACCCATCCTTCTTTTTCTTCCTCCGGACTCAGAGTATTTGCGGCAGTTTCCGCTTGTGAACAGGCAGCGAATATACTGACTGCGCCGACATAAAAAATTGTTTTTAAGTATCCTTTCATAGGTTTTGTATGCATTGATTATATGCAATATTATGAAAAAATGCATAAAATCGCAATATTTCATGCTAATAAATTTATGTAATAATATATAGCAATTAGTAGATTTTTGGCAAATAGAAGTCTAGGCAAAGGAGATTTAAATTTAATATATTTGAAAATATATAATTTAGATTTAAAAATATGGAACGTATCGGATTTATTGGATTGGGTAGCATGGGGCATCCTATGGCTCAAAATTTGCAGAAAGCTGGTTTTCCTTTAACGGTATATAATCGGACTCCAGATAAGGCGCAGGATTTTATAGGAAAAGCAAGCGTTGCGGATAATATCAAAGCATTAGTTGAAAATTCAGATATTATCTTTACCATGTTGACAAATGATGCTGCGGTAACAGAGGTTTATGCTCAGCTAGTGTCGCTGCCCATTTCAGGTAAGTTATTTATTGATATGAGTACCATTGCTCGACAGAAGTCTGTGGAAACTGCTGCCTTAATTCAACAGCAGGCTGCTTCATTTATCGACGCTCCCGTGGCAGGAAGTACCAAGCCCGCTGCAGATGGTACCTTAATTATTATGGCCGGTGCAGCAGCAGCAGATTTAGAAAGAGCACGTCCATATTTGGAAAAACTCGGAAAACGAATCGTTCATTTAGGGGAAAATGGTACAGGTATAGCCGCTAAATTATCTATTAATTACTTTTTGTCGATTATCTATCAAGGACTTGCTGAAACGGTACTATTTGCCGAAAAATCAGGACTCTCTCGCAGCGATATGTTAGATATTATCAATGAATCTGCCTGTGGATCCGCTGCCACACAGATTAAAACACCTTCGCTATTAGCTGATGAGTATAAACCTGCATTTGCTTTGGATTTAATGTTAAAGGATATATTATTAGCCAAACAAGCAGGTGCAGACTTTCCCTTTGCAGCAGTTTTAGAACAAAGTTATCAAGCGGCACATGACCAAGGATATGGTCAAGATGATGTGATGAGCATAATCAACTTTTTAAAAAAATAAAGAAATGCACTGATCATTCCAAAATTACTGCTGGTTTATTTTTTGAAAATATGCTGGATCAAAAGCTTGGAACTGGCCCTATGCATACTCCGGTGGCTATTCGAGCCAAGGCACATAATAAAATTGAAATGGATCTTCAGGGAAAGTATATCCGCCTTAC